>DASPIH010000211.1:0-11860 GCA_035629195.1 Blastococcus sp. | reverse complement strand
GTGTCATACCGCTGCGTCGCTCGATCCCCCTGTCCACACCTGGGCCGCGGCCAGAAACTTGTCCTGCGATTTCAGGGAATCTGTGATTGCCGCTGTAGGTTTTGGGTAGTGCGTAGCCGCGACCGCAAGTTCGAAGAAAGGAGTCGAGGAGGTCGCGATGGGTCACCCGATCTCCCTGCTGCAGCCCAACAGTGGCTCGACGCGCCCCGACGCTGGCCTGTCCGCCGTGAAGGCCCGCAGGCAGCAGCCCGATCGCCGTCTCGGGCGGCAGCTGTCGGTGGTCCTGGGGACGCGTGGCGCGCTGACGGCCCTCGTCGCGGCACTGGCGCTGTGGTCCGATCTCACGCTGACCGGCCTGGCCGTCCTCTTCGGTGCCTACGCACTGATCGACGGCGGTGCTCGGGTTGCCAGCACGCTCACGCACGAGCCCGACCAAGGGCATCCCCGGTGGAGCTGTCGGCTGTCCGGCTGCGCCGCGCTGCTCGCCGGCCTGATGGCGTTGGTCTTGCCGCACGGCAGTCCTCTCACGCTCGCCGTGCTGATCGGCGCCTGGGCCATCGTCACCGGGCTGCTGGAGTCGACCGCCGGGGTCCTCGGACTGCTGGACGCGGCACTACCGCGTCGGCGGCGGGCCGGGAACTGGCTGCTCACGATCTGCGGGGTCGTCTCCATCGGGACCGGTCTGGTGATCCTGGCCTGGCCCGACGCCGACGCGGCCACGCTCGCTGCGGCACTCGGCTTCTACGCCGCGGTTACCGGGATCGTGCTGGTGGCCGGTGCCTGGCATCTGCGCAGCGCCAAGTCGATGACGTGGGTCCGATGACGTGAGTGGAATCGTCGAGGGAGACATGCCCACGGCACCGCTGACAGCTCAGCGCGACACCTGCTTTCCGCTCGGGCGCGCCCGTCCTCCCGAGCACGCCACAGACTTCGTGCCCGCCCAGCCGGCGGACACGAATCCACCCCACAACCGCAACCATCTGGAAGGAGACTGACCATGAGCGTCATGCGTTTCGACCCGTTCGGGGATCCCTTCCGGGGTGTTGACCGGCTGACCAGCCAACTGGTGTCGGGACGGCGGACCCCGATGGGGATGCCGATGGACGTGTGGCAGGCCGATGACGGCTACCACGTCGCGCTGGACCTGCCGGGCGTCGACCCGGCCGGCGTGGAGATCACTTCCGAGCGCAACGTGCTCACCATCAAGGCCAACCGAAACGCCGAGTACGAGGAAGGCCACAACGTCCTGCTCGCCGAGCGGCCGCAGGGCAGTTTCACCCGCCAGCTGCAGGTCGGCGACGCCCTGGACACCACCAAGGTCGCGGCCACCTACAACAACGGTGTCCTCGTGCTGACCATCCCGATGGCTGAGTCGGCCCAGCCGCGCCGGATCGAGGTCCAGACCAGCGGCGGCGGGCAGCAGCTGAAGGCCGGTGAAGGAAAGAAGGCCAGCGCCCAGTCCGGCGGCAGGCAGAGCTGACCTGACGAGCGGTGGGCGGTGTGCGAGCCCGCGGCGGGTGCCCCGCCCACCCCGCCCCATCCAGCACGACAGACGGCCTGGGCACAGCCGAGGTCCTAACCGCTACGGCTCACTCAGGCCACCGCGACCATCACGAACGACGAGGAGGTGAGAAACGGTGCTCAAGGAAGTGGCGGTGGAGCGTTACCACTTCACCTGCGCCGGATGCGGGCACGCCTGGAGCACCGACTACGACGTGCAGCACGTCGAGGACGGGCACGGCCTGACCTGGGAGTACCACTCCCTCAACGGCATCCCCGTGCCAGCGCCCACCGCGCCCGGCTCCCTCATGTGTCCGCGATGTGGGGCGACCTGGATTCGCTTCCATCTGGTCGGCGTGCGCACCGTGCCGCTCGCCGAGCCGGCCGCTGCCCAGCCGAATCCGGACCGTCCCCGCCAGCGGTTGGACGCCGAACGGCAGGCCACCCGACATCGGGCGCCGCTGCTGTCCGGTGAGCAGCTCGTGTTCGGCGATGCTCCCCCCGGCGTCCCGGGCGCCGAGCCCTAGCCCGCCACGGGGCTCCGGCGCATTCCCTGTCAGCTGAGCATTTCGAACTCTTCTTCCTACGAGCACACGGGAGGTTGAGATGGCTAAGGCGGTCGGTATCGACCTGGGCACCACCAACTCGGTGATCGCGGTCACCGAGGGCGGCAAGCCCACCGTCATCGCCAACGCAGAAGGTGGCCGCACCACCCCGTCGGTGGTGGCCTTCGCCGAGTCCGGTGAGCGACTGGTCGGTCAGCTCGCCCGCCGACAGGCGATCCTGAACTCCAAGGGCACCATCTCCTCGGCCAAGCGGTTCATCGGCCGTCGCTACGAGGAGGTCATCAGCGAGAAGGACGCGGTGACCTTCGACGTCGTCTCCGGGCCTGAGGGCGCGGTGCGGTTCAACGTGCGCGGCAAGCAGTACGCACCGGAGGAGATCTCCGCGCAGGTGCTGCGCAAGCTGGTCGATGACGCGTCCAAGTACCTCGGCGAGAAGATCACCGAGGCGGTGATCACGGTGCCGGCGTACTTCAACGACGCCCAGCGGCAGGCCACGCGCGACGCCGGCAAGATCGCTGGACTGAACGTGCTGCGGATCGTCAACGAGCCCACGGCGGCGGCGCTGGCCTACGGCCTGGACAAGAAGAAGAACGAGACGGTCATGGTGTTCGACCTGGGTGGTGGCACGTTCGACGTGAGCCTGCTCGACGTCGGTGACGGTGTCGTGGAGGTCCGGGCGACCGCCGGTGACGGGCACCTGGGTGGTGACGACTTCGACCGGCGGATCGTCGACCACCTGGCCGAGGAGTTCCAGCGGGCCGAGGGCATCGACCTGCGCAAGGACCCGCAGGCGCTGCAGCGGCTGTTCGAGGCGGCCGAGAAGGCCAAGGTCGAGCTGTCCTCGGTTGCCGAGACGACGGTGAATCTGCCGTTCATCACCGCCGACGCCAACGGCCCCAAGCACCTGAACACCACGCTTCGGCGGTCGACGTTCGAGTCGATCACCGCCGACCTGGTGGAGCGGTGCATGGGTCCGGTGCAGCAGGCGATGGCGGATGCGAAGGTGACCGCGAACGACATCGACGAGGTCATCCTGGTCGGTGGCTCCACCCGGATCCCGGCGGTGCAGAACCTGGTGCGCCGGCTGACCGGCGGCAAGGACCCGAACATGTCGGTCAATCCCGACGAGGTCGTCGCCCTCGGTGCCGCGCTCCAGGCCGCGGTGATCAAGGGTGAGGTCAAGGACGTCCTGCTGCTCGACGTCACCCCGCTGTCGCTGGGTGTGGAGACGATGGGCGGGGTGATGACCAAGGTCATCGAGCGCAACACCACCATCCCGGCCCGCCGCTCGGAGGTGTTCTCCACCGCCGAGGACGACCAGCCCGCCGTCGACATCGTCGTGCTGCAGGGTGAGCGTGAGCGCGCGAGCGACAACCGGGTGCTCGGCCGGTTCCGGCTGGAGAACATCCGCCCGGCGCCGCGGGGGGTGCCGCAGGTCGAGGTGACCTACGACATCGACGCCAACGGCATCCTCAACGTCACCGCGCGCGACAAGGACACCGGGCAGCAGCAGCAGATCACCATCAGCGAGTCCTCCAACCTGGACAAGGCCGAGGTCGAGCGGATGGTGGCCGACGCCCAGCAGCACTCCGCTGAGGACGCGAGGCTGCGCGAGCTGGTCGAGGCCCGCAACACCCTGGACTCGGCCGCCTACCAGGTCGAGCGGCGGCTGGCGGAGCTGGGCGAGTCGGTGCCGGTGCACGAGAAGGCGCGGGCCGAGATGCTCATCGCCGACGCCCGGCAGGCGGTCAAGGAGGAGGCTCCGATCGATCGCCTGCGGTCGCTGACCGGTGAGCTGCAGCAGATCTTCCACGGCATGGCCGCATCTTCCGGCGGTGCTGGGCCGTCATCCGGCGCGGGAGCCTCGTCCTCCGGCGGATCGGATGACGACGTGATCGATGCCGAGGTCGTCAACGAGTGAGGTGAGGACGATGGCCGACCAGAACGTGCGGGCGGCCCGGGCCGACGCGTCCACCTCCCAGGCCCCCGAGGCCCGCGCCGCCGGCGTGCCCGCCGGCGGTGCGGGACCGGCCACCACTGAGCCCGACCCGCGGGTGGCCGAGCTGCAGCAGCAGGTCAGCGGCCTGGAGCGGGAGGTGGCCGAGCTGGAGGATCGGTGGCGGCGGGCACTGGCTGACCTGGACAACCTGCGCAAGCGCTACGAACGGGACTCCTCGCAACTGCGCGCCCGGGAGCGGGCGCAGGTCGCCGCGGCCTGGCTGCCGGTGGTCGACCACCTGGAGCTGGCGCTGGCGCACGCGACCGCGAACCCGGGCTCGATCATCGACGGAGTGCGCGGTGTCCGGGACCAGGCGCTCGCGGTGCTCACCGGGCTCGGGTATCCCCGACGGGACGACGTCGGAGCCGTGTTCGACCCGGCCCGCCACGAGGCGGTGGCCGCCACCCCGACCCACACCGCGCCGGCCGGCACCGTGCTGAAGGTGCTGCGCCCCGGCTACGGGGAGGGGGAGCAGCAGCTGCGCCCGGCCGCCGTGGTCGTCGCCGCGGCGCCTCAGGAGCGCGACGCGGCGGAGGGGAACGAGGCTGGTGACAATCGGCGGGATGCGGAGGCGCGGTGATGGCCGACCGCGACTACTACGCCGCCCTCGGCGTGGCGCGCGGTGCGAGCGCCGAGGAGATCCAGCGCGCCTACCGCAAGCTGGCCCGCCAGTACCACCCCGACGTCAACAAGGACCCGGGCGCGGAGGAAAGGTTCAAGGAGGTCTCCGAGGCCTACGACGTCCTGTCCGATCCTGAGACAAGGCGTCGGTACGACGCCTTCGGCGCGGACTTCCGCCAGGTGCCCGAGGGTGTGGACCCCGAGACCTGGCGGCGCGCGCGGGCCGGCGCGGCCGCCGGCGCTGGTGCTGGTGCTCGACCCGGTCCGGGTTGGTCATCGGGCTGGCCCGGCGGGTCGGACGGCGAGCAGGTCTGGGTCGGTGGCACCGGCTTCGGCTCGGGCGGGTTCGGCGAGGGCATCGACCTCGACGACCTGCTCGGGGGCATGTTCAGCGGGCGCACTGCCGGACGTCAGGGCGGCGCCGGCCGGGCCCGCCCGGGCTGGGGGCAGGTGAGCGGCGCCGATCAGGAAGCGGAGTTGGAGCTCAGCGTCGAGGACGCCTATTCCGGTGGCCGCCGGTCGCTGACGCTCTCCGGCCCGGACGGGCCGCGCACACTGGAGGTCAACATCCCCGCCGGGGTGACCGACGGGCAGCGGATCCGGCTGGGCGCCCAGGGCGGCCAGGGGTCGGGCGGCGCGCCGAACGGCGACCTGTACCTCGTCGTGCGCCTGGCACCGCACCCGCGGTATCGAGTCGAGGGCCGCGACCTCTACGTCGACCTGCCGCTGGCGCCCTGGGAGGCGGCGCTGGGTACCTCGGTCGCGTTTGACACCCCCGGCGGCGAAGCGAAGGTGAAGGTGCCGGCCGGCACGTCCAGTGGACGCCGGCTGCGCCTGCGTGGCCGCGGATTGCCCAACCCCCGCGGGACCGCCGGAGACCTGTATGCCGAGGCCAGGATCGTCGTGCCGCACCGCCTGACCGACGACGAGCGGCGGCTGTTCTCCGAGCTGGCCACCGCCTCCACCTTCGATGCGCGCAAGCACGCCAGGAGGGCCTCATGACCTACCCCCTCGCGCGCCGGTCCCGCGCTCACCTGCTGGACCTGGACACGTTCGCGGCACGCGCGCGGCTGCATCCGGAACTGGTGCGCCGGCTGGTCGCACTCGGCCTGCTGGAGGCCGAACGCGACGGCGCCGACGTGCTGTGGCTGGCACCGGCCCAGGTCGCGACCGTGGCCCGGATCCAGCGACTGCGCGCGGGCTTCTCCCTCAACTACGCCGCCGTCGGCCTGGTGCTGGAGCTGCTGGACCGCATCGACGAGTTGCAGACGGCACTTCGGCGCGTGCCGCGGCACCACGGCCTTGCCGGTACGCCGACGACCGACCAGACCACGACCGACCAGACCACGACACGGACATACATCGGAGGCTGACGTGGACCTCAACCGACTGACCCAGAAGTCACAGGAGGCCCTCCACGACGCGCAGACCAAGGCGCTGCGCTTTGGCCACACCGAGGTCGACGGCGAGCACCTGCTGCTTGCTCTGCTCGACCAGCCTGAGGGCCTGACTTCCCGGCTGCTGTCCCAGGCAGGCGCGGACCCGGACGACGTGCGCGTCGACGTGGAGGCCGAGCTGGGGCGCCGACCGCGCGTCACCGGCCCGGGTGCGGCGCCGGGACAGGTGTACGTGACCCAGCGGCTGTCGCGGCTGTTCGAGACCGCCGAGCGGGAGGCGCAGCGGCTCAAGGACGAGTACGTCTCCGTCGAGCACCTGGTCATCGCCCTGCTGGAGGAGGGCAGCGCGACGGCGGCCGGGCGGCTGCTGCGCACCCACGGCCTGACCCGGGACAAGTTCCTGACCGCGCTGACCGACATCCGCGGCAACCAGCGGGTCACCTCGGCCATGCCCGAGGTCGCCTACGAGGCGCTGGACAAGTACGGCCGCGACCTGGTCGCCGAGGCCGCCGCCGGGAAGACGGACCCGGTCATCGGCCGGGACACCGAGATCCGCCGCGTGGTGCAGATCCTGTCCCGCAAGACGAAGAACAACCCGGTGCTCATCGGTGACCCCGGCGTCGGCAAGACCGCCATCGTCGAGGGCCTGGCCCAGCGGATCACCCGCGGCGACGTCCCCGAGGGCCTGCGCGACAAGACGATCTTCGCCCTCGACATGGGCTCGCTGGTGGCCGGGGCCAAGTACCGCGGCGAGTTCGAGGAACGACTCAAGGCCGTCCTCAACGAGGTCCGCGCCGCCGAGGGCCGCATCATCCTGTTCGTCGACGAGATGCACACCGTCGTCGGCGCCGGCGCGGCCGAGGGCGCGATGGACGCCGGCAACATGCTCAAGCCGATGCTGGCCCGCGGCGAGCTGCACATGATCGGCGCCACCACCCTGGACGAGTACCGCAAGCACGTGGAGAAGGACGCCGCGCTGGAGCGCCGCTTCCAGCCTGTCGTCGTCGACGAGCCCACGGTCGAGGACGCCGTCTCCATCCTGCGCGGTCTGCGCGAGCGGCTGGAGATCTTCCACGGCGTCAAGATCCAGGACACCGCGCTGGTCTCCGCGGTCACCCTCTCCCACCGCTACATCTCCGACCGGTTCCTGCCCGACAAGGCCATCGACCTGGTCGACGAGGCCTGCGCGATGCTGCGCACCGAGATCGACTCCATGCCGGCCGAGCTCGACGAGCTGACCCGGCGGGTGCGGCGGCTGGAGATCGAGGACGCCGCGCTGGCCAAGGAGAGCGACCCGGCCAGCAAGAAGCGCCTGGAGGAGCTGCGCCGCGAGCTCGCCGACCTGCGGGGCGAGGCCGACGCGATGCGCGCCCAGTGGGAGGCCGAACGGCACGCCCTGCGCAAGGTGCAGGCGCTGCGCGAGGAGCTCGAGCAGGTGCGCCTGGAGGCCGAGCAGGCCGAGCGGTCCTACGACCTGAACCGGGCCGCCGAGCTGCGCCACGGTCGCCTGCCCGAGCTGGAGCGGCGGCTGGCCGCCGAGGAGGAACAGTTGGCGGCCAAGCAGGGCGGTCAGCGGCTGCTGCGCGAGGTCGTCACCGACGCCGAGATCGCCAACATCGTGTCCCGCTGGACCGGTATCCCGGTGTCCCGGCTCACCGAGGGCGAGCGGGACAAGATCCTGCGTCTGGACACTGTCCTGCACGAGCGCGTCGTCGGGCAGGACGAGGCCGTGCAACTGGTCGCCGACGCGATCATCCGCGCCCGGTCCGGCATCAAGGACCCTCGCCGGCCGATCGGCTCGTTCATCTTCCTCGGCCCCACCGGTGTCGGGAAGACCGAGCTGGCCCGCACCCTGGCCGCGGCCCTGTTCGACACCGCGGACAACGTCATCCGCCTGGACATGAGCGAGTACCAGGAGCGGCACACCGTCTCCCGGCTGGTGGGCGCGCCGCCCGGCTACGTCGGCTACGAGGAGGGCGGCCAGCTCACCGAAGCGGTGCGGCGCAAGCCCTACTCGGTCGTTCTGTTCGACGAGATCGAGAAGGCGCACGCCGACGTGTTCAACACGCTGCTGCAGGTCCTCGACGACGGCCGGCTCACCGACGCTCAGGGCCGCACGGTCGACTTCCGCAACACCGTGGTGATCATGACGTCGAACATCGGGTCGCAGTACCTGCTCGACGGCGTCACCGGCGGCGGAGAGGTCAAGCCCGAGGCCCGGGAAGCGGTCATGACCGAGCTGCGCGGGCACTTCCGGCCGGAGTTCCTCAACCGGGTCGACGACATCATCCTGTTCAAGCCGCTGACCCTGGCCGAGATCGAGACCATCGTCGAACTGATGGTCGGCGACCTGCGCGCCCGGCTGGCCGAGCGGCAGATGCGCCTGGAGTTGACCGAGGACGCCCGGCGGTTCATCGCCGGACAGGGCTTCGACCCCGTCTACGGTGCCCGGCCCCTGCGCCGGTTCCTCGCCCGTGAGGTCGAGACCCGCATCGGCCGCGCGCTGCTGTCCGGCGACATCGACGACGGCGCGACCATCCGCGTCGACGCGGCAGACGGTCAGCTGGTCGTCGGCTACGACAACGCGGCCGACGGTTACCGGAACGCAGCCTGAGGAGGAACGTCATGACATCGCCCACGGTGGTGGCCTGTCCCTCCTGCGGCCGCCGCAACCGGGTGCCCGCCACCGCGGCGGGCACCCCTCGCTGCGGGCAGTGCCACACCAACCTGCCCTGGATCGTCGACGCCGGGGACGCGGACTTCGCCGAGGTTGTCGAGCAGGCGCCGCTGCCGGTCCTGCTCGACCTGTGGGCTCCCTGGTGCGGGCCGTGCCGCATGGTCAGTCCAGCGCTGGAGGACCTGGCCCGGTCCTTCGCCGGGCGGATCAAGCTGGTCAAGGTGAACATCGATACCGCACCGCAGACCGCACAGCGGTTCACCGTTCAAGCGGTGCCCACGCTCATGGTCCTCGACCACGGGCAGGTCGTCGAGCGGCAGGCCGGCGCTGCGCCAGCCCCGGCGTTGCGCAGCTGGTTGGACAACGCGCTGTCGGCAGCGGGTAAGGGCAGCGGCCGGTGACGGCGACGGGCACGCAGAGAGCGACGGGCAGGGTCCTCGCCGGATCCTGCCCGGCCGTGGTCGCTGTTGCTCATGGCAAGGACCGTGCGCGAAGGCGAGCAAGGCCAGCGTCGTGCGGCGCTCTCGACGTGGCCACACTCGCACGCCTTCGGCCAGTCGACTCGAGGAGGTGGTGCACATGCGGTGCCGACGGTGTGAGCACGGCAATCCAGAGGGCAGCCGCTTCTGCACTCGTTGCGGGGTAGCGCTGACGACGGAGGCGCTGCCAGAGACCCGCCGGGCCCCGGCGGTTGCACAAGAGCCGAGCGGAGATCCGCCGAATCTGCATGAACCGTCTTTCTCTGACACCCATGCGGAAGCGCTCGGTGCACTGTCTGCGGGAGATGCGCTGCTCGTCGTGCAACACGGTCCGAACGTCGCCAGCCGTTTCACTCTGGATCAGCCGGTGATCACCGTGGGGCGGCACCCGGGCAGCGACATCGTGCTCGACGACGTCACGGTGAGCCGCCGGCACGCAGAGTTCCACCGGGAGCCGGGCGGATACGCCGTACACGACGTCGGCAGCCTCAACGGCACCTACGTCAACCGCAAACCTGTCCATGTCGCCTCGCTCGCCTCAGGCGACACGGTGCAGATCGGCAAGTTCGGACTGGTCTTCCTCACCGATCCGCGCACTGACGACCCACTCGGCCGCGGCGACGCCAGGTGACCGCCAGCAGCCGACGGGACAAAGCGCTGGCGGCCATTCCCGCTCGCCCGCAGCACGATCACGGATGCCATGCGGGGATGGCTGGCTCCATGGCTTCAGCGCCACTAGCCTCACGCCGGGGTTGAAGAGCAGCCCACCCATTCGGGAGCGCTACCTCCGAGCGCACATGGCGATCCACTCACCACGCCAGGAGTGCTTCGTGCCTGCACCCGCCCTGACCACCTCGAGGCGCACCGAGAAGAAACCGACGCCACGCTTGACGGTGAGTGTCACTCTGGGCTCCGGCACGATCATGCTGGCCGGGGATCTCAACCGTCGCACGGTTCGGCATCTGCTCGATGCTGCGCGCACTCTAGGACTCGTACCGCAGGCGTCTTGGACGGTCGACGTCCGTGCGTTGACCTCCTACGACGAATCGGGCCTGCGCGGGCTAGGAGCCTGCTACCGCCAGGCGGTTCGGCAGGGCATCCAGATGTCGGTGGTCGGTGCCGGAGATCCGCTTCGCACGGCGCTCAGCCGGGTGCGACTCGACCGCCACGTGTTCTGTTCCGGCGATCAGACGGTCGACACCTCGCTCCCAGGCCGGACCTACCCGCTCGTCCGGGTGCCGGCCTAGCGAGTCTCACTGCCTTGCGTGCCCATGGCAGTTCGCGGCTGCAGCCAACCTGGAGAACCGGACTGCTGGCCACGCGCCCGCTGCGAGTAGGCGGCTCTGTCGGGGATCTTTCCGCCTCCGATGCCCTTCATTAGGCTGTTCATCGTGTTCGTCGCTGTCGACGGTGCCTCACATCCTGAGCGGCTGAGGCGGACGGCAGGGCAGTTGACAGTCACCGCGACACCCCGGCCTGCGTCGCGCCGGAGGCCGCCGCTCGGAAGTGCCCGCGTGTTTCGGGAGGGCCCAGCGCGACGGTCTCGGCCGTGGTGGGCGCCGCTGGTCGCGGTCATCGTGCTGGGGGCCGCGGGTTGCACGGACACCGACAGCTCACCGTCGGCTGCCGACTCCTCGGCGGCCGCCTCCTCGACGGCAGCGTCGGCGACCGTGGTCGATTTCGCTGACGTGGTCGAGCAGCTGGCTCCTAGCGTCGTCACGGTTCGCATCAACGGCGGAGTGGGCAGCGGGGTCGTCTTCCGCGAGGACGTCGTGGTGACCAACGCCCACGTCGTGCGGGACGAGCGCCAGGTGACCATCGACTACGCCGATGGAACGTCGTCGGCCGGGACGGTACTGGCCACCGACCGCATCACCGACCTGGCAGTGGTGCGCACCGCTCGTACCGACTTGCCGGTTCCCGAGTACCGCACCGAGCTGCCCCGGCCAGGTGAGCCCGTCCTCGCCATCGGCAGTCCCCTGGGCCTGGAGGGAACGGTCACCGCGGGCATCGTCTCAGCGCTGGACCGGGAGATTCCCGCCTCCGCGTCAGAGAGCCGGGCCCTGGTCGACCTCATCCAGGTCGACGCAGCCATCTCCCCGGGCAACTCCGGCGGCGCGCTGCTCGACGCTTCGGGGCGGGTCATCGGCATCAACGAGGCCTACATCCCGCCGGCAGCCGGCGCTGTGTCGTTGGGTTTCGCGATCCCAGCGGCCACCGCAGTGGACGTCGCCGAGCAGCTCCTCGCCGAGGGGCGCGCCATCCATTCCTTCCTCGGCGTCTCGCTGGCACCGGTCACCCCGCAACTGGCCGAGCAACTCGACGTGCCAGTCTCTGACGGGGCGCTTGTGCTTGGCGTGCAGCCCGGCGGGCCGGCGGACAATGCCGGCATCCGAGCTGGGGACGTGGTCGTCGAGTTCGACCAGCAGGCGGTGTCCACGGTCGAGGACCTTCTCGACCTGCTACGAGACACGAGTCCCGGTGAGCAGATCCCGCTGACCGTTGCCCACTCCGGCGGCGGCAGCAGTGACGTCACGGTCGTGATCGGCGCCGTCGGCGGATAACGCTCAAGGGTTGGCTGCGAGAAACAGGAAGGCGACGCACAGCACCATGTGCACGGC
>DASPIH010000210.1:0-4686 GCA_035629195.1 Blastococcus sp. | reverse complement strand
CGACACCGTCGCGTTCCTCGTCGGCCACGGCCGCCGGGTGTTCGTCGACTGCGAGCACTTCTTCGACGGGTACGCCGTCGACCCCGACTACGGCGTACAGGTGCTGCAGAGGCGTTCGCATCCGGTGCCGAGGTCGGAGTCATGTGCGACACGAACGGCGGCATGCTGCCGATGGGCGTGGGCCGGGTCGTCGCCGACGTCCGCGGCCGCACGAGCGGCAGACTCGGCATCCACTGCCAGGACGACACCGGCTGCGCGGTCGCCAACACGCTGGCCGCCGTGGAGGCCGGCGTGACGCACGTGCAGGGCACCGCCAACGGCTACGGCGAGCGGGCCGGCAACGCCGACACGTTCGCACTGATCGGCAACCTCGTCACCAAGATGGAGCTCCCGGTGGTGCCGGCCGAGTGCCTGCCCGAGCTCAAGCGGGTCAGCCACGCGATCGCCGAGCTGGCCAACATCGCCCCCGACGACCACCAGCCCTACGTCGGCGCATCGGCCTTCGCGCACAAGGCGGGCCTGCACGCCAGCGCCATCAAGGTGAGCCCGGAGCTGTACAACCACCTCGACCCGGCGGTCGTCGGGAACGACATGCGCATCCTCGTCACCGAGATGGCCGGCCGTGCCTCGGTCGAGCTCAAGGGGCGCGAGCTGGGGGTCGACCTCAGCGGCCAGGCCGACGCCATCGGCCGCGTCGTCGACCAGGTCAAGGTGCTGGAGGCCGACGGCTGGTCCTTCGAGGCCGCCGACGCCTCCTTCGAGCTGCTGCTGCGCTCGCAGCTGCCCGACGCCCCGGCCGTGCTCTTCGAGCTGGAGAGCTACCGGAGCTCCGTCGAGCACTGGGGCAACGGCGTGGTGGTCAGCGAGGCGACCGTGAAGGTCCACCTCCCCAACGACGACGGGACGACCGAGCGCGTCATCTGCACCGGCGAGGGCAACGGGCCGGTCAACGCCCTCGACAACGCCCTGCGCCGGGCGCTGGTCAGCCGCTATCCGCAACTGGCCGACGTCGCGCTGGCCGACTACAAGGTGCGCATCCTGGACTGGGAGGGTGGCACGAGCGCGACCACCCGGGTGCTCATCGACACGACCGACGGGGTGGGGGAGTGGACCACGGTCGGGGTGCACGCCAACATCGTCGAGGCGTCGTGGCACGCACTGGTCGACGCGCTCACCTACGCCGTCGTCCGCCGTCCTCAGCCGTAGCGCGCGACGAAGTTCGCCAGGATCCGCGCCGGATCGCTCACCACGGCCGACGTCAGCCGGCCGATGAGCTGGTCGGTCTCGCTCGGCGGGAAGTAGCCGGCGTGCTGGTAGATGCGTACCCGTGCGACCAGGCCCTCGAGCTCGAGCTCCGGGTGGAACTGGGTGGCGTAGACGTTCTGGCGCACCTTGAACATCTGCACCGGGCAGGTGGCCGACGAGGCCAGCAGCACCGCGCCCGCCGGCAGCACCCGGCACGCCTCCTTGTGCCCGACGAATGCCTGGAAGCGGTCGGGCACCCCGGCCAGCAGGGCGTCGTCGCGCCCCTCGGGGGTGAGGGTGACCTCGACCGCGGACACCGGCTCGCCGTAGGTCCGGTCGACGACGCCGCCCTGGTGCGTGCCGAGCGTGCCGATCCCGTAGCAGGCGCCGAGGAAGGGGAGGTCGCGCTCGACGACCTCGTCGAGCAGCGCGCCCATCTCCTGCTCGACCCGCACCTGCACCGGCGACTTGTCCTCGGCGGGGTCGCTGGAGTTGAACGGCCCGCCACCGAGGAAGACGCCGGCGTAGTCGTCGAGATCGAGGGCGGGCAGCGGGCCGGCGTCCATGCGGATCCGGTGCAGCCGGCCGGCGGGCAGACGGGTGGCGCGCAGGAACGACGCGTGCTCCTCGTCGGCTGCCTCCTCCTCCGGCCGCGAGGACAGCAGCAGGAACGGCTTCACCGCTGGGAACGGGGCTGGATCTCGCCCATCGGGCCCCAGCCCGGGACGTCCGGCGCGTCCACGTAGATGATCTGCGGCTGGGCCGAGACGAGGTCCGGTGCCAGCTCCACGAAGCGCGCGAAGGCCTCGGTGCCCACGTGGGCCGCGCCGGCGGCGGCGTCGCGGAAGCCCTCGACGCAGACGAAGGTGCCGGGCTCCTCCAGGCTCCGCGACCACTCGAAGAACAGCGATCCCTCCTCGGCGTTCACCGCGCGGGCGTAGTCGGCGGCCAGCCCGGCCCACTCGTCGGCACGCTCGGGACGGACCGGGAACTTCACGACGATGAGGATCACCGGGACATTGTCGGCCGGCACGTGCCGTCCCTGCTCGCCGGACCGGCCGACGTCGGCTCGCTCGGCGCCGGGCCGGCACCGGTGGTCGAGAACCGCGGCCGGCCGCCTGCCGACTAACCTCGGGTCGTGCGCATCGTCCGTTTCGCCTCTTCCCAGGGCATGTCCTTCGGCGTCCTCGACGGGGACGGCCAGATCGCCCAGATCGAGGGCCACCCCTTCGGCCAGATCTCCTACACCGGCACGCGCTTCGCGCAGGCGGACATCCGGCTGCTCTCGCCGATCCTGCCCAGCAAGGTGGTGTGCGTCGGCAAGAACTATGCCGCGCACATCGAGGAGATGAAGGGACTCACCGGTGACGCCCCGAAGGCGCCCCTGCTGTTCCTCAAGCCCTCCACCTCCGTGATCGGACCGGGCGACGCGATCCGCATCCCCCCGGGCAGCACCGACGTGCACCACGAGGTCGAGCTCGCGGTCGTCATCGGTGCCCGCGGCGCCCGCAACGTCACCCCGGAGCAGGTGCCGGGCAGCATCTTCGGCTACACGATCGGCAACGACGTGAGCGAGCGGGACATGCAGAAGAGCGACGGGCAGTGGACCCGCGCGAAGGGCTTCGACTCGTTCTGCCCGCTCGGCCCGTGGATCGAGACCGATCTGCCCGGGCTGGGCCTGGACCCGGCCGATCTGGAGGTCACCTGCGACGTCGACGGCGAGCGGCGCCAGCAGGGCCGCACCAGCCAGCTGATCTTCGACGTGCCGACCCTGGTCTCCTACATCTCGCAGGTCATGACCCTGCTGCCCGGCGACGTCGTCCTCACCGGGACGCCGTCGGGCGTCGGTCCGATCCGCCCGGGCCAGCGGGTCGAGTCCACCATCGAGGGCCTCGGGACGCTCACGAACGGCGTCACTGCGGCCGAGGGCATCTCCACGGCGGGCGGCGGTCGATGAGCTCGGCGGTGCGCACCCGCTTCTGCCCGTCGCCCACGGGCATGGTGCACGTCGGCCTCATGCGCACGGCGCTGTTCAACTGGGCGCACGCGCGGCACTCCGGCGGCAGCTTCGTCTTCCGCATCGAGGACACCGACGCCGCCCGCGACTCCGAGGAGTCCTACCGGCACCTCCTGGACTGCCTGCGCTGGCTCGGCCTCGAGTGGGACGAGGGCCCCGAGGTCGGCGGGCCGCACGGCCCGTACCGCCAGTCCGAGCGCTTCGACGTCTACCGGGACGTGGCGGCCAGGCTGCTCGAAGCCGGCCACGCCTACGAGTCCTTCTCCACCAACGACGAGGTCGACGCCCGACGGCTGGCCGCCGGCCAGGACCCCAAGCTGGGCTACGACAACGCCGACCGCTTCCTCACCGACGCGCAGAAGGCGGCCTTCCGGGACGAGGGCCGCCGGCCGGTGCTCCGGCTGCGGATGCCCGACGAGGACCTCGTCTGGACCGATCTGGTCCGCGGCGAGATCCGCTTCGCGGCGGGATCGGTGCCCGACTTCGTGCTGGTCCGCGGCAACGGCGCCCCGCTGTACCCCTTCGTGAACCCCGTGGACGACGCCCTGATGCGGATCACCGACGTGCTGCGCGGTGAGGACCTCCTGCCCTCCACGCCCCGCCAGCTGGCGCTGTACGCGGCGCTCACCGACATCGGCATCGCGCAGGGCACCCCGCGCTTCGGGCACCTGCCCTACGTGACCGGCGAGGGCAGCAAGAAGCTGTCCAAGCGCGATCCGCAGTCCAACCTCGACGTCTACCGCGACCGCGGCTTCCTGCCCGAGGGATTCGCCAACTACCTGGCGCTGCTGGGCTGGTCGATCGCCGAGGACCGCGACATCTTCTCGATGGCGGAGATGGTCGAGGCGTTCGACGTCACGCGGGTGAGCGCCAACCCGGCGCGGTTCGACCTGAAGAAGGCCGAGGCGATCAACGCCACCCACCTGCGGGCGCTGCCGGTGGAGGAGTTCACCGCGCGCGTGGTGCCGTACCTGGCCGGTGCCGGCCTGGTGGCCGATCCACCGACGCCGGAGCAGTCCGCCGTGCTGGAGGCGATCGCGCCCATGGCGCAGGAGCGCATGGTCGTCCTCTCCGAGGCGGTCGGGCTGCTCGGTTTCCTGTTCGTCGACGAGGTCACGATCGACCCGGCCGCGGCCGAGAAGCAGCTGGCCGGGGAGCCGGCCGTCGAGGTGCTCGACGCGGCGACGGCGGCACTGGGCGAGCTGGCCGAGTGGAGCACCCCGGCGATCGAGCAGGCGCTCAAGGACGCCCTGGTCGAGGGGCTGGGGCGCAAGCCGCGCCAGGCCTTCGGGCCGGTCCGGGTGGCCGTGAGCGGCCGGACGGTGTCCCCGCCGCTGTACGAGTCGATGGAGCTGCTCGGCCGGGAGCGCACGCTGGCGCGGCTGGCCGCGGCCCGCGGGGTGGCGACGGCGGGATGAACCCGG
>DASPIH010000209.1:0-6112 GCA_035629195.1 Blastococcus sp. | reverse complement strand
CGGTGAGCACCTCGTCCGCGCCCAGCCCGCTGACCAGCACCCCCGGCGCCAGGCGGCGCAGCTCCGCGGACGCGGTCCGGCGGTCGCCGAGCACCTGGGAGAGCAGCCCGTGGTCGTCGGAGCGCACGTAGGACTCGATGGCGCCCACCCGCAGCCGGCCGTGCTGACGGGCGACGTCGTCGACCAGGTAGTCCAGCGCCTGCGGCACCGGCGTCCGCGAGGCGCGGGCGAAGAAGTCGTGCAGGTCCGAGGCCGACCAGCCGACGTCCAGCGCCCGCCGCACGCTGCTCTCCGACACCCGGAACACCGTGGCTCCGCCGGAGGACTCCACGTCGGCGACGACGGCGAGGGTGTCGGCGAGCCCGGCGACCAGCGGGCCGGGCGCGATGAGCGACAGATCGGGCTGGGCCAGGACGTGGTCGACCGGTTCGGGCAGCAAGCCGCGCATGCCGTCGGCGGCGCCGTCCTCACCGGAGGCCAGCAGGCCGCGCCCGGCGGTGGACAGGACGCCGGCCACCACGACACCCAGGCGCGAGGCCTCGGCGAGCATGTCCGGCACCGGGGCCAGCCGGTCGGCGCGTCGCGGGGTCCGCCAGCGGAGCAGCGCGGCGAGGTCGTCCGCGGCCAGCCCGCAGCCGGCGGGCAGCTCCGCGAGGACGGCGAGCGCCGACCGGCGGATGGCCGGAGCCGTGTGCCGCACCAGGTCGGGGGACAGCGGGTTGGCGGACTTCCCGGCGAGGTCCCGGACGCCCACCAGCGAGGGCAGCCGCACGCCGGCCAGCCAGCCGCCGGCGAGCACCGCCCACCGGTCGGCGAGGTCCTGCTCCCGCCAGACGTCGTAGGCGCGGGTGGGCAGCCACTCGTCGCGGTGCGGGCCGCCCACGTCCAGCAGGCCGGCGGCGTGGGCCAGCTCCAGCAGCCAGGCGGCGTCGGGCTCGGGCAGCTTCAGCGCCTTCGCCAGCCGCTTCTGGTCCCGCACCCCCACGCCGCCGCTGCGCAGCAGCCCGGCCGGTTCCTCCTCCAGGAGGGTGAGCAGCTCGCCGATCCGGCCGACCGTCTCCAGCGCCGCGCCGGCGGCCTGGCGGTCCACCACCGCGACGTCGCGGCTGGTCAGCGCGGGCTCCGGACGGCGCCGCGGCGGGCCGTAGGGGTGGCTCCCCGCAGGGCGAGGCCGATCTCGCGGGGCAGCTCGACGTTCAGCGCGTCGATGCGGGCGAGCAGACCGCGCCGCAGCAGCATGCGAGCGGGGGAGCCGGCCCCGTTCGCCGGGGTGTCGGGCAGGTGACCCACCGGGCGGTCACCGGCCAGCCGCTCGAGCACCTCGCGCTCCTCCGGTGGCAGCTCCGCCAGGGCCGCGGGCACATCGGCGGGCAGCTGCAGCCGCAGGTCCACCGCCCGGCGGCCCAGGCCCGCGGGATGGCGGACGGCCCGCCGCACCGGGTCGGGCGCGTGGAGGACGTCGTCGCCCCAGAGCAGCGCCCGGGTGGTCAGCGCCTCCACGGCCCCGTCCAGGACGTCGTCGGGCACCTCGGGCAGCGCGGCGATCAGCTCGTCGGGCGCCATGCCGTCGGTCGGCGCCAGCAGCACCACGTCGAGCACCTGCAGCGTGGCGGCATCGAGCTCGTCGAGCGCGCGGTCCACCGACACCGGCACCGCCAGGCGGCTGGCGAGCGCGACGACGTCGGAGGGGGCGGGGCGGGCGGTGTCGGGCCGGGCCGCGAGCAACGCGCTGAGCTGCTCGTCGCTGCGGGTGCGCAGCCAGGCGGCGAGCGTCGCAGGGGCTTCCGTGGGCATCCGGTCCACGCTACGTCGCCGTGCGCGGTGGTGCTCCGCTGCCTCCGTACGGGGCGGGGGCGTGCGCCGGCGGGGGTGGACAGGCGAAGATGGGAGGCAACAGTGCACCGCGTGGTGCACGCGTACCGCACACGGAGGCGTCATGGCCAAGCGCAACGAGAAGCACGCGCACCTCGTGGAGCCCACCTGGGGCCAGTCCGAGGACGGCGGCCCGCCGCTGACCGAGCTCTCCGCCTCGGTCGCCGGGTCCCTGTCGCCCTTCGGGCAGGACCACAGCTTCCCGCTCCCGGCGGAGCGCCTGCTCTACGCCCACCCCACGGACAAGCCGAACCGGGCGGGCGTGCAGCTACCGGAGAACCGCAAGCGCTGACCAGGCCCCGACGCTGATCAGACCTCGACCTGGACGACGAGTGCCCGGTGGTCCGACAGCGGCAGCTGCACCGCCTCCGCCGGGCCGGTCGGACGGATGCCGCCGCGCACGAGCAGGTGGTCCAGCTGCCGCGTCGGCCGCGTCACCGGGAACGTGAGCCCCGAGGCGATGGGCTCCAGCCCGCTGTGCCGGACCGCCGGGCGCTGCTGCATGTTCAGGTCGCCCATGAGCACCAGCGGCTCCCGCGTGCCCTCCAGCGAGCGCACCAGCGTGCGCAGCTGCCGCCCGTTCCACCCCGGGACGAAGGTGAGGTGGGTGTTGCAGACCGTGAACTGCCCGGTCGGTCCCTCGAGCACGGCGGCGACCGCGACCCGGGGCTCGTCGTGGACGAGGAACGGCCGGCGGAAGCCCGGCGCCCAGAACGGGACCTTGGCCCGCATGGGCGCCAGCCGGACGACCCGCCACGAGACGACCGGATAGCGCGACAGCAGCGCGATCCCGTAGCTGGCCGACCCGGGCTGCTCGTCACCGGTCGCGGCCATCCAGGTGCCGCCCGGGGTTCCGGAGATCGCCGCGACGAACTGCGAGCCGACCGCGCCCATCGCCTCGGCCGCCACCGCGGTGAGGTCGGCGCCCATCGACCGCGGCTGGTCCCGGTCCACCTCCTGCAGCCCGAGCACGTCGGCGTCCAGGCTCTTCACGGCGGCGGCGAACCGGTCGACGTCGACCCGGCCGTCGGTCAGGGAACGCCCGTGCAGGATGTTGAAGGTCGCGATGCGCACCCGACCCCTGTGCCCGCTCGTCGCCGGATCTACCCCGGGGAGCGCGTGCGTGCCGGCGGTGCCAGCGGGTAGCGAGGCATCCGTGGAGCCCTCTGCCCGTGATCAGGTGCGCGACCTCCTCAAGCGCACGGCTGTCGCGCTGAAGCAGGGCGGGGTGCCCTTCGCCCTCTGCGGCGGCTACGCCGCCTGGGTCCGGGGTGCGCCGGAGCCCGAGCACGACGCCGACTTCCTCGTTCCGGCCGCCGACGCGGAGCGGGCGGCCAAGGCGCTGGCCGACGGCGGCCTCGAGGTGGTGCACCCGGCCGAGGACTGGCTGATCAAGGTCGTGCGGGACGACGTCTTCATCGACGTGCTGTGGCGCACCTGCGGACGGCCGGTGGAGTCGGACCTGATCGAGCGGGCCGAGATGATGCCGGTGCTGTCGGTCCACATGCCGGTGCTCGACGCCACGGACCTCGTCGTCAGCAAGCTCATGGCCCTCGACGAGCACTACTGCGACTTCGGCCGGATGCTGCCCGTCGCCCGGGCTCTGCGGGAGCAGGTCGACTGGGCTCAGGTCGCGCGGGATGTGGCGGCCAACGACTTCGCCGTCGTCTTCCTGGTCCTGCTCGACCGTCTCGGCATCGTCGAAGCGGTTCCCGCGGGCTGACGGGCCGCCCCCGGCGACCTAGGTCCGGCGCCGTCGGGCACCCCCGGCACGCGTCCGGAAAGGCACGTCCGGGCGGCGGTCGGGGCGGCTAACCTGTGGTGCGCGCGGTTCCGTGCCGCCGCCGTCGTCGTTCTCCGGCGCGAACCTCGTCACACAGGAACTGAGGGATCCAGCGTGCCCACCGGCAGAGTCAAGTGGTTCAACGCGGAGAAGGGCTTCGGCTTCCTCTCCCGCGAGGACGGCCCGGACGTCTTCGTGCACAAGGACGCGCTCCCGGCCGGCACCGACCTCAAGCCGGGGCAGCGCGTGGAGTTCGGCATCGTCGCCGGACGCCGGGGTGACCAGGCCCTGCAGGTGCGGCTGCTCGACCCGCTGCCGTCGGTCTCCGCCACGGTGGCCGCGGCCAGCCGCAAGAAGCCCGACGAGCTGGTGCCCATCATCGAGGACCTGATCAAGCTGCTCGACGACGTCTCCGAGGGGCTGCGGCACGGCCGGTACCCCGATCGGGGGCACGCGCGCAAGGTGGCCTCGGTGCTGCGCGCCGTCGCGGGGGACCTGGAGGGCTGAGGCCGGGCAGCCGGCCGTCAGCCGCCGGCGCGGAGGAAGCCGACCGGCCAGGCGCCGGTCCACTCGCCGCAGTCCCCGCCCTTGTCCTCGACCACCACGAGGTAGAAGGCGGGCGGAACGACGTCGGAGGAGTTGATCTCGGCGAAGGTCGTCGTCCCGTCGGGGACGTCGACCTCGCCGAGCACCTCCTGGAGCTGCTCGTCGAACACCTGCACCTGCCAGCCGCGCTCGGCGACGGTCTCGGGCACGGTCAGCGAGATGGCCGTTCCCGGTGGGACCTCCACGACCGGCGGGGTGTTCTCGTAGCGCTGTCCCTCGCCGTCGAGGCAGAACTGCGTCGGCCGGGCGGTGACGTCCTGGCCGCCGGCCCGCACCCGCACCTCGCCGGGAGTCGAGGCTTCCCCGGCGCAGCCGGCCACGGAGACGACGAGGCCGAGGACCAGCAGGGCGGGCACGCGCTTGATCACGACCACGACGGTCCCATCGACGCCGTCGGGGCGTGCGGGGACCCCGTCGGCTGCCGGCCGTGGCGCAGCGTCCACAGCACGAGGCCGACGGCGACGGCCAGCAGGGCGGCCGCGACGGTGAACCCCAGCCAGCCGGTGGGCGGGAGCGCGATCCCGAGCGCGCCACCGGCCACCCAGGCCAGCTGCAGCATCGTCTCCGAGCGGGCGAACGCCGAGGCGCGGAGGCGCTCGGGCACCTCGCGCTGGATGATCGCGTCCAGCGACACCTTTCCCATGGCGTTCGCGACGGCGGCGACGCCCGCGACCAGCACCGCCATCGGGAACCCGTAGAAGATCGCGGCGAGCACGGTCACCCCCGTGGCGGTCGCCGCGGCGTACAGCACCAGCCGGTCGGGCGCGGCGCTGTGCAGGCGGGAGCCGGCGGCCGTGCCGGCGAAGCTGCCCACCCCGGCGGCGGCGGCGAGCGCGCCGAGGGCGATCGTCGCCTCCCAGCCGTCGGCGAAGGTGGCCTGCACGAGGAACGCCGAGAAGATGGTCAGGAACCCGCCCAGCCCGCGCAGCGCCGCGTTGGCCCGCAGGGCGAGGACCACGTGCGGGCTGACCCGGCGCCGCGCGCCGGGCAGCCGGATCTCGGCGGTGGTGAGCACGTCGGCCGGCTCCTCGCCGGTGGGCACGTCCACGTGCGGCGGCAGCCGGACGGCGAGGACCGCGCCGGCGACGAAGACGGCGGCGGTCGCCCACAGCTCCACCTCGAAGCCGAGGAGGGCGGCGGTGCCGGCGGCGAGTGCGCCGGCGACGCCCGCCGTCGCGAGGCCGAACACCGAGAGGCGGGCGTTGGCGGAGGTGAGCGACATGGCCCCGGGCAGCACGCGCGGGACGACCGCCGCCCGGAGCACGTTGTGCGCCTTCGACAGGACCAGCACGCCGAGCGCCGCGGGATAGAGCCAGAGGTCGTCGAAGTGCACCGCCATCACCAGGGCCAGCACCGCGCGGCCGGCCAGCGAGGTGGCCATCGCCCACCGGCGCCCGCGCTGCAGCCGGTCCAGGACCGGGCCGATGACCGGGGCCAGCACGGCGAAGGGAGCCATCGTCACCAGCAGGTAGAGCGCGACGTTCCCGCGCTGCGCGTCGGTGGTCGCGGCGAAGAACAGCGTGCCGGCGAGGGAGACGGCGATCATCGCGTCCCCGGCCATGTGCATCGCGTTCACCCAGAGCAGCTGGGTCAGCCCGCTCTCCCCGGCGCCGTCGGCCCGGCTCGCGGCCCGGACCCGGCGGGCCGCGGCCACGGTCAGGTCCCGGCTGCGGGTGGCGGCGACGCGCGTGACGGTGACCTTCGGGCCGGCGGGGTGCGCAGGAACAGGGTGTGGAGGAACGGGGTGCGGGCCGCCCCCGGGGATCGTCGTCGTCGGCCGGTCGTCGCCCGGCGGCTGCCCGGCGGCCGTCGGCATCGGGCGGGTCTGCGGCCGCGGAACGCCCAGCGGCG
>DASPIH010000208.1:0-8874 GCA_035629195.1 Blastococcus sp. | reverse complement strand
CGGCCTGCCGCCGGGGCGCCGGCCGGTGCACCCACGACCTCTCGGACAGCCCTGGTGTGGGCGCTCCGGCAGCGAGCAGCGGCTACTCCCCCTCGGCTCGACTGGACCGCTTCGTGCGGGCACGGGATCGCCGTTGCCGCTTTCCCGGCTGCCGCCGGCGGGTACCCCGCGGTGGCGAGCTCGACCACCACCGCCCGTACCCGCACGGCGCCACGAGCGCGGAGAACCTCGTCGGGTACTGCACCACCGATCACCGCGGCAAGCACCAGGCCCCCGGCTGGCGGCACGAGCTCGGGCCCGGCGGCACCCTGACCGTCACCACCCCCACCGGTCTGGTCGCCGTCACCACGCCGCCGCCGTACTGAGCGAGGCCGTGCCGGGCTGGACGGTGGGTGTCGTCCGCGCCCCCACGGGATACCGCACCCCCATGGCTGCACCCCTGACCGATGCCGTGGTCGTCGACGTCCTGCGCCGCGTCGACCGGCTGCTGACCCCGCTGGCCACCCGGCTCGGCCGCCCGCCCGCCCTCCCCCGCGAGGAGCGCGCCCGGTGGTGGGCCGAGAAGGTGTCGCGCGTGGCCGCCGGGGTGTCGGCCGCGCCCCGGTTCGCCGGCAAGCTCGCTGACCTGCTGCCGCTGCAGAACACCGTGGGGACGGCGGTCCAGTCGCTGGTGGTGCTCGGGGTCGCCGGCGAGCACGGCGTGGAGGCACCGGCCGAGCGGGTCTCCCTGCTGGCCCGCGTGCTGCTCGGCCGGGACCTGCCCGCCGCCCGCGTCGAGCCGCTCATGACCCGCACCAAGGGCACCTACGTCGACGACGCCCTGGGCAGCCGGGAGGAACGCAGCGGCGTGCGCGGGGCGGCCCGCACCCTGTGGCGAGCCGCCCGACTGCTGGGCCGGATCGACGACGCCCTCGACCGCAGGCCCAAGGGCACGCTCACCGCCCGTGTGCTGGCCAACCTGCCCGTCGTCGGCGTGGCCGGCGGTTACCTGGCAGAGCGAGAGGGGCTGCGCCGCGCCGCGGCACGGGCCGCGGACCTGCTCGAAGGCGTGGTCAGGACCTGACCGCGCCGCCCACCGACGGCGTGCCGACCAGGTTGCCGAACACCTCACGGGTCGCCGTCGACCGGTTCATGGTGATGAAGTGAATACCGGGCGCGCCCTCGTCCAGCAGCCGTCGGCACATCTCCGTGGCCACCTCCACCCCGAAGGTGCGCACCGCGGCCTTGTCCTCCGGGGTGTCCCCGTCGAGCGCCGCGAAGCGCTCGGCCAGCTCGGCGGGGAACGCCTGGCCGGACAGCTGGACGATGCGGTTGATCTGCCGCGCGTTGGTCACCGGCATGACCCCGGCGATGACCGGGACGTCGCAGCCGCGGGCGGCCACCCGGTCGCGCAGCCGGAGGTAGTCCTCGACGCGGAAGAACATCTGGGTGATGGCGAAGTCGGCCCCGGCCCGGCACTTCCGCACGAACATCTCGACGTCGGTGTCGAAGTCAGGAGAGCGCGGGTGCCGCTCGGGGAACGCGGCCACCCCGACGGAGAAGTCACCGATCGACCGGATCAGCTGCACCAGCTCCGAGGCGTACCGCAGCCCCTCCGGATGAGCCACCCAGTCCGCCTGCGGGTCGGCGCCGGGCGGGTCCCCGCGCAGGGCCAGCAGGTTCCGGACGCCGGCCGCGGCCAGCCGGCTGACCACGTGCCGCAGCTCCGCGACGCTGTGGTCGACAGCGGTCAGGTGGGCCAGCGGGGTCATCGTGGTCTCGGCGGCGATCCGTTCCGTGACCGCGACGGTGCCCTCGCGGGTGGAGCCGCCGGCGCCGTACGTGACCGACACGAAGGACGGCTGCAGGCGCTCCAGCTCGCGCAGCGCCGTCCACAGCTGGACCTCTCCCTCCGGCGTCTTCGCGGGGAAGAACTCGAACGACCACGTCGGGCGCCCGGTGGCCAGCATCTCGCGCACGGTCGGGGTCACGGCAGTCGAGGTTACGGGCGTCCTCCCGCGCCACGTCCGCCCGGTTGCACGGAGGGGAGCGAAAACAAATTCTCCCCTGCTGCATCCAGGTCCACGTCGCCGGCGGAAAGAGACAGCGACCAGGCCGAGGAGCGAGCGCGGACAGGAGGTCCCCGGTGGACCGTACGAGGACGGTGATCCCGCTGGTGAGGTCGACCACCACCGGGTTGGGCAATACTGACCGCATGTCCGTCGGGCCGCAGCCACGCACGCCGCTCCGCCGCCCGTCACCGCTGGCCGCCGCAGAGCTGGACCGGCTGCGGGCCGCCGTGGCCGAGGCCCTCACCGACTTCCTCGACCAGCAGCGCGCCACGCTCGCCGGCATGGATCCTCGCCTGGCCCCGGTCGCCGACGAGGTGTGCGCCATCGCCGCGGGCGGCAAGAAGCTGCGCCCCTCCTTCGCGTACTGGGGCTGGCGCGGCGCGCGGCACCAGGGCGCGGGCTCGGGCGAGGACGACGCCGCGGTGCTGCGCGCGGTCGCCGCCCTCGAGTTCGTGCACGCCAGCGCGCTGGTCCACGACGACGTCATGGACGCTGCCGAGACCCGGCGCGGCCGGCCCGCCACCCACGTCGGCTTCGCCGACCGCCACGCTGCCGCCGACCTCTCCGGTGACCAGGCGCTGTTCGGCGTCGGCGCCGCCATCCTCGTCGGCGACCTCGCCCTGGTCTGGTCGGACGAGCTGCTGCGGTGCTCGGGCATCTCCGAGGCGGCGCTGGGCCGCGCACGGGCCGTGTGGGACACGATGCGCACCGAGGTCACCGCCGGCCAGTACCTCGACCTGCTCCGCGCCGCCGGCGGCCTGCCCGGTCCCGACGGCGCGCTCACCGTCGCGCGGTACAAGAGCGCCGGCTACACCATCCAGCGGCCGCTGCAGCTCGGCGTCGCCATCGCCGGGGCCGGGCCGTCCGTGGTCGAGTCCTGCACCGCCATCGGGTTGCCCCTCGGCGAGGCCTTCCAGCTGCGCGACGACGTGCTCGGCGTCTTCGGTGACCCGTCGGTCACCGGCAAGTCCGCCGACGACGACCTCCGCGAGGGGAAGCAGACGCTCCTGATCGCCCTCGCCGAGGAGGCTGCCGACGACGACGGCCGGCGCCTGCTGGACGAGCTGCTCGGGAATCCCGACGCCGGCGCCGACGAGTTCGACGCGCTGCGCGCGCTGCTGGTGTCCACCGGCGCCCGGGACCGGGTGGAGGAGCGGATCAGGTGGCGGACCGCGCAGGCCCGCACCGCGATCGCCGAGGCGCCCATCGCCGAGGACGCCCGGGCCGCCCTCGACGCGCTCGCCGTCGCCGCGACGACCCGCGCCGCCTGATGGTCCGAACCGTTCCCGGCCGTACCGACCGCGTCGTCGTCGTCGGCGCCGGTCTCGCCGGTCTGGCCACGGCCCTGCGGCTGCGCGGCGCCGGCCGGGAGGTCACCGTGGTCGAGCAGGCCCCTGGCCCCGGTGGCCGGGCCGGCCGCATCGAGCGCGCCGGGTACTCGCTGGACACCGGCCCCTCGGTGTTCACGGCGCCGGAGATCCTCGCCGACACCCTCGCCGCCGTCGGCGAGAAGCTCGAGGACCGGGTCCCCCTGCGCCGCCTGGAGACCAGCTACCGCGCCCAGTTCGCCGACGGCACGCACCTGGACGTGCACGCCGACCCCGATGCGTTCGCCGCCGAGGTGGCGGCGCTGTGCGGACCGGCCGAGGCCGACGCGCTGCGCCGCTACCTGGCCGATCTCGCGGAGCTCTACCGGCTGCAGCTCACCACCTTCATCGACCGCAACCTGGACTCGCCGCTGGACCTCCTCGGCCCGCAGCTGGCGGCACTGATCCGACGCGGCGGGTTCGGACGGCTGTCACGGCACGTGGCGAGCTACTTCGCCGACGACCGGCTGCGGCGGCTGTTCAGCTTCCAGGCCCTCTACGCGGGCGTGTCCCCGTTCCGCGCGATCGCCGCCTACGCGGTCATTGCCCAGCTCGACATCGGAGCGGGGGTCTGGCATCCGGAGGGCGGCATCGCCGCCGTTCCCCGCGCGCTGGCCGGCGCGGCCGCCGACGCGGGGGTCGCGCTCCGGTACGGAGCCCCCGTCGCGGAGCTGGAGACCAGCGGGAACCGCGTCGGAGCCGTGCGGCTGGCGGACGGCGAGCGGCTGCCCGCGGACGCCGTCGTCGTCACCGCCGACGTCCCGCACGCGCTCGTGCCCGGACTGCGCCGGCCGCGCCGGCCGGTGCACTCCCCCTCGTGCGTCGCGCTGCACCTGGGCGTGCGCGCCGAGCTCCCGGACCAGGCGCACCACACGATCAGCTTCGGCGCCGCCTGGCGGCAGGTGTTCGACGAGCTGACCCGGGACGGGCGGCCGATGAGCGACCCGAGCCTGCTGATCAGCATGCCGTCGCGCACCGACCGCAGCCTGGCACCCGACGGCGGGCAGGTGCTCAGCGTGGTGGCGCCCACGCCCAACCTGGACCCCCGGAGCGGCGGCAACCCGGAGCTGGACTGGACGACGCTGGGCCCTCGCTACCGCGAGGAGCTCCTGGCCACCCTGGAGGCGCGGGGCCTCACCGGGGTCACCGACGCGATCGAGGTGGAGCACATGGACACGCCGGCGACCTGGGCCGCCCAGGGCATGGCGGCGGGCACCCCGTTCGCGCTGGCGCACACCTTCGGGCAGACCGGCCCCTTCCGGCCGCCGACGCTGCCGCGCAGCGGGCCGGAGAACGTGGTGCTGGCCGGCTCGTCGGTCCAGCCCGGCGTCGGCGTGCCGATGGTGCTGATCAGCGGCCGGCTCGCGGCCGAGCGCATCACCGGGCCGGTGCCCTCGTGACCACGCTCCGGCCTCAAGGAACCGACGCCGACCGGCACGAGCAGTTGGCGGCGGCGTACCGGCACTGCGCCGCGATCGCCGCCGAGCACGGCAAGAGCTACCACCTGGCGACCCGGCTGCTGACCGCGGACCGGCGCCCGGCGGTGCACGCGCTGTACGCGGCGGCGCGCACCGCCGACGACCTGGTCGACCACCCCGGTGCGGACCCCGCGGGCGACCTGGTGCAGTGGTCCCGCGCGATCCTGGCCGACCTCAGCGCCGGCTGGTCGGAGGACCCGGTGCGGCTGGCGCTGGTCGACACCTACCGGCGCTACGACATCGCGGTCGAGCACCTGGTCGACTTCCTGGCCGCGATGAGCAGCGACCTCGACGTCACCGGGTACGCCGACCTCGCCGCCCTGGACCGGTACATGTGGGGCTCCGCGTCGGTCATCGGGCTCCAGGTGCTCCCCGTGCTGGGCACCGCCCGCGGCGTGACCCGCGAGGAGGCCGCGCCGCACGCCGTCGCGCTCGGCGAGGCCTTCCAGCTCACCAACTTCTGCCGCGACGTCGCCGAGGACGTCGACCGCGGCCGGGTCTACCTGCCCGCCGACCTCATGGCCGCCCACGGCGTGACCCGCGAGCAGCTCGCGGAGAAGCGCTTCGACGGCCGGTTCCGCGAGCTCATGCGCGAGATGGTGGCGATCGTGCGCCGCCGCTACGACGACGCCGCCCCCGGGACGCCGATGCTGGCCCCCGAGTCCCGCGACTGCGTCCGCGCCGCCACCGCTCTCTACGGCGGCATCCTCACCGAGATCGAGCGGGCGGACTACCGCGTGCTGGACCGGCGGGTGTCGGTGTCGAAGCCGCGCCGTCTCGGGGTGTTCGCCCGCCGGTTGACCGCCGCCCAGCTCGCCAGGGTGAGGGTCACCATGGCGAACCCGAAGAGGAGGTCCTCCACCGGCGCGTAGGCGATCCGCGGGCCCCAGATCGTGCCGGGGTCGTACACGACGACGTCCAGGCCGGTGAGGACGCCGTTCATGAGCAGCTGGAACGTCACGATGATGGCGTAGGCGACCCAGAAGACCCGGCGGGTGACCATGCGGGTGCGGTACACGACGAGGTCCACGACGAGGACGCCGACGACGGCGAGGACCGCCAGGGCCGAGTAGCTCATCGGCCCGATCCCGCCTGGTCGGCGGGATAGCCCGCGTTCCAGCCGGTCACCTTCCGGACGGCCTCGAGCGCCAGCACCGAGCACAGCGGCACCACGAGGAAGAACAGGATCTCCTCGACCGGGATGCCGCCGGGCAGGCGGATGCCGAGCGTGCGGGTGCCGGAGTAGCTCCAGTGCCCCTGGTCGATGGCGTAGAGCACCCAGCAGACGAAGATGACGAACTCCGGGACCACGGCGACCAGCAACCGCCGCCAGCGGGCGTAGACACGCACCCGGAGGACGAGCTCCAGCGGAGCGGTCACGACGAGGCAGCCGGCCAGCAGGCCGAGGTAGGTCAGCTGCTGCACAGCAGGGCCTTCGGCTCGGCCCCGGCCCTCGGATGCACGCGGCTCAGCCGGCCCTCGTCAGAACGCCAGCGCCTGGGCCCGGCGGGTGACCTCGGTGTGCCGGTCGTCGCGGAGGGCCTGCACGGGCGTGCCGGGAAGGGTGTCGTCCTCCCGGAAGAGCCAGTCGAAGGCCTCCTCGTCGCTGAAGCCGCCGTCCTTGAGCACGGTCAGCAGACCGGGCAGGTGCTTGAGGATCGCTCCGTCCTGCACGAAATCGGCAGGGATCTTCCCGTTCCCGCTGCCGGGGACGGCCATGAGCTTCCGGTCGCGCAGCAGCTGCCGGACCCGGTTGGGCGAGGTGCCGAGGAGCTGGGCGACCTCCGCGGGGGTGAGCGTGTCCATAGAGTGCGAGCCTATGGCGAGCGCACGACCAGCCGACAGCCCGGTGCCGGGTCAGCGACGGCGGGCTGTCGGCGAGGAGACCCCCGAGGACCGGGAGCCGCCGTTCCTGGACCTCGACCGGCTCGAGGCCCGCGCCCGCGAGCAGCTGCCGGCTCCGGTCTTCGACTACTACGCCGGCGGCGCCGAGTCGGAGACGACGCTCGGCGAGGCGACCGCCGCCTGGCGCTCCTGGCGGCTGCGGCCCCGCGTCCTGCGCGGCGTCACCTCGGTCGCCCTGGACACCGACCTGCTCGGCAGCCGCGTCGGCAGCCCGGTCGGCGTCGCGCCGTGGGCGTACCAGGGCATGGCCCATGCCGACGGCGAACGGGCGACCGCCCGGGGTGCCGCGGCCGCGGGCTCGCTGATGACCGTCTCCACCAGCGCCACGAACACGCTGGAGGAGGTGGCCGCCGAGACGTCGGGCTCGCCGGCCTGGTTCCAGCTGTACCGGCTGCACTCCACCGCGCACACCGACGACCTGGCCCGCCGCGCGGGAGCCGCCGGATACCGCGCGCTGGTGCTCACGGTGGATCTCCCCCTGCTGGGGCGGCGTCGGCGGGACCTGCGGCACGACTTCGCGCTGCCGGCCGGCCTGCGGATGGCCAACCACCCGCGGACCGACGGCGACGAGCCCTCGCTGGAGGACCTGGCGACGGCGACGTGGACCTTCGACGACGTCGCCCGCTTCGGCGAGCTCTCGGGCCTGCCCGTGGTCGTCAAGGGCGTGCTGCGCGGCGACGACGCCGTCCGGTGCGTCGAGGCGGGCGCTTCGGCGGTCTGGGTGTCCACGCACGGTGGCCGGCAGGTCGACCCGGCCGTCGCCAGCGCCCACGCCCTGCCGGAGGTCGTCGAGGCCGTCGGGCCGGACGTGGAGGTCTACGCCGACGGCGGGATCCGGTCGGGCTCCGACGTGCTCACCGCTCTGGCACTGGGCGCGAGGGCGGTCTTCGTCGGCCGGCCGACCATCTGGGGGCTGGCGACCGGCGGTGCCGACGGCGTGGCCGGCGTGCTGAGCGGGCTGGCCGGGGAACTGGCCTCCACCATGGCGTTGTGCGGCCTCGACGACGTCGGGTCGGTGCCCCGCGACACCGTCACGCCGGCCCGCTGACCCGGCGCCACCGGCTGTGACGAATCGCGCCTGACCACGCCGCGGCGGACCATCCGCACCACCGGCCACGGCGGCCTCCCGCACCGCGTGGGAGTGCCACGGGCGGCGGTCCCACTCCTACACTCGTCAGGGTGGACACCGCCGTGACCGACCCTGTGGTCGGGCTCGTTCTCGAGGGGCGTTACCGCCTCGAGGAACGGGTGGCCCGGGGCGGGATGTCCACGGTCTACGCCGCCACCGACCTCCGGCTGCACAAGACCGTCGCGGTCAAGGTCATGGCCGAGCACCTCGCCCACGACCCCACGTTCGTCGACCGGTTCACCCGCGAGGCGCGCGCGGCCGCCATGCTCAGCCACGCCAACGTCGTCGGCGTCAGCGACCAGGGCAGCGACCAGGGGCTCGTCTTCCTCGTCATGGAGCTGGTGCGCGGCCGCACGCTGCGCGACCTGCTCAGCGCCCGGGGCCGGCTCACCGTGGCCGAGGCGTTCGCCGTCCTCGAACCCGTGCTCTCCGGCCTCACCGCCGCGCACCGGGCCGGCATCGTGCACCGCGACATCAAGCCGGAGAACGTGCTGATCTCCACCGACGGCCAGGTCAAGGTCGCCGACTTCGGCCTGGCCCGGGCGGTCGCCGGCACCGGGCAGACCAGCCACACCGGCGGCGTGCTCATCGGCACCGTCGCCTACCTCTCCCCCGAGCAGCTCGAGCGGGGCAAGGCCGACGCCCGCAGCGACGTCTACGCCGCCGGCGTCGTCCTCTACGAGATGCTCACCGGCCACCCGCCCTACGGCGGCGACACCCCGCTGGCCGTGGCGTACCAGCACGTGCACCACGACATGCCCCCGCCGTCGGAGGAGGTGCCGGGCCTGCCGTGGGAGGTCGACGAGCTGGTCGCGCGCACCACCCGCCGCGAGCCCGCCGTCCGCCCGCTGGACGCCGGTGCGTTCCTCGCCGACCTCGAGGACGTGCGCAACGACCTGGGCATCGAGCGCGTCCCGGTGCCGACCGGGCGCAGCGCCGCCACC
>DASPIH010000207.1:0-5655 GCA_035629195.1 Blastococcus sp. | reverse complement strand
AGTGAGCCGCGGGACCCCAGCCCAGCAGGTCCCCCGCCGCCGTCGCTCCGGCCTCAGCGGCGAACGGCGACATGATGTACGTGCCTACCGACAGCGGGGGGATCACCTCGAACACCAGCAGCGTGTGCAGGAACCGCTCCTGGCCCCGAGGTAGTGCACCATGGTGGCCCCCTACGACGCCCGTGGCCCCTGGGACGGATGCGCTGCCGGTTGCCGCGACGTCTACGCGCTCCGCGGTCGGGTGCTGCAACGCCCTTAGCCTGTGGCCATGCCCTGCCCCAGCTGCGGGGCGTCGGAAGCGCGCACGCAGATCCTTCCCGGTTACTGGCGCTGCGACGCCGTCGTCCCCCTCGGACGACACGTCGCCTCCCCCGTCGACGCCGGCGCGACGGCATCGGGCACGACCACGGAGGCGTCCCGCTGCGGCACCACGTACCTGCAGACGCGCAGTGACGACGACGGCGCAGCGGTGTGCCGCTGCGGCTCCCCCGCCGTCGGAGAGTGCTCCCAGTGCACCCGGATGGTGTGCAGCGACCACTCCGGCTCGTGGCAGGGATGGCTGGTCTGCGACCACGACCTCGCCGATGCGCGGCTGCGCGCCGGTGCGGCGGCCCTGGCCGAGGAACGCCGGATCCGCGAGGAAGCAGCTGCCGCCGAGGCGGAACGTCAACGGCAGCGCACCACCCTGCTCGAGCTCGCCGACGAGGACGCCGTCTGGCTGCTCTACGTCCACGACGAGCCGCGCAGCGAGCAGGAGATCCGGTCGGCGGTCCACGTCCTGCGCGGCCTGACCGCCGCGCAGTTCACCGACGCCTGCCTCTACCTCCTCCCCTACGCCGGCGATCCCCGGACCCAGCGCCAGGGCATGAGCCGGTTGACCGGCTGGGCCTTCACCGGCCCCGACTACCACGGCCGGTCGTGGTTCCTGACGCGCAAGGGCGAGTGGTACCGCAGCGGGAACTACGGGGCCTCGGGCTCCCGGCACGGCCGGCAGTGGAAGAAGGTGCGCTTCGACGACGTCGAGAAGCGCGCCGTCATCGACGAGATGTCGTGGCAGCAGACGGTCGGCAGCGGCCTGACCTGACCGCGGGGCCGGTGCCGCGGCGCACCCCTCCTCCGAGTGATCCGAGGGCCCGCATCGTGAACTTCTCCCGGGCAGCGGACGATGGTGTCCTCATGGACAGGCGAGATCAGGAGGCGGTCACCCGGTGGCGCCCCGGCCGCGCGCTGTCCCTGACGATCGGCCTGGTCGCGCTGTTCGCGACCGGGATCGGGCCACGGCCGACCGGCGCCGCATGGGACCGGACGTACGACGTCGTCCTCTACAACCTGCCCTACCTCGCGGCTGCGGCGGCGTGCGTGCTGGCGGCGCGACGGGTGCGGACGGAGCGGGTCCTCTGGGCCGCGCTCGCCACCGCACTGACTCTCGGCGCGATCGGCAACGCGCTGCGCGTGCTCTCCGCCGGCCTGCAGGGCAACGAGCCGTCCTCGACTCTCTCGCACGTGGTCTCGTTCGCGGCCTACCTGGTCGTGTACGTGCCCCTCGTCGTGCTGATCCGCACCCGGGTGCCGCGCTTCCACCCCAGCATGTGGCTCGACGGCGTCGTGGCCGCCCTCGGCAGCTTGTCCGCCGGGGTCGCCTTCCTCCTGGGGCCCTATCTCCGCACCGACCCCGGCGAGACGCCGGTGGCAGCCGTCGATCTCGTGGCACCGACCACGACGGTCCTGCTCATCGCCGTGCTCATGGCCGTCAGCGGCATCCTGGGCGTGCGCCTCGACCGGACGTTCGTGGTGCTCGGTGCGGGGCTCGTCTTCATCTGCGCCTCGGACATCATCCTGTTCGCCCTCAAGGTGCAGGGGACGTACGTCGACGGCGGCCCGCTCGAGCTCGGCTGGCTGGCCTCCGTCGTCCTGACCGCCGCGGCCGCTGAGCGCGCGATCGAACGTCCGGCCCCCGTCGACGCCGCCGGTTCCCGCATCGGGTGGCGGCTGCTGGCCGTGCCGCTCGCCTGCCTCGTGGCCAGCCTCGTGGTGCTGAGCCCGGGCTGGTCCGACCCCGTGCCCGGGGTCGCGGGCTGGCTGGCCATCGGCTGCGTGCTGGCCGGCGTCGTCCGCATCGCCGTGACCTTCCGGGAAGTCAGGGAGTACAACCAGATCAAGCTCGAGTCGCGGACCGACGAGCTCACCGGGCTGGCCAACCGCCGCGCGCTGCTGGAGCGCGCTCAGCGTGTCGTCACCTCGGCGACCGTGGAACGGCCCGCTGCTCTGCTGCTGCTCGACCTCGACGGCTTCAAGGAGATCAACGACAGCCTGGGCCACGCCGCCGGTGACGACCTGCTGCGCCAGGTCGGGCCGCGGTTGCGCGCCTCCCTGCGTTCCGACGACGTCCTGGCCCGGCTCGGCGGCGACGAGTTCGCAGTCCTCATGCCGGACGCGGAGGCCGACCAGGCGCGCGCGCTCGCCGACCGGCTGCGCGAACTGCTGCTCTCGCCGTTCACGGTGGCCGACGTCCGGCTGCACGTCGGGGTGAGCATCGGCGTCGCGACCGCGCCGGCACCGGCCACGACCGTCGAGGAGCTGCTGCACTGCGCCGACGTCGCCATGTACAGCGCCAAGCGCGCCCGCGAAGGCGTGCACGTCTACGTGCCCGACCCCGTCACAGGCACCGCAGGCAGCGACCGGCTGCGGACCATGGAGGAGTTGCGGACCGCCCTCGACAGGAACGAGCTCTGCGTCTTCCTGCAGCCTCAGATGGATCTGCACGACGGCCGGATCGTGGGCGCCGAGGCGCTGGTCCGGTGGAGCCACCCCACCCGGGGGCTGCTCATGCCCGGGCACCTGCTGCCGGCAGCCGAGCAGGCCGGGCTCCTGCGGCCGTTGACCGACCGCGTGCTCGACCTGGCGCTCACGGCGGCCGCCCGCTGGTGGCCCGACCGCGCGGTTCCGGTGTCGGTCAACCTGTCGGCGGCGAACGTCACCGACCTCGACCTGGCCGGCAAGGTGGCCGCCGCGCTGCACCGGCACGGCTTGCCGCCGCAGGCCCTCACGCTGGAGCTGGTCGAGGACACCCTCATGGCCGACCCCGAGCGCGGCCGCACGGTGCTCGCCGACCTGCGCCGGTCGGGCGTCCGCACGTCGATCGACGACTACGGCACGGGCTACAGCTCGCTGGCCTACCTGCGGCACCTGCCGGCCGACGAGCTCAAGCTCGATCGCAGCCTGACCGCCGACGTCGACCGCGACCCCCGAGCGGCGGCGATCGTGCAGAGCACCGTCGCGCTCGCCCACGCCCTCGGCCTGAGCCTGGTCGCCGAAGGCGTCGAGACCTTGGCGACGAGCAGCACGCTCGCCCGCCTGGGGTGCGACGTGGCCCAGGGGTACGCGATCGCCCGCCCCATGCCGGTCGACGACTTCCTGCGCTGGCTGGCCGCCTCCGACTCCGGGCTCGTCGACGAAGCCCTGCTCCCGCAGCTCAGCGAGGGTCCTGCTACCAACTGATGTGCCGGCGAGCGGAACTGCACGTGTGATCCGCGCGCCTTGGGCGACACGCCGAGGCCAGTCGGCACGGTGAGCGATCATCTGGACACTATGGGCTTGTGACGCCATCTTCCTCCGGCCGAGAGCTGCTGCGCACCCGTCCCATCGCCTGGCGCGACCTGGCACCCGAGATCGTCCGCCAGCGGCTGGTGATCGAGGGCGTCCCGGCCCGCCCCGTGGACGACGTGCAGATCCGCGCGTACCTCTCGGCGCTGTCCCGCGAGGTGGACATGGTGCAGCTCCTCGAGCCGGTGACGCACCGGTCCGACCTGTACGGCTGGGCCGGCTGGATCCACTGGGAGACGTCGGGGGCGCACTTCTACGCCTGGGAGGAGCCGCGGCTGTTCTTCTCGGTGGACGTCTACACCTGCAAGGCGTTCGACCCGGACGTCGCGGTCGCGTTCACTGCGGACTTCTTCGCCGCGCGCACCGTCGTCGCGAAGTCCTTCTGACATGGCCCTCCGGCTGCTCGTGGCGCAGTCCCCCGCCGAGCGGGATGCCGCACGCCAGGTCGAGGCCCGGGTCTTCCTGCAGGCGTTCGGCAACACGCCGGAGCTCCTGGCGCAGGAGTACGGCCCGTACGAGGCGCGGTCGCGGTTCGTCGTGGTGCTCGACGAGCAGAGCGGCTGCGCCCTGGGCACCGCGCGGCTGATCGTCGCCGGCGCGAGCCCGGTGAAGACGCTGGTCGACGCGGCGGGCGAGCCGTGGCACCTGCCCGTGGCGGACAGCCTGGGAGCAGTCGGCCTCACCCCCCGGGACGTGTGGGACGTAGGGAGCCTGGCCGTGGACCCCCGGTACCGCGCCGGCGCGGCGGGGGCCGAGCTCAGCGTGGCCCTCTGCCACGGCCTCTGGCGGTACGCCCGCAACTGCGGCGCCCCCGGCCTGGTCACCATCGTCGATGACCGGGTGCGCCGCTTGCTGCGCGCGATGGGCGTGCCCTGGCGCCCGATGGTGGGGGCGGCGTCGCGGCCCTACCTGGGCTCGCCCGCGAGCACTCCGTGCGTCCTCGTCGCGCGGATGGCAGAGGAGAAGGCGTCCCGGGCCCGACCCGACCTCGTACCGGCCCTGGTCCACGGGCGATTCCGCTCGATCACCCTCGACCCCGCCGACCTGGCGCCGACCCGAGGCACCATGGTTCCGCCCACCGCACCGGCCGACCGGCCGGAACGAACGCTGCCGCGTCGTGACACCGCCGGGTGGCGACCGCCGACGTCCCGCTCCATGGAGCAGTCAGCGAGTCCGCCGAACGCGTAGCCCCGCACGACTGCCGCTCGGGCCCCCCGGCCACCCGTCGCGGAGTCAGTCGATGCACAGCCTGACACCTGGCATGTCCGTGCGGGTCGTCAGCAGGACCCGGGTCCCGGCGCGGCGCGCCCGCCACGCCGCCAGACGGAGGTCGACATCCCGGGATCGCTACTCGACCGGATCACGCAGCAGAACCGTTCGCGAACTGCTCCGCAGCGCTGACCGACGGGGGTTCCCATGTCGCCCGATGCCCATCCCGAGCCACTACCGCCCGCTTGGGGTGCGCCCGGGCCACCGCCCGGCTACCCGCCTGGCCCCATGGCCGGGTTCCCGCCCGGACCACCGCCCGGGTACCCGCCCTACGGCTACGTGCCGCAGCCGGCAGCCGTGGTCACCGCCAAGACCCCGGGCGTCGCGGTCCTGCTGTCCCTGCTGTGGATGGGCGCCGGGCATCTCTACGCCGGACGGACCGGCCCCGGCATCGCCTTCATGGCCACCGGGTTCTTCCTCTGGATCCTCTGGTTCATCCCGCTGATCGGGTGGGTCGTTGCGCCGCTGCTCTGGCTGCCGCTGTTCATCGTCGCGGCCTGCACAGCCGCGAACGCGGCCCGCGACCACAACGCGCGCTGGGGTATCACCCGGCTCTGAGCCCACGCGTGGTCCCTCGGCGACTCAGCGGGTCGTGGTCGAGGCGTGGTCCGCGGCCTCGCGGGCCGCCAGCCGCTCCCGCTGCGGGATGACGACGTACTTCGGGTCCTTGGTGCTGGCGATGCCCGCCTCGAAGACCCCGAACCGGGTGAGCAGCGACCCGGCCGCCAGCAGCGTTCCCGATGCGACGGCGCCCAGCCGGGTGCGCCCGGCCAGCGCGGTCAG
>DASPIH010000206.1:0-2168 GCA_035629195.1 Blastococcus sp. | reverse complement strand
CCGGCCGCGTACGGCGGGGTCGGCCGCCGGTGCGCGACCACGACGGCCGCCGGGCTGGTGAAGCCGCGGCGCAGGACCGCCAGCCCGGCCGCCGACCAGCCCAGCCGGCCGGCCAGCGCGACGACCTGACCCGGACGCGCGCCGGACCGTCGTACCGGCGCACGCCCGCCGAGGTCGCCGAGTGCCGTCACCGACAGCACCACGCTCCCGCTGTCCGGGGCGGCGGCCACCGTGTCCCCACCGACGACGGCGGCACCGAGCGGTGCGCACTCGTCGGCCAGGCCGGTCGCCACCCCCTCCAGCCAGCTCGTCGGGGTGTCCGGCGGGCACGCCAGGCCGACGAGCAGCGCCGTCGTCGTGGCGCCCATCGCCGCCACGTCGGCGAGGTTGGCGGCGGCCGCCTTGTGCCCCACGTCCTCGGCCGAGGACCAGTCGCGGCGGAAGTGCCGGCCCTCGACCAGCACGTCCGTGGTGGCGACGACGCGCCCGTCGGCCGCGCGCACGACGGCGGCGTCGTCCCCGGGACCCACCTCGGCGGCCGCGGCGGTGCCCGCACGGGCCAGGACCCGGGCGATGACGCCGAACTCGCCGACGACGCGCACGCTGTCGGCGGGATCGCTGCGCGGTACGAGCGGACGGGGCCGACTCACCGGTGTCCTCCTGCTGCTGGGGTAGGTTGCCGACGAGTCCGCCACCCGGCGGGGACGACGTCTCGGCACTGTTGCCGGAGGAAGGATCTCCCGTGGTCCACGCCTACATCCTCATCCAGACCGAAGTGGGCAAGGCTGCCCAGGTCGCCTCCACGATCGCCGGGATCACCGGCGTCACCCGGGCCGAGGACGTGACCGGCCCGTACGACGTCATCGTGCGCGCCGAGGCCGACACGGTCGACGACCTCGGCCGGCTCGTCGTCGCGCGCGTGCAGTCGGTCGACGGCATCACCCGCACGCTGACCTGCCCGGTCGTCAACATCTGACCGGGTCGCCCGTGGACCCGCTGCGCCGGGCCGCCCTGCTCACCACGGCACTCGCCGTCCCGGTGGTGATCGCCCTCGTCGTGCTGGTGAACGTGCTCGGCGGCCGGTCCTCCGGCGACGGATCCTCCGACCCGGACGCCGGCCAGGACACGCCCGCCGACGTCCAGGGCGCCGATCCGGGTGTCCGCGACGAGCTGCCCGTGCTGCCGCTCGACGTGCCGCCACCGACCCCGGAGGCGGATGCCTCCTGCCCGGCGGTCATGGCCGGCGTACCGCTGGAGCTCGCCGGGGAGCCCTCCCGCCGGGTGCAGTCCGACACGCCCTACGTCTATGCGTGGGGCGATCCGCCCGTGGTGCTCACCTGCGGCGTCGAGCGGCCCGCCGGCTGGGTGGTCACCGCCGCGGCGATCCAGATCAACGGCGTCCAGTGGCACGTGGACGACAGCGATCCCGACACCACGGTGTGGACGGCCGTCGACCGACCCGTGTACGTGGAGGTCCGCCTGCCGACCGGGGTGGACAGCGCGCCCGTCACCGCTCTCACCGTTCCGCTGGCGGAGGCACTGCCCTACCAGGAGCCGCAGCCCGGGCCCTGACCGCCGGCGCACGGTCACGCCGGCGGCAGCAGCGCGAGCTGCTGGGTGATGACTGCCCGGACCTCCTGGACGGCGTCGTCCGGCGCCTGGCCGACCGCGGTCACGGAGACGCTGAAGACGCCGTGCCAGCACCAGGCGAACGCCGCGGGTGCGTGGAGCCCGGCCTCGGGCACCGGCTGCTCCACGACCAGCTCACGGCAGTTGCCCGGCATCTCGGCCGGGTCCTCGCTCAGGAGGCCGCGGTAGAGCTCCGCATCGTTGCGGGCGAGGTCCGCGGCGTAGGCACCGGCACCGGCACGCTGCTCGAACTGGTCGACGAAGATGCCGGTCATGGGACCGGCGTCGTGGCCCCAGAACCGCTCCCAGCCGTAGCGGTAGCCGTACTCCTCCAGCACCGCCCGCTCCCGCGCGGGATCGGTGGCGTACCCGGCGACGTCCTCCAGCCGCTTCGCCCCGGCCGGCGGACGCACCTCGTCGTCGGGCAGCCGCGGCAGGCCCGACGGCACCTGGGTCACCAGCAGCCGCTCGAGCTCCAGCGGGTCGGCGGGGCGCCCCGAGGGCGCGGCGGCCGTGGCGACACCGTCGAGCGTGCGGCC
>DASPIH010000205.1:0-4571 GCA_035629195.1 Blastococcus sp. | reverse complement strand
CGGGTCGGCGCGGGATGCATCGCCTTCTCGCCGCTGGCCCAGGGGATGCTGACGGACAAGTACCTCGGCGGGGTGCCCGAGGGCTCGCGCGCCAGCCAGGGCAAGTCGCTGTCGACGGACCTGCTCACCGACGAGGCGCTCCAGCACGTCCGCGCCCTGGACGACATCGCCCGGCAGCGCGGGCAGCGCCTGGCGCAGATGGCGCTGGCGTGGGCGCTGCGCGACCGGAGGGTGACCACGGTGCTCGTCGGCGCCAGCAGCGTGGAGCAGCTGGAGCAGAACGTCGGTGCGCTGGCGGCGCTGGACTTCTCCGCGGACGAGCTCGCGGCCATCGACCGGCACGCCGTCGACAGCGGCATCGACCTCTGGGCGGAGGCCCGCACCGCCTGATCCGGCCGGCGCGGTGCCCGGAGGTGACGACGGTCCGCTGAGTGGGCATCCTGGCGCGCACCGGCCCGGAACGCGAGCGGCCGACCCGAACCCCTCGAGGAACGGAGCGACGGACATGGCAGCGCGCTACGAGTACAAGGTCGAGGAGCTCCGTGAGGGGCTGGTCGGCGGCAAGATGTCCGGCGGCAAGCTGGAGAAGGTGCTGAACGAGCACGCCCGTCAGGGGTGGCAGCTCAAGGCGATCACCTCCGTGGAGGTCAAGGGCCGCATCGGCCCGGGTGGGGTGGAAGGCATCCTGGTCACCTTCGAGCGTCCCGTGGCATGACGGTCCCCTTCCGCAGCGGCGACGCGTGGCTCGCCGCCGCTGCCGGAGGGATGTCCCGCGACGAGGCGCTGGCCGTGTTCGACACCTGCCCGCCGGTCGCGGTCGATGAGATGACCGGCCGGTGGCGGGGGAGCGGTGTGCCGACGGGGTCACCCCTGGACGGCCTGCTGGAGGCCTACGGCTGGTACGGCAAGGAGTTCCTCGACGCCGAGGCGGTGCACCCGCTGCTGTTCGGAACCCGATCCGGTCCCCGGCCGGTCGACCCGGCGCTCATCCCGGTGAGCATGGTGCGCGAGAGGCCGGGGCTGGCGCACGCGCGCGCGGCACGGGTGGCCTTCCGCGTCGTGCGCCCGCTGCTGACCACCTCCAGGCCGCGGGCGCGCCTGCGGGCGGTGGAGCACCGCGGCGTCGTCACCGCGGCCCTCGTCTACGACCACCTGCCGATCATCGACGTCCTCCGGCGGGTGACCGGCAGCGTCGTGCTCGGGCTCATGGACCTGCGGGGCCTGGCGGACCCGCTGTTCTTCGCGCTCAGGCGGGAGAGCTGACCCCGAGCTCGGCCAGCAGGCCGCGGATGCGGCGCTCGATCTCGTCGCGGATGGGGCGGACGGAGTCCACGCCCTTGCCGGCCGGGTCCTCCAGCTGCCAGTCCAGGTAGCGCTTGCCCGGGAAGACCGGGCAGACGTCACCGCAGCCCATGGTGATGACCACGTCGGAGGCCTCGACGGCGTCGGTCGTGAGCACCTTCGGCCGCTGGTCGGAGATGTCGATGCCGATCTCGGCCATGGCTGCGACCGCCGACGGGTTGATCCGGTCGCCGGGCAGCGACCCCGCCGAACGCACCTCGACGGCGTCGCCGGCCAGGTGCCGGAGCCAGCCCGCGGCCATCTGGGAGCGGCCGGCGTTGTGCACGCACACGAACAGGACCGAGGGCGTGCTCATCGGGGAACCTCTTCCGGGAAGTAGCGGCGTCGCGCCCAGAGCGCGACGTAGACGAGGGCGACCAGCACCGGCACCTCGATGAGCGGCCCGACGACGCCGGCCAGCGCCTGGCCGCTGGTGACGCCGAACGTGCCGATCGCGACGGCGATGGCCAGCTCGAAGTTGTTGCCTGCCGCGGTGAACGCCAGCGTCGCCGTCTTCGCGTAGCCCAGCCGCAGCCGCATGCCCAGGAGGAACGAGCCGCCGAACATCAGCGCGAAGTAGGCCAGCAGCGGCAGGGCGATGCGGGCGACGTCCCAGGGGCGGGAGGTGATCGCTGCACCCTGCAGCGCGAAGAGCATGATGATCGTGAACAGCAGGCCGTAGAGCGCGATCGGGCCGATGCGCGGCAGGAACGTGCCCTCGTACCAGTCGCGGCCCTTCCGCCGCTCCCCGAGCGCGCGGGTGAGGAAGCCGGCCAGCAGCGGGATGCCGAGGAAGACCAGCACCGAGACGACGATGGCCCACACGCTGAACTCCGCCGAGGTGGTCGACAGGCCGAGCCAGCCGGGCAGCACCTGCAGGTAGAACCAGCCCAGCGCGGCGAAGGCCACGATCTGGAAGACGGAGTTGATCGCCACCAGCACGGCGGCGGCCTCGCGGTCACCGCAGGACAGGTCGTTCCAGATCAGCACCATGGCGATGCAGCGGGCCAGCCCGACGATGATCAGGCCGGTGCGGTACTCGGGGAGGTCGGGCAGCAGCAGCCAGGCGAGGGCGAACATCAGGGCCGGGCCTAACAGCCAGTTGAGCGCCAGGCTCGCGCCGAGCAGCTTCCGGTCACCGGTGACCCGGTCGAGCTCGGAGTACCGGACCTTGGCCAGCACCGGGTACATCATCAGCAGGAGCCCGATCGCGATCGGCAGGCTCACGTCGCCCACCTCGACCGCCGACAGCGCGTCGTCCAGACCGGGGACCCACGCGCCGAGCGCCAGGCCGAGCGCCATAGCGGCGACGATCCAGACCGGCAGGAACCGGTCGAGCGTGGACAGCTTCTGCAGGACCGGCGCGTCGGCGGGGACGTCGGCGCGCGCGGTCTCGCGGACGGCGTCGCTCATGCGGGCACCCGCGCGGTCTCGAACAGGCTGGCGACGGCGCTGAGCGCGGCCGGCCGGACGGCGTAGTACACCCAGACCCCCCGCTTCTCCCGGTCCAGCAGGCCGGCCGAGTGCAGCACCTTGAGGTGGTGGCTGATCGTCGCCTGGGTCAGGTCGAAGGCGTCGTTCAGGTCGCACACGCACGCCTCGCCGCTCGCGCTGGAGGCGATGAGGCTGACCAGCCGCAGCCGCACCGGATCGGCCAGCGCCTTGAGCAGGGGCGCGACCTGCTCGGCCTGCTCGACCGACATCGCCGTGCCGGACAGGGGCGTGCAGCACGCCAGGCCGGGCTCACTCATCGTCGTCTCCTCGGTATCGGACATCGGCGCCATCGTAATGATCGATGTCGTATTGACAACCATCGATGTCAGGTGTTCATTCTGCGGTCATGCATCGATGACCGTCGATGTCTTCGTCGAGAGGATGTCCCCATGTCCCGTGTCCAGCTCGCCCTCCGTGTCGCCGACCTCGACGCCGCGGTCGACTTCTACAGCCGTCTCTTCGACGCCGTCCCGGCCAAGCGCCGGCCGGGGTACGCCAACTTCGCCATCGCCGAGCCGCCGCTGAAGCTGGTGCTGCTCGAAGGGCAGCCGGGGGAGCCCACCCGCATGGACCACCTCGGTGTCGAGGTGCCCTCCGGGGAGGAGGTCGCCGCCGCGGCCGCCCGGCTGGCGGAGGCGGGGCTCACGACCCGGGTCGAGGACAACACCACCTGCTGCTACGCCGTGCAGGACAAGGTCTGGGTGACCGGCCCCGGAGGTGAGCCGTGGGAGGTGTACACCGTCGTGGCCGACGTCCGCCCCGACCTCGAGGGGCGCACGGAGCCGGAGCTGTCCGACGTCGCCGGTGACGCGAGCTGCTGCCGGCCCACTGGCGCGGCCACCGACGCCCGCCTCGCCGCGACCTGCTGCTGAGCGGCGAGCGCGACGGACCCGGGGCGATCGGGAGCTGATCGCCCCGAGTCCGTCGCAGTCGGGCAGGCTAGGGAGCGTGGAGTTCGACGACGTGGCCGACGAGCTGTACGCGGTCCCGCCCGACGACTTCATCGCGCTGCGCACGACCCGACAGGACGGGGCCAAGGACGACGGCGATCGCGCGCTGGCCAAGGCGATCGGTGCCCTGCCCAAGCCGTCCACCGCCGCCTGGGTGTGCAACCTGCTGGTGCGGGCCCGGCGCGAGGAGATCGAGGGGCTGGTCGAGCTCGGCGGGTTGATGCGCGAGGCGCAGGAGAACCTGGCCGGCGACGAGCTGCGCGCCCTCAACAAGCAGCGCGCCCAGCTGGTGAACGCCCTCGGCCGGGAGGCGGCCGCGCTGGCCCGCGAGCAGGGGCACCGGGTGAGCACCGCGATCGCCGGCCAGGTCGAGGACACCCTGCGGGCCGCGATGGCCGACCCCGCCGCGGGCGAGGCGCTGCTGTCGGGCCGGCTCACCTCGGCGATGTCCTACAGCGGGCTGGGCACGTCGAGCGGGCGACCCGACCTCCGGGTGGTGCGCTCGCCGGAGCCCGACCGGACGCCCAGCCCGACGCCCGCGCGCAGGGGCGACGCCGAGCAGCGCCGCCGGGAGCGGGACGAGGAACGCCGCCGGGCGGCCGAGGAGAAGCGGCGCCAGGAGCTCACCGCGGCCCGCCGCGCGCTGGAGGAGGCGGAGGACGCCGCCCACGAGGCCCGAGCCGCCGCGGAGGAGGAGCGGCGGGCCGCCGCGGCCGCCGAGGACCGTCACGTCCGGACCCGCGCCCGCGTCGCCGAGCTGTCCGAGCAGCTGGCCCAGGCGGAGGA
>DASPIH010000204.1:0-2822 GCA_035629195.1 Blastococcus sp. | reverse complement strand
CCGCGTGGCGGCGGCACGAGGACGTGGCGACCGCCGGGACCGCGGTGCGGGCGACGCGGGCCGGTGCGGTGCGCGCCCTGCGGCCGCTGCCCGGGGTGATGGTCGGGGTGACCGCGGTGATGGTCGCGGTGACGGTGTCGCTCACCGTCGTCGCCGGTCCGCTGTACGGGCTGACCCAGCGCGCGGCCGAGGACCTGGTCGAGCGGACTCCCTACGTCGAGTCGGTGTTCACCGACCCCGTGCCGGCGGAGGACGGGGAGTGACCGCCGTCGAGCGCACGGGGATCCGGCTGCGGCACCAGCTGCCGCTGCTCGCCTGGCTGGTGGTCGTGTGGATCCTCCTGTGGGGCACCTGGTCCTGGGCCAACCTCGTCTCCGGCATCGCCGTCGCCCTCGCGGTCACGCTGCTGCTGCCGCTGCCCCCGGTGGCCGGTGGCGCGCGGGTCCGGCCGCTGGCCCTGCTCTCGTTCGTCGGCCACTTCCTGGTCGACCTGGGGGTCTCCGGCGCCCAGGTGGCCTGGCGGGCGCTGAGCCCGGCCGGGGTCCGCAGCGGCGCGATCGTCCAGGTGCAGTTGCGGGTGGACTCCGACCTGCTGCTGACGATGGTCGCCGAGGCCGTCTCGCTGGTCCCCGGGTCGCTCGTCCTGGACCTCGACCGCGAGCGGAGGCGGCTCGCCGTCCACCTGCTGCACGCCGACGACCTCGCCGACGTCGAACGGCAGAAGCTCGCCGTGCTGACCACCGAGGAGCGGCTGGTGCGCGCATTCGGGTCCGCGGCGGACCTCGCCGCGCTGCGGACCGAGGAGGCGTCGTGACCGCCGTGGCGGTGGTGGCGCATGCCCTGCTGGGCGGGGGCGCACTGCTCGCGCTGGTCCGGCTGGCCCGCGGGCCCTCGCTGCTCGACCGCGTGGTGGCCACCGACACCCTGCTGGTCATCATCTCCGCCAGCCTCGCGGTGCACGCCGCCCTGGAGCGTGACCCCACGGTGATCCCGGTGCTCGTGGTCGTCTCGCTGCTGGCGTTCGTGGGCTCGGTCTCGATCGCCCGCTACATCGGCGGGATGCTGGTGGGCTCGAGCGGCGACGGCCAGGACGTCGGGCTGCCGCCGGCCGCCGAGCTGGGGGAGGGGCGCCCGTGACCGCGGTGGCCGACGTCGTCGCCGTCGCCTGCCTGCTCGGCGGGGCGCTGCTGTGCCTCACCGCCGGAGTGGGCCTGGTGCGCTTTCCCGACGTGCTCTCGCGGATGCATGCCGGCACCAAGCCGCAGGTGCTCGGCGTCCTGCTGATCATGGTCGGCGCGGCGATCCGGCTGAACGGCTGGTCGAACAGCTGGATGCTGCTGCTCGTGGCCGCGTTCCAGCTGCTGACCGCGCCGGTGAGCGCGCACATGATCAGCCGGGTGGCCTACCGCCGGCGGCACGTGCGCCGGGACCTGCTGCTGGTCGACGAGCTGCGCAGCGCCGGTCAGGACCGGGTCTACCAGGGCGACGAGCCGGCCGACGCGCCGCCGGAGGAGCCGGGCGCCGCGCTGGCCGAGAGCCGCCGCGAGGAGGACGGGGCGCGCTGAACGTTCCGCGCGCCCCGTCCCCGCCGATCAGCGCTGGGCGCGGTTGACCGCCGAGACGACGGCCCGCAGCGAGGCGCTGACGATGTTCGGGTCGATCCCGACGCCCCACAGGACGCGGTCGCCCACGGCGCACTCGACGTAGGCCGCGGCGCGGGCGTCACCGCCGGCGGACATGGCGTGCTCGGCGTAGTCGAGCACCCGGACGTCGACGTCCAGGCGCCGCAGCGCGTCCACGAACGCGGCGATCGGGCCGTTGCCGCGCCCCTCGACGGTGACCGGTGCACCCGAGTCGAGCAGGTCCACGGTCATCTCGTGCACCTGGTCGCCGTGGGCGGTGTGCCGGAGGCCGGACAGCGAGAACCGGCCCCACGGAGCGTGCGGGTCGGGCAGGTACTCGTTGCTGAAGGCGGCCCACATCTGCTCGGCGGTGACCTCGCCGCCCTCGTCGTCGGTGTGCCGCTGGATGACCGCCGAGAACTCGATCTGCAGCCGGCGCGGCAGGTCGAGGTGGTTCTCGGTCTTCATGATGTAGGCGACGCCGCCCTTGCCGGACTGGCTGTTCACCCGGATGACCGCCTCGTAGCTGCGGCCCACGTCCTTGGGGTCGATCGGCAGGTACGGCACCGCCCAGGGCATCTCGGCCACCGTCTTCCCGGCCGCCTGCGCGTCGCGTTCCAGGGCCGTGAAGCCCTTGTTGATCGCGTCCTGGTGGGAGCCGGAGAACGCCGTGTAGACCAGGTCGCCGCCGTAGGGGTGCCGCTCGTGCACGCCGAGCTGGTTGCAGTACTCCACGGTGCGGCGGATCTCGTCGATGTCGGAGAAGTCGATCTCCGGGTCGATGCCCTGGCTGAACAGGTTCAGGCCCAGCGTGACCAGGTCGACGTTGCCGGTGCGCTCGCCGTTGCCGAACAGGCAGCCCTCGATGCGGTCGGCGCCGGCGCGGTGGCCGAGCTCGGCGGCGGCGACCGCGGTGCCCCGGTCGTTGTGCGGGTGCAGGCTGAGGACGACGGAGTCCCGCCGGGCCAGGTTGCGGTGCATCCACTCGATCTGGTCGGCGTAGACCGTCGGCTCGGCCATCTCGACGGTCGCCGGCAGGTTGAGGATGGTCGGCCGGTCGGGGGTCGGCTCCCAGACGTCGGTGACGGCGTTGCAGACCTCGACGGCGAAGTCGAGCTCGGTGCCGGTGAAGGACTCGGGGGAGTACTCGAACCGGATGTCGGTGTCGCCCATCTGCTCGGCGAGCTTGCGCACCACCTG
>DASPIH010000203.1:0-4484 GCA_035629195.1 Blastococcus sp. | reverse complement strand
GGGGCCGCCCCGCGTCGAGCCGCAGTCCGAGGGAACAGTGGTCAACCGCGCCGCCGACCGCACCAGCCAGCAGAAGCCAGCCGCGCCCGAGCCGGCGCCGAAGCCGACCGCACCGTCCGCTCCCGCGGGCGCGAAGCAGTCACCGCTGCGCGGCGCCGCCGCCGCGGTCGTCAAGAACATGAACGCGTCGCTGACGGTGCCGACGGCCACGAGCGTGCGCGCGGTGCCGGCCAAGCTCCTCGCCGACAACCGCATCGTCATCAACAACCACCTCGCCCGCTCCCGCGGCGGGAAGATCTCCTTCACCCACCTCATCGGCTACGCGCTGGTCCGGGCGCTGGACGACTTCCCGAACATGAACAGCGCCTTCGCCGAGGTCGACGGCAAGCCGACGCTGATCCGGCCCGAGCACGTGAACTTCGGTCTGGCCATCGACCTGCCGAAGCCCGACGGCTCCCGGTCGCTCGTCGTCGCCTCGATCAAGGCCGCCGAGGAGCTGGACTTCGCCGGGTTCTGGGCTGCCTACGAGGACATCATCCGGCGGGCCCGGAACAACAAGCTGACGATGGAGGACTTCTCCGGCACCACGATCAGCCTCACCAACCCGGGCACGATCGGCACCAACCACTCGGTGCCCCGGCTCACCGCCGGGCAGGGCGCGATCATCGGCGTCGGCGCCATGGAGTACCCGGCCGAGTTCCAGGGGATGAACCCCGACGCGCTCACCGAGATGGCCGTCTCCAAGATCATCACGCTGACCTCGACCTACGACCACCGCATCATCCAGGGTGCCGAGTCCGGCGACTTCCTCCGCCGCCTGCACGCCCTGCTGCTCGGTGAGGACGGCTTCTACGACCAGGTCTTCCGCTCGCTGCGGATCCCCTACGAGCCGGTGCGGTGGATGCCGGACGTGCGGATCGCGCGCGAGGGGCAGATCGACAAGGAAGCCCGGGTCATCGAGGTCATCGAGTCCTACCGGCGCAACGGCCACCTCATGGCCGACACCGACCCGCTCGAGTTCAAGGTCCGCACCCACCCCGACCTCAACATCCTCCGGCACGGCCTGACGCTGTGGGACCTCGACCGCCGGTTCCCCGTCGGCGGGTTCGCCGGCGAGAAGCTGATGGCGCTGCGGGACATCCTGGGCGTGCTGCGCAACTCCTACTGCCGCACCGTCGGTGTGGAGTACATGCACATCACCGACCCCGAGGAGCGCCAGTGGCTCCAGGAGAGGGTCGAGGTCAAGCACGAGCAGCCCGACCGCGAGAAGCAGAAGCACATCCTCGGCCGGCTCAACGCCGCTGAGGCGTTCGAGACCTTCCTGCAGACCAAGTACGTCGGCCAGAAGCGGTTCTCGCTCGAGGGTGGTGAGTCGCTGATCCCGGTCCTGGACGAGGTGCTGATCGCCGCCTCCGACCACGGCCTGGACGAGGTCGCGATCGGCATGCCGCACCGCGGCCGGCTCAACGTGCTGGCCAACGTGCTCGGCAAGAGCTACTCGAAGATCTTCGGCGAGTTCGAGGGCAACATCGACCCGGGCACCGTCCAGGGCTCCGGCGACGTGAAGTACCACCTCGGCGCCGAGGGCACCTTCACCAACCCGTTCAACGACGGCGCGGAGATCGCCGTCTCGCTGGCCAGCAACCCCTCGCACCTGGAGACGGTCAACCCGGTCCTCGAGGGCGTCGTCCGGGCCAAGCAGGACATGCTGGACAAGGGCGAGGGCGGGTTCACCGTGCTGCCCGTCCTCCTGCACGGCGACGCCGCCTTCGCCGGCCAGGGCGTGGTCCAGGAGACGCTGAACCTGTCGCAGCTGCGCGGTTACCGCACCGGCGGCACCGTGCACGTCGTCGTCAACAACCAGGTCGGCTTCACGACGAGCCCCGCCCAGTCCCGATCGAGCCTCTACTCGACCGACGTGGCGCGGATGGTCAACGCACCGGTCTTCCACGTGAACGGCGACGACCCCGAGGCCTGCGTGCGCGTGGCCCGGCTGGCGGTCGAGTACCGGCAGGCGTTCAAGAAGGACGTCGTCATCGACATCGTCTGCTACCGCCGCCGCGGGCACAACGAGGGCGACGACCCGTCGATGACCCAGCCGCTGATGTACGACATCATCGACCGCAAGCGCTCGGTCCGGAAGCTGTACACCGAGGCGCTGGTCGGCCGCGGCGACATCACGCTCCAGGACGCCGAGGAGGCGCTGAAGGACTACCGCGACCAGCTGGAGCGGGCCTTCGCGGAGACCCACGACGCCAAGGACGCCTCCAAGGCGCAGCCGGAGATGGACCCGCGCACGTCGCAGCACTCGCAGGTGACGACGGCGATCACCCCGGAGGTCCTCAAGACCATCGGTGACGCGCACGTCTCCTTCCCGCCGAGCTTCACCCCGCACTCCAAGCTGCAGAAGATGCTGGAGCGTCGCGCGGCGATGGCCAGCGAGGGCGGCATCGACTGGGCGATGGGCGAGCTGCTCGCCTTCGGGTCGCTGCTCATGGAGGGCGTCCCCGTACGGCTGGCCGGCCAGGACTCCCGCCGCGGCACGTTCGTGCAGCGCCACTCGGTGCTCATCGACCGGGAGAACGGCGGCGAGTTCACGCCGCTGGCCAACCTCACCGACGACCAGGCGAAGTTCTTCGTCTACGACTCGTTGCTCTCGGAGTACGCCGCGGTCGGCTTCGAGTACGGCTACTCGGTGGCGAACCCGAAGGCCCTGGTGCTGTGGGAGGCGCAGTTCGGCGACTTCGTCAACGGTGCCCAGATGGTCATCGACGAGTTCGTCAGCTCCGGCGAGGCCAAGTGGGGCCAGCGGTCCGGCGTCGTCATGCTCCTGCCGCACGGCCTGGAGGGCCAGGGTCCCGACCACTCCAGCGGTCGCATCGAGCGGTTCCTGCAGCTGTCGGCGGAGAACAACATGACCGTCGCCAACTGCTCGACGCCGGCGAACTACTTCCACCTGCTGCGCCGTCAGGCCCTGTCGGACGTGCACCGGCCGCTGATCGTCTTCACCCCGAAGTCGCTGCTGCGGGCCAAGGCGGCGGTCAGCGCGGTCGCCGACTTCACCGACGAGAACTTCCGCACCGTCCTGCCCGACACCGGCGTGGGCGGCCGGCCGCTGGACGCCTCGTCCGTGCGCCGGGTCCTGCTGTGCACCGGGAAGGTCGCCTACGACCTGATGGCACAGCGGGAGTCCGACGGACGCACCGACACCGCGGTGGTGCGCGTCGAGCAGCTGTACCCGCTGCCGGCCGAGCAGATCCGCGCCGAGCTCGAGCGCTACCCGAACGCCACGGACGTCGTCTGGGTGCAGGAGGAGCCGGCCAACATGGGCGCCTGGCAGTTCATGGCGGTCAACCTGCCCGAGGAGATGCCGGCCGGCCGGAAGCTCCGGCGGGTCAGCCGTCGCGCCTCGGCCAGCCCCGCCGTGGGTTCGGCGAAGGTGCACGACGTCGAGCAGCGTCAGCTGGTCGCCGAAGCCTTCGCCGACTGAGCTGCGTCGGTCCACCCCGAGCATGTACTTCACCGACCGCGGCCTGGAGGAGCTGGCGCAGCGGCGGGGCGAGGAGCACGTGAGCCTCGCCTGGCTGGCCGACGAGATGCAGGCTTTCGTCGACCAGCACCCGGAGTTCGAGGTTCCCGTCGAGCGGCTGGCCACCTGGCTGGCCCGCGGCGGCACCGACGACGACGAGTGAACTCCAGGCGAGATCGGCGATCTCGCACGTCTTGATCCCCCGAGGCGTGCGAGATCGCCGATCTCGCCGTGCACACCGGCCGACCGCCGAGCCGAGCCCCTACCGGCCGGCCGCCGTCAACGCTGCGTCCAGCCGGGGGTACACCCGCCGCGCGTTGCCCTCGTAGATCGCCGTCCGCTGGGCGTCGGAGACGTCGGCCGCCTGGATGTAGCGGCGGGTGTCGTCGAAGAAGTGACCGGTCCGCGGGTCGACGCCGCGCACCGCGCCGACCATCTCCGAGGCGAACAGCACGTTGCCGGTGTCGACGACGTCCAGCAGCAGGTCGATGCCCGGCTGGTGGTAGACGCAGGTGTCGAAGAAGACGTTGCCCATCACGTGGGTCTCCAGCGGCGGCCGGCCCAGCTGGTCGGCCAGTCCCCGGTACCGGCCCCAGTGGTAGGGCACCGCACCGCCGCCGTGCGGGATCACGAACCGCAGCCCGGGCAGGTCGCCGAACAGGTCCCCCTGCAGGAACTGCATGAAGGCCGTGGTGTCGGCGTTGAGGTAGTGCGAGCCGGTGCCGTGGAAGGCACTGTTGGCCGAGGCGGAGACGTGCACCATCGCCGGCACGTCGAGCTCGACCATGGCCTCGTAGAGCGGGTACCAGCTGCGGTCGGTCAGCGGCGGGGACGTCCAGTGCCCTCCGCTGGGATCGGGGTTCAGGTTGCACCCGACGAAGCCGAGCTCCTCCACGCAGCGCCGCAGCTCCTCGATCGAGCCCTCGATCGGCTCGCCCGGCGACTGGGGCAGCTG
>DASPIH010000202.1:0-3060 GCA_035629195.1 Blastococcus sp. | reverse complement strand
CAACGAAATCGTCCGCAGGCACCTCGACTTCTCCCAGCCGCTGGCGCTCCTGCAGGTCGGAACACTGCATCACTACACCGGGGACGACGGCACCGAGCTGATGCGGCAGTACATCGATGCGCTGCCCGCTGACAGCTTCGTGGTGGTCGCGCACTTTTTCGACCCCGAGACCGATGAGTTGAGCCCGCTCGCGCGGCGCATGGAGCAGGTTTTCCTACACAGCCCGATGCGTTCGGGCGTGTTCCGTACCCGCGCACAGATCACCGGGCTCCTGCCGGACCTGAAAATTGTTCCACCGGGCCCCGACCGACCGGGTGAGCTCGAACTGTGTGACCTGTGGTGGCCCGACGGGCCCCGACTGCGCCCGTTGACCCAGGTCGAACGATGCATCGCCGCTGCTGTGGGCCGTAAGGCCTAATGCTGCGGCTGTCCCTGAGTGGCCGCTTCAGGACACCTCGAGGCCGCTGCCTGCGCCACATCGGCAGGGCGAGCATTGGCGCCCGGGACTAGCTACCCACAGGCGCCGGCTCGCGCGGTGCAGGCACAGCGTCCGGCCGCGGGGCCGGCGGAACGGCGGCGCCGTCGTCCGGCAGGAGGCGGACGGCGCCGGTGTCCGCGGACGAGGCGAAGGCCGCGTAGGCGCGCAGTGCCGTGGACACCGCCCGCTGCCGGTTGCGCGGCCGGTAGCCGGTGCCTGCCTCCAGCGCCGCACGGCGGGCGGCCAGGTCCGCCTCGCTCACCTGCAGCGTGATGCTGCGCCCCGGGATGTCGATGGTGACGGTGTCGCCGTCCTCGACCAGGGCGATGACCCCGCCGGCGGCCGCCTCCGGGGAGACGTGCCCGATCGACAGCCCCGACGTGCCGCCGGAGAACCTGCCGTCGGTCACCAGGGCGCACGACGCACCCAGGCCGCGGCCCTTGAGGAACGAGGTCGGGTAGAGCATCTCCTGCATGCCCGGCCCGCCGCGGGGCCCCTCGTAGCGCACGACCACGACGTCGCCGGCCTGCACCCGGCGGGTCAGGATGGCGTCGACGGCCTCCTCCTGCGACTCGACGACCACCGCGGGGCCGCTGAACCGGAGGATCGACTCGTCGACACCGGCGGTCTTCACCACGCAGCCGTCGGCCGAGAGGTTCCCGCGCAGCACCGCGAGCCCGCCGTCGGCGCTGTAGGCCGCGTCGACCGAGCGGATGCAGCCGTTCTCCGCGTCCAGGTCGAGGCTCTCCCAGCGCTCGGACTGGGAGAAGGCCGTGGCCGAGCGCCGGCATCCGGGAGCCGCGTGGAACAGCTCGACCGCCGACGGCGTCGCCCGGCCGCCGCGCACGTCCCAGTCGTCCAGCCAGCTGCGCAGGTCCGGCCCGTGCACGGTTCGGACGTCGCGGCGCAGCAGCCCGGCCCGGTCGAGCTCTCCGAGGATGGCCGGGATGCCACCGGCGCGGTGCACGTCCTCGACCAGGTACCGGCCGTTGGGCGCGACCTTGGCCAGGCACGGGGTGCTGCGGGAGATCCGGTCGACGTCGTCGAGCGTGAAGTCCAGCTCGGCCTCGTGCGCGGCGGCGAGCAGGTGCAGGATCGTGTTCGACGACCCGCCCATGGCGATGTCCATGGCCATGGCGTTCTCAAAGGCGGCGGCGCCGGCGATCGCGCGGGGCAGCACCGAGGCGTCGTCCCGCTCGTACCAGGCGCGGACCAGCTCCATGACCGTGCTGCCCGCGGCCTCGTAGAGGTCGCGGCGGGCCGTGTGCGTGGCCAGCGTGGTGCCGTTGCCCGGCAGCGCCAGCCCGAGGGCCTCGGTGAGGCAGTTCATCGAGTTGGCGGTGAACATGCCCGAGCAGGATCCGCAGGTGGGGCAGGCGGCCTCCTCGATGCGGCCGAGGTCCTCGTCGGAGACCGACGGGCTGGCGGAGTCCGAGATGGCCGAGATGAGGTTGAGCCCGGTCCGGACGGTTCCGTCGACGAGGGTCGCCGTACCGCCCTCCATCGGCCCGCCGGAGACGAAGACCGTCGGGATGTCCAGCCGCAGGGCGGCCATGAGCATGCCTGGGGTGATCTTGTCGCAGTTGGAGATGCAGACCAGTGCGTCGGCGCAGTGCGCCTCCACCATGTACTCGACCGAGTCGGCGATCAGGTCGCGCGAGGGCAGCGAGTACAGCATCCCGCCGTGGCCCATCGCGATGCCGTCGTCGACGGCGATGGTGTTGAACTCCCGCGGCACACCCCCGGCCGCGGAGATGGCGTCGGAGACGATGCGGCCGACCGGCTGGAGGTGCGTGTGGCCGGGCACGAACTCGGTGAAGCTGTTGGCGACGGCGACGATCGGCTTGCCGAGGTCGCCGGCGTCCACGCCGGCTGCGCGCAGCAGGGCGCGCGCGCCGGCCATGTTCCTGCCGTGGGTGACCGTCCGGGAGCGCAGCGGTGGCATGACTCCAGGAAGCCACTCCGGTGCCCCGGCTGGGTAGACGCTGCTGGTGCTAGTAGTGGCGGTACTAGGTTCGGCGCATGGCATCCGACGCGCGGCGCCGGGAACTGGGCACCTTCCTGCGCAGTCGGCGCCAGGCGCTCTCCCGGCAGGACTTCGGCCTGCCCACCCCCGCGCGGGCGAGGGGCACCGGCCTGCGCCGCGAGGAGGTCTCCGCCTTCGCCGGGGTGAGCGTCACCTGGTACACGTGGCTGGAGCAGGGCCGCGACATCAACGCCTCGCGCCAGGTGCTGGAGGCGCTGGCCCGCGTGCTCCGCCTGACCACGCCGGAGACGGCCTACCTGCTGTCCCTCGGCGGGTACGCCCCGCGCCCGCCCGACGAGGACGTGCGCGTCCAGGACGTCGCACCGCCGCACACCCAGCGACTGCTCGACAGCCTGCCGTTCCCCGCCTTCGCGGTGGCGGCCGACTGGACGATCGTCGGCTGGAACCCGGCCTACGCCGCGCTGTACTCGCGGATCACGAGCCTGGACCCGGCCGACCGGAACCTGCTCTGGGTGGTGTTCACCGATCCGCACCTGCGGGACATGCTCCCCGACTGGGCGGAGGACAGCCGGCACTTCGTCGCCGAGTTCCGCGC
>DASPIH010000201.1:0-13085 GCA_035629195.1 Blastococcus sp. | reverse complement strand
GGTCGGCGTGCTCTATCCCCAGGAGCGCCGAGCAGCGGATCGCCGACGGCGTGCCGGCCGCGCTGGCCGCCGTCGCCGCCGCGCAGCAGTTCATGGACATGTTCACCTCGCTGGGCGGTCTCATGGCCGAGCGCGTCCCCGACGTCCGCGACGTCCGCGATCGGATCGTCGCCGAGCTGACGGGCCAGGGCGAGCCGGGAGTTCCGGCTCCGGACCAGCCGTCCGTGCTGCTGGCCGACGACCTGGCGCCGGCCGACACCGCGGGGCTCGACCCTGCCCGCATCCTGGGGCTGGCCACCCGGCTGGGCGGTACGACCAGCCACACCGCGATCATCGCCCGCCAGCTCGGACTCCCCTGCGTCGTCGGCGTCGGCGGCCTGGAAGCCGTTCCTCCGGGCGTGACCGTGCTGATCGACGGCGAGCAGGGCACGGTGACGGTGGATCCCGACCCGGCCGAAGCGCGCTCGCGGGTCGAGGCGGCACGCCGGGCGGCCGAGGCGCTGGCCGGGTACACCGGGCCGGGCCGGACCCGTGACGGTTCCGTCGTCCAGGTGCTGGCCAACGTGCAGGACGGGGCGGGCGCACGGGCCGCGGCGGCCGCGCACGCCGAGGGGGTCGGACTGCTCCGGACCGAGCTGGCCTTCCTCGGACGCGCCCAGGAGCCGACGGTCGAGGAGCAGGCGGCCGGTTACGCCGAGGTGCTGGCGGTCTTCCCCGGGCGGAAGGTCGTCGTCCGCACGCTGGACGCCGGCTCGGACAAGCCGCTGGCCTTCGCCACCCCGCCCGACGAGGCGAACCCCGCTCTCGGGGTGCGGGGGCTGCGGGTGGCCCGCCGGGACCCGGGGCTGCTCGAGCGGCAGCTCGACGCGATCGCGGAGGCGGCTGCCCGCACCGGGTCGACGCCCTGGGTGATGGCGCCGATGGTGGCCACCGTGCCGGAGGCCGCCGGTTTCGCGGCCGCCGTCCGGGCCCGGGGCCTGGTGCCCGGCGTGATGGTCGAGGTGCCGAGCGCCGCCCTCCACGCCGAGCGCCTGCTCGCGCACGTGGACTTCCTGTCCATCGGGACCAACGACCTGTCCCAGTACGCGCTGGCTGCCGACCGGCTCTCCGCCGACCTCGCCGACCTCACCGATCCCTGGCAGCCGGCCCTCCTCGAGCTCGTCGCGCTCACCGCTGCCGCGGGCACGAGGGCGGGCAAGCCGGTGGGGGTGTGCGGCGAGGCCGCCGCCGATCCCCTCCTCGGCTGCGTGCTCGCCGGGCTGGGGATCACCTCGTTGTCCTGCGCGACCTCCGCGGTCGCGCGCGTCGGCGCCCGGCTGGCGACGGTCGACCTCGCGACGTGCGAGCGTGCCGCGGAGGCGGCGCTGGCCACGGACGACCCGCAGTCCGCTCGCGCCGCAGCGCGGAAGGTCCTCGCCGGGTGATCACCCTCACCTCCGAAGAGTGATCAACACGACCCTTCAACTCAAGACGATCGATCGTTTGACGAACTAACCTTGTGGATGCCTGCGTTACCACGTACGCAGGGACACTTCGATGAAAGAGGCACTGGAGATGAGCAGCGTGATGACCAGCTGGCGGCAGCGTCGACAGGTGGTTCGCACCCGGCGGGCACTGCGCGAGGTCGTGCAGAGCACCAGCAGCCCGGCGATGCGGGACGAGCTCCTGGTGATGGCAGGCCGCGGCCGCTTCCTCGGCTGAGTTCTGGCCGCACGGACGCGGCTCACGAATTCCGACCCCGGTCTCGGTGAGACCGGGGTCGCGTGCGTCATGGCGAAGGCGCACCGCATGGCGGCCAATTTGTAGCTGAGCGCGTACGCTGCGTGCCCAGCAGGACCGGGTGGATGCCTCGCGCGAGGAGGGCTCAGGAGGACGAGCACCCGTGCCGATCGGGAAGCGTGCAGGTGCAGAGGACCGCGGCCACGGCGTCGCCCGTGGCGGCCCGCTCTCCCGAGGACGTCGAGGACGCCGAGAGGACGCGATGACCCAGGCCACCGAGGGACGGGAGACGTCCGGGGCCACCACCGGAGGGCTGCTCCGCTTCGTCCGCGAACGGGGCGGCGACGACGCCGTGGCGGAGGTGTTGCGGCGGGCGGGTGTCGACGCGACGTTCGAGGAGCTGGTCGACCAGTCCCGGTGGTGGAGCTACGACACGCGGATCGCGCTGTTCGCCGCGGCCACCGAGGTGCTGGGCGATCCGCGCACCATGTTCGAGGTCGGGGCGACCGGCGTGCAGCGCGGGCTGGGCCATTCGCTGGTCCTGCTCATGCGCTCGCTGGGCACGCCCCGGCAGGTGTTCCGCCGGCTTCCGCGGGCTGTCCAGAAGTTCAGCACGACCTCCACGATGGAGGTCCTCGACGCCGGACCCGCCTCGGCCACCATCCGTTACCGCCTGCACGACGGGTACCGGCACTCCCGCCTGGACTGCGAGTACGCGCAAGGCCTGCTCACCACCGTGCCGACCATCTTCGAGCTGCCGGCGGCCCAGGTGGTCCACGACGAGTGCCAGTCCGACGGTCACCCGGCCTGCATCTACCACCTGACCTGGCAGCGCCGGTGCCGCTTCCGGCGCCGCCGCACGGGCGCCGCGGGCGTGGACCCGGAGCTCCACGCCCTGCGCGGCCAGCTGCGGACCCTGCAGTCCGCCGCCACCGACCTCGTTGCCAGCGACGACGTCGACACGGCACTGGAGCGCATCGTGTCCCGGGCGGCCGAGGCCGTGCTGGCGCCGGCCTACCTGCTCGCCGTCCACGGCCCGGTGGGAGGGGCGCCGCTGGTGCATGCGGCCGGACTGCCGCCCGAGCGACTGCCCGAGCTCGCAGCGACGCTGCTCGACGGCGGCGACCTGGGCGAGGGCGCTGTCGTCGTCGACGTCGCCTCGGCCCGCCGCACCCACGGCCGGCTCGCTGCGCTCTACCGGCCCGGGGACGCGGCCATGGGGGACGAAGGGGCGATGCTCGCCGCCTACGCCGGCCACGCCGCGGCCGCGCTCGACCTGATCATCGCCCTCGAGGATGCCCGCACCGAGGCGCGCCGGGCCGGCGCCCTGCTCAGCCTCGCGCACGAGCTCGCCGCCACGACCGACTCCGCCCAGGTGATGGCGTCGGTCACCGAGGCCCTCCCGGGCATCGTCGGTTGCGCCACGGCGTGCATCCTGCTCTGGGACCCCGGCTCGGGGTCCCTGCGCTCGCAGGCGGCCGTCGGTTTCGGCCCTGCCGAGATGGCCCTGCTGCAGGCGACCGTGCTGCACGCGGAGGACGTGCCCGAGCTGGTGGGCATGCTGGCCGGCCCTGAGCCCCTGGTCCTGCACGCGCACACCAGCAGCCCCGTCCTGCGCCGGCTGCTGGAGGCTGTCGGCACCCCCTCCATCGTCGCCGTACCCATGCTGGGCGACGGGGCCTTCCTGGGCGTGGCCACCGCCGGGTGGCACCGCGGGGCGGCCCCCCTCCAGCTCGACGGCGAGGTGATGTCGCGCCTGCGCGGTGTCGGCGACCAGGCCGCGACCGCGCTGCAGAAGGCGCGGCTGCTGCAGACCGTTCGCCACCAGGCCACGCACGACGCGCTCACCGGACTGCCCAACCGGGTGCTCTTCCTCGACCGGCTCACCGACGCGATCGCCGATGCGCGACCGCGTGCCCACCCGGGCGTGCTGTTCTGCGACCTCAACCGGTTCAAGCAGATCAACGACACCCTCGGGCATGCCGCGGGTGACGCGCTGCTGCGCCAGGTGGCGGCGCGGCTCCTGGCCGCCGTGCGCCCCGGCGACACCGTGGGGCGGCTCAGTGGCGACGAGTTCGCCGTCCTGCTGCCCGGTCTGGACTCACCGGCGGACGCCGAGGGCCTCGCCGCGCGCGTGCTCGGCTGCTTCGACGACCCCTTCCGGCTGGAGGGCCGCGACGTGCTGGCCGGCACCAGCGTGGGCATCGCCGTCCACGCCGGTGACACGGACACGGCCGAGAGCCTGCTCCGTGCAGCCGACGCCGAGATGTACCGGCACAAGCACGCCGCGGCGCCGGCCTGACGACCGCGCCGCTCAGCCGCGCAATCGAGCCCGCAGCGCCGCCTGGTCCCCGGGTCCGAAGCCGTGATCCTCCAGCCAGCCGAGGGGCCCGCCGAAGCGCTCGTCCAGCAGCGTGAGCACGCGGTCCATGGTCTCCGCGCGCGGGGTGTGGCTGGCGACGTCCCGGCTCGTCATGTCCTCCACGTAGGTGGGTGAGGCGGACAGCCGGGCGACGACGGCGTCGATGACCTCGGCGGTGAGCGCGTAGTCGGCCACGATCTCCTCGTGCGGTACGCCGGCCACCGCCAGCGTCAGCGCCGCGACGACGCCGGTGCGGTCCTTGCCGGCCGCGCAGTGCACGACCGACGAGCCGGGCCCCGGCCGGGCGAGCGCGCGCAGTGCCCCGACCACCGCTTCGGACCGCTGCCCCAGGTAGCCCAGGTAGGAGCGCACGGCCGGCGGCTCGCCCTCGTCGTGGGCGGCCACCTGCCGGGGGAGCAGGCTCTCGCCCCAGTCGGTCGGCAGGTCCCCGGGTGGCTCCTCCACGGCGAACACGTCGGTGTGGTGTCCGCGCTCGGGCAGCAGGCTGAAGTGCCGGTGCGGGACGTCGCGGATCCCGCGCAGGGGTCCGCGGCCCTCGAGCATGATCTCCGCGGTCGTGCGCAGGTCGATCACCTCGCGCAGACCGAGGTCGCCGAGCAGCCGTCGCACGTCGGCGGGGGTGAGGGTCTGCAGGTTGTCGCTGCGCAGGATCCGGCCGGGCACCGTGCGCCCGCCGTCGGACGTGGGCAGCCCGCCGAGGTCACGCATGTTGGCGATGCCGTCGAGCCGGATCCAGCGGCCGTCGCGCAGGGAGGTCACCTCACGACGGTACGACCGGCGTCGATCCGGCCGGCTCCAGCAGCCGGTCGCACACCTCGATGAGGCGTCGCCGCAGGACGGCGCCGCGCTCGGCGAAGGTCCGCTGGGCCGCGGCGTAGGCGGCCTTGCCCTCCGGCGTCTCGATCGGGACCGGTTCGTACCCGTGCTCGCGCAGGTCGTAGGGAGAGGCCCGCATGTCCAGCTCCCGGACCTCCACGGCCAGCTCCAGGCAGTCGGCGACCAGCTCGCCGGGCGTCGCCGGGGTGAGCTTGTAGGCCCACTTGTAGAGGTCCATGCCCGCGTGCAGGCATCCGGGCTGCTCGAGTTCCGGCTGCGACTCCCGGGTGGGCTGCAGGCGGTTGCGCCCCACCGCCTCCGGCGTGAAGAAGCGGAAGGCGTCGAAGTGGCTGCACCGGATCGGGTGCGCCTCGACGACGGCATCGGTGCCCTGCTGCCCGAGGCGGAGCGGGATGGCGTGCCGGGTCCGGGTGTCGCGGTAGACCATCGCCCACTCGTGCAACCCGAAGCAGCCGCTGAAGGCCGGGCGGGAGGCGGTGGCGGCGAGCAGCCGGCGCACGAAGCGCACCGTGTCCCCGCGGTCGGCCACGAAGGCGGGCACGTCGAGCTGCACGGTGGCGCCGTCGGTCGCGTACCAGCGCCAGCCCGCGTGCGGAGCGGGGCCGGCCAGCCGCAGTTCCGGGCCGGGGTGCCAGCGGCGCAGCCGCCCCGGCGTCTGGGAGTAGTAGCTGAACAGGAAGTCGAGGACGGGGTGCGCCTCACCGCGGCGGCGGCGCTCCCGGTGCGGAGCCGTCCACCGGTCCACGCGGGCCTCGTGCGCGGCCGTCAGCGCCCGCCACTCACCGGCCGCGAGGACCGGCGGCGGAGCGAGGGCCGGCTGCACCGGTCCAGGGTAGGTGGGGCGCTCCGCGGAACCTCGCCGGTGCGCTCAGTGCGCGCTCCACCCGCCGTCCATCACCAACGAGGTGCCGGTGACCGACGCCGAGGACGGCGAGCACAGCCACGACACCGCGTCGGCGACCTCCGCCGGCTCGATCAGCCGCTTGACGGCGGCGGGGGCGAGCATGACCTTCTCCACGACCTCGTCCTCCGAGAGGCCGTGCGCCTTCGCCTGGTCGGCGATCTGGCCCTCGACCAGCGGCGTGCGCACGTAGGCCGGGTTCACGCAGTTGGACGTGACGCCGTGGTCGGCACCCTCCAGGGCGATCACCTTCGAGAGCCCCTCCAGGGCGTGCTTGGCCGTCACGTAGGCGGACTTGTAGGCCGACGCCCGCAGGCCGTGGACCGAGCTGACGTTCACCACCCGGCCCCAGCCCTGCTCGTACATGTGCGGCAGCGCCCCCCGGACCAGCCGGAAGGGCGCCTCGACCATGAGGCGCAGGATGTAGGAGAAGCGGTCGACCGGGAACTCGTGCAGCGGAGCCACGTGCTGCAGGCCGGCGTTGTTCACCAGGATGTCGACGGCGAGGTCGAGGGCGTCCACGGCGGCGAGATCGGCCAGGTCGACGGCGAGCGCCGTGCCGCCCACCTCGGCGGCCACGACCTCGGCGGCCTCGGCGTCGCGGTCGGCGACGACGACGTCGGCGCCGTCCGCGGCCAGGCGGACGGCGCAGGCGCGGCCGATGCCGGACGCCCCGCCGGTGATGAGTGCACGCCGTCCGACCAGGGAACCGTTGACCGCCATGGCCGCGACGCTAGGCCCCCGGCGGTCCGTCTACCACCTGCGGTGCCCACCGGACGGTGCCGCGCTCACACGACCGGGCGAGGACGCACATGGACCGGGGGATCGGCGGGCATAGCGTCCGGCGTCGGCGACCCGGATCACCCCTCGAGCAGGAGACGTCCATGTCCGCACCAGCGCAGTCCCGGCAGAACTTCGGTCGTGTCGTGGGTGCGAGCGTCATCGGCACCACCGTGGAGTGGTACGACTTCTTCCTCTACGGCTCGGCCGCCGCGCTCGTGTTCCCCGCGTTGTTCTTCCCCGACCAGTCGGATTTCGCGGGCACGCTGCTGTCCTTCGGCACCTACGCCGTCGGCTTCGCGGCCCGGCCCATCGGCGCTCTGGTGTTCGGGCACTTCGGCGACCGGATCGGGCGCAAGAAGCTGCTGGTCATCTCCCTGCTGATGATGGGCGGCTCCACCTTCGCGATCGGGCTGCTCCCCACGTTCGGCACCGTGGGAATCCTCGCCCCGCTGCTCCTGGTCACGCTCCGCCTCATCCAGGGCTTCGCCCTCGGTGGCGAGTGGGGCGGCGCGGTCCTGCTGGTCTCCGAGCACGGCAAGCCGGAGAACCGCGGCTTCTGGTCGTCGTGGCCGCAGGCGGGCGCGCCGGCCGGCAACCTGCTGGCCACCGGCGTCCTCGCGCTGCTGGCGGCCTTCCAGTCCGACGCCGCCTTCGAGAGCTGGGGCTGGCGGATCCCCTTCCTGCTGTCGGCCGTGCTGATCATCGTCGGCCTCTTCGTCCGGCTCGCGGTCAGTGAGTCGCCGGTGTTCCTGGAGGCACAGCGGGTCGCCGCGGAGAAGGCCGCGCAGACCGGCGTCGCCGAGAAGGCCCCGATCCTCACCGTGCTGGGGCACTACAAGCGCGAGGTCCTCGTGGCGATGGGCGCGCGGATCGCGGAGAACGTCTCGTTCTACGTGCTCACGGCCTTCAGCCTGTCGTACCTCATCAACGCTCAGGGGGCGGAGTCCTCGTTCACCCTGAACGCCCTCGTCATCGCCTCCGCCGTGCACCTGGTGACGATCCCGCTGTGGGGAGCGCTGTCGGACCGGATCGGCCGCAAGCCGGTCTACCTGTTCGGCGCCGTCGGCATCGGCGCGTGGGCCTTCGCCCTCTTCGGGCTGCTCGACCCCGACAACTTCTGGCTCAGCGTCTTCGCCATCACCGTGGGGCTGCTGTTCCACGGGGCCATGTACGGCCCGCAGGCGGCCTTCTTCGCCGAGCTGTTCGGGACCAAGTCGCGCTACACCGGGGTCGGGATCGGCTCGCAGCTCGCGTCCCTGGTCGCCGGGGCGCCGGCGCCGCTCATCGCGCTGGCCCTGCTCGGCAGCTTCGAGGACCCGAACCCGACCCGTGTGTCCCTCTACCTGCTGGTCTGCTCCGTCGTGACGGTGATCGCGGTGTTCGCCTACGGCGAGACCCGCACGCGCGACCTCGCCGCCGACCACGCCGTCGTCCCGAAGGGCGACAGCCGGCCGGGCGCGAGGGTCTGACGAAGGACCGGACGGGCTCCTCGCGACATCGTCGCGGGGAGCCCGTCCGGTTCCCGGCCGGGGGTGCGTCTCAGTCGGGGGCGTTGCCCGGGCGGACGACGCCGTCGTCGGCCTGGGCGTCCTCGTCGGTCGTGAGGGTGACGTCCCCCTCGGCGGCGCTCCCGTCGGTCTGGGCCTGCTCCACCGGCCCGTCGGTGGTGTCCGCGGACTCCCGGAAGCCGGTGCTGTCGGACTCGCTCATGCGTCCCTCCCGCCGGATCGCTGCGTCGGTTGCGAGACCTCGCCGGAGGCGCCGGCCCGCGTGCTCCGCGCGATGTCGCTGTCCGCGCGGGCGGGTAGGTCGTCGCCCTGGGCCCGGTCGCGCTCGATGGCCTCGTCCGCGGTCAGGGGCACCTCGTCGAAGCTGGACCCGGTCGCGCCGCTGGCGCTGTTGTCCCCGGTTCCGGAGGCGGTCGGCACGTCCTGCTGGATCCGGTCACTGCCCGGTGGGTCGGTCATGGTGGCTCCTCCTGTCGGCGGTCGTCTCCGGCTGGAGCCATGCCCGCCGTCCGCCCCGGGAAACGACCGATCGGTCGCGCTGCGGGCCGCCGCGAGCCGCTGGAGGGGCCGCCCCCAGGGGCCCACGCCGGGCGTACGTGCAGGGAGGGGCGGCCTTCCTAGAAAGCCGCCTCGTCGACCTCCATGAGGGCGTTGTCGGTGTTCTCGACGATGGCGCGCTCGGAGCTCAACCGGGGCAGCACCTGGAAGGCGAAGAACCGCGTGGCCGCGAGCTTGCCCTCGTAGAAGTGCCGGTCCTGCTCGCTCACCTCGCCGGACAGCGCCGCCAGCGCGACCTCCGACTGGCGCACGAGCAGCCAGGCGGTCACGAGGTCGCCGACGGAGAGCAGCAGGCGCGAGGTGTTCTGGCCGATCTTGTAGAGGCTGGCCATGTCCTCCTGGGCCGCCGTCAGGTGGCCGAACATCGCCGTCACCATGGCCTGCACGTCCTCGAGCGCCGTCGCGAGCAGCCGGCGCTCCTCCTTGAGCCGGCCGTTGCCCGCCTCGTTCTCGACCGTCGCCTGGATCTGGGAGGCGAGCCACGTGAGGGCGACGCCGCCGTCCTTGACGATCTTCCGGAAGAAGAAGTCCTGGCCCTGGATCGCCGTGGTGCCCTCGTAGAGGGTGTCGATCTTGGAGTCGCGGATGTACTGCTCGATCGGGTAGTCCTGCAGGAAGCCCGAGCCGCCGAGGGTCTGCAGCGACTCCGCGGTGAGCAGCTGGGTGGCCCGCTCGGAGCCGAAGCCCTTCACGACCGGGAGCAGCAGGTCGTTGACCCGCTCGGCCAGCTTCGCCTCCTCGCTGTCGCCCGCACCCTCGGCCGCGGCCTGCGTGACCTCGTCACGGAAGCTCGCCGCGTAGAGGTACAGCGCGCGCATGCCCTCGGCGTAGGACTTCTGCAGCATCAGCGAGCGGCGGACGTCGGGGTGGTGGGTGATCGTCACCCGCGGCGCGTCCTTCGACGTCGCCGTCAGGTCGGCACCCTGGACGCGCTCCTTGGCGTAGCCCAGCGCGACGTTGTAGCCGGCCGACAGGGTGGCGATGGCCTTCGTGCCGACGAACATGCGGGCGTACTCGATGATCTTGAACATCTGGGCGATGCCGTCGTGCACCTCGCCGACCAGCCACCCCTGCGCGGGCACCGGACCGTCGCCGAAGGTGACCTCGCAGGTCGTGGAGACCTTGAGGCCCATCTTCTTCTCCACGTTGGTGACGTAGGCGCCGTTGCGCTCGAGGAGATCCCCGGTCTCGAGGTCGACGTGGAACTTCGGGACGACGAACAGCGACAGGCCCTTCGTGCCGGCCTTCGCGCCCTCGGGGCGGGCCAGGACCAGGTGGACGATGTTGTCGGTGAGGTCGTGCTCGGCCGAGGTGATGAACCGCTTCACGCCGGTGATGTGCCAGGAGCCGTCGGGCTGCTGCACGGCCCTGGTGCGGCCGGCACCGACGTCGGAGCCGGCGTCGGGCTCGGTGAGCACCATCGTGGCGCCCCAGCCCTTGTCGATCATGAGCCGGGCGAGCTTCTTCTGGTCCTCGGTGCCCAGATCGAACAGGGTCTGGGCGAAGGTGGGGCCGCAGCCGTACATGAAGACGGCGGGGTTGGCGCCCAGCACCATCTCGAAGGCGGCCCAGGCCAGGGCTGCGGGGGCGCCGAAGCCACCGAGCTCCTCGGAGAGGTACAGGCGGTACCACTCGCCGGCGTCGAGCGCCTCGAACGACTTCTTGAACGACTCGGGCAGGGTCACCGAGTGCGTGGCGGGATCGAACACCGGCGGGTTCCGGTCGGCATCGGAGAACGACGCCGCGATGGGGCCCTCGGCGAGCCTCCGGATCTCCGCGAGCACCCCGCGAGCCGTCTCGGGGTCCATCTGCTCGAAGGGGCCGGTGCCGAACCGGTGCTTGGTGTCGAGGAACTCGAAGAGGTTGAACTCGAGGTCCCGCAGGTTTGCGGTGTAGTGGCTCATGCGCTGGGCTCCCGTGCTCCGGCCGGCGAAGCGGCCATCCCTACTCGCCGGTAACAAAGCATATTACCGGTGAGTAGCAACGAGCAAGTGTCCCGAGCCGACGCATCCTGACGGGTGAGCCTGGTGCGCCGCGGAGGGCGGTGCCGTCAGCGGCTGCGCCGGCGGGCCCGCCTCACGAGCCCGGCCAGCCACACGAGCAGACCCCCGAGCACCGCGCCGATCAGCAGCGCCAGCACCAGCGGTGCCTCCACCTCGCCGAAGACCAGGCTGATCTGCACCGTCTGGCCGTTGAACATGACGAAGAGCACCAGCACCACGGTGACGAAGATCAGCAGGGCGAGGGCGAGCGACCGACCGATGGTGCGGCCGGTGTGCCGCTCCCGTCTCGGCTCCGATGACCGGGCCGGGCCACCGCTCGCCGTCCCGGGGCTCGTGGACGGGCCCGGGGTCGGCTCCGTGGCGGGCGGGCCCAGGCCGACGCTCAGCGGGTCGGCCGGCGAGCCGGCCGCACGCGGATCGGGGTTGCTCATCGCGCGTCCGGCTCCGTCCCGGCCGGCGGGTACGCCGGTCCGGCGATCCCGTCGGCGGGCCCCTCGGTGGCACCGAGGGAGTCGCTGTCCTCGCCGGGGGCCACCTCCGCGCCCAGCGGCTCGGCCTTGCGCTCCGAGCCGCGGTTGTTCTCGTCAGGCATGGTCATGGCACTGAACTGCCCGCCACCCCGGACGCGGAAACCGTGGCCCCGTCCCGGTTCGCACCCCGAGTTCGCGTAGGGGGGACGGGCTCCTCGTCCTCACTCGGCGAGGGCCGGGCCTGCCTCGTGGTGGGGGTGGCCCGGCGTGCGCTCGCGCTGCTTCATCCGGGCCTCGAGCACGTGCCGGTCCCCGCCGGCCAGCTCGTCGCGGGCGCGGGCGTCGTAGGCCCGGAAGCTGCCCCAGTAGTTCTCGTCGAAGTCCTCGACGATCTGGAAGGTCCACCGGTCGGCGATGACGTTGCGCCCGACGAGGTCGCGGTCGAGATCGGCGGCGAGCCCGGTGGCGCCGGACCGACCGAACAGCTCGACGGACTCCTGCAGCAGGCGGTCGGCCTTTCCGGTGAGCTGGTGGAAGGCGTAGAGGAAGCCACGGGCCTGGTCCACGGTCTCCAGTGCCTCGGACAGCTTGCCCAGCGCCTCGACGGTCGTGTCGTCGAGGTCGGGGCGGGTCCGGTCGCTGCTCACCCGCCCATCCTGCGGGTGGGTGCGCCGCCGCGCCCGCTCAGGCCCGGGCGATCGCGGCGTCGACGAGCTCCTCGGCCAGCCGCCGACCGTGCGCGGCCGGACCGTCGGGGCCCAGCAGCCCGCCGGAGAGGTACATGCCGTCGGTGATGAGGTGGATCTGCGCGGCGAGGTCCTCGCCGTTCCCGGGAACGACCTCCTCGGCCAGGCGCTCGAGGCGGGTGTGCAGCTCGAACTTGTAGTCGGCCGCGGCGCTGCGTGCCGGGTGCTGGGGATCGTCGTACTCGCTGCTGACGTTGGTGAACGGGCAGCCGCGGAACCCGACGCGGGTGACGTCGCGCTCGACGACGTCGACCACCGACAGCAGGGCGGCCCGGGGATCCCCCTCGAGCCGGTCGAGCTCGGCGTCGATGACGGCCAGCACCGTGGCCGCCTTGCGCGTGAGGTACGCCCCGACCAGGTCGTCCTTGCTCTTGAACAGCCGGTACACCGTCATCTTGCCCAGGCCGGTCTCGCGCACGAGCTCGTCCATGCCGACGCTGCGGGAGCTGCGGGCGGCGAAGAGCCGCTCCGCGGCGTCGAGCACGATCGCCTGCCGCTCCGCGCGACTGCGGCGGACCGGTGCCGAGCTGTCGTCGGCGGGCACGAGATCCAGAGCGGCGGTCACGTCAGCGAGGATGCACCAGCGGCGGAACGGAGCAGTTCGCGGCACGCCGGGAAGGTCGCGCTGGGTGACGAGAGGCGTGCGGGTCGATCGGGGCGGCGGAGGTCGATGGTGCGAATGTGATCACTCACAGTCACCTCGTCGCCGGTCGGCTCAGGGTCTGCGGGTGCGGCGCGGGTTGGCGAGCAGGCGGGCGACGGCGCGGGCGGCGGCCTCGACGCGGTGCTCCTCCTGGGACCCGCCGGACGGCTCCTGCGAGATGCGGTGCTCGTTCTCGGACTCCTCCATGCGCCACAGCATGCCCGTCCGACACGTGCTCATCCGCGCCGATCGCGCGCGGCAGTGGAGACATCGGTCACGGTCGAGGGCACGGGAACGATCCCCCTCCGGGCGCCCGCTCCGCGGGCGCCCGGTCCGGGGTCACGTGTCCGGCGTGTCCGCCCCGTCGCCGCCGGCATCCGTGCGGCCCTCGGCGGGCTCCTCCGGGTGGGGCGTGCGGCCGCTGCCGGGCTCCTCGCCGGCCGGGTCTCCCTCAGCACGTTCGGCGCTGTGGGGGGTGCGGTGGGCCTCGCTCATGTCGGCTCCTCCTCGTGGGTGCGGTCGCGAAGGGCTGTG
>DASPIH010000200.1:0-4139 GCA_035629195.1 Blastococcus sp. | reverse complement strand
GTCCGCACGCGGACCGCGGGCTGCAGTGCGGCTCGCGGTCCGGGCCTCCCCGGGGTGAGCGGTCCGTTCCGCTCCGAGTGGCCGAGCCGGGAACCTGGGTCGGCGCTCCCCCGTCGGCCGGTAAGGGTCGCCTATGTACCGTCGTCCCTCGTGCGGGCCGGCCGGACGGCCGGGGCATCCGCCCGGAGGAGAGAAGAGCGACGATGAGTGAGCCACGACCCGACGGCAACGGGCGTTCCCCGCGCACACGGGTTCCCCGGGTGGGCGAGGTCGTCCGCACCTCCTGGGTCACCCCTCACATGGTCCGCGTCGTCCTGGGCGGGCCCGGTCTGGCCGGCTTTCCCGACGGCGAGTTCACCGACCGCTACGTCAAGCTCCTGTTCCCGCCGGCCGGCGCGCCGTACGGCGCGCCCTTCGACATGGAGCAGGTGCGGGCGGACCATCCGAAGGACCACTGGCCGGTCGCCCGGACCTACACCGTGCGCGTCTGGGACGGCGCGGCCGGTGAGCTGACGATCGACTTCGTGCACCACGGCGACGAGGGCCTGGCCGGACCGTGGGCGGCTGCGGCCCGTCCCGGCGACCGCATCCAGTTCGTGGGCCCCGGCGGCGGCTACGCGCCCCGGCCGGACGCCGACTGGCACCTCCTGGCGGCCGACGAGGCCGCTCTCCCTGCGGTCGCCGCGACCCTCGACCGGCTGCCGTCCGGCGCCCGCGCCCTGGTGTTCCTCGAGGTGGCCGACTCCACGGAGGAGCATCCCGACCTGGCCGCCGTCGGTCCCGGCGTCGAGCTGCGGTGGTTGCACCGGGGCGGCGCCGAGCCCGGAATGGCGCTGGTCGACGCGGTGCGCGCGGCCCGCCTGCCCGCCGGGAACGGGCACGTGTTCGTCCACGGCGAGGCCCACGCCGTCCGGGAGCTCCGCCGGCACCTGCGGGCCGAGCGCGGCCTCGACCCGGCGTGGACCTCGATCTCCGGCTACTGGCGGCGCGGCGACGACGAGGACCGCTGGCAGTCGACCAAGCGCGAGTGGAACGCGGCGATCGAGGCCGAGGAGACCGTCGCCGGGCAGTGACCGGACGCGCTGGGCACGGCGGTGCCGCACGGTAGGAAAGGCGCATGCCCGACGCCTTTCCGACGCTGACCGAACTCGCCGCCGAGGAGGAGGAGCTGCGGTTCTCCTCCTTCACCAACGACGACGCCTGGGAGCTGGGCTGCGCGCTGGTGGCCTCCGCCCGCGACGTCGCAGCGCCGGTCGCCGTGGAGATCTCCCGCAACGGGCACCGGTTGTTCGCCGCGGCCCTGGCCGGTGCGACTCCGGACAACGCGACCTGGATCGAGCGCAAGTCCCGGGTCGTGCACCGGTTCGGGCACAGCTCGCTCCACGTGCGGCAGGCCAGCATCGAGCGCGGCACCACGTTCGAGGCGGAGTTCGGGCTGGACCCGACGCGGTACGCCGCCCACGGTGGCGCCTTTCCGGTCTGGGTGCGCGACGTGGGCCCGATCGGCGTGATCACGGTCTCGGGGCTGCCGCAGCTGGAGGACCACCGGATGGTCACTGGGGCCCTGCGGAGGCACCTGGGCCGCTGACCGCGGGGCCCGGGCGGCACGCCAGCGGTCCAGCCGCGTCCCGGTCCTGACAGATCTCGCCAACCGGGGCGGCCGGTTTCACCTCAGTCTTGCCAGTGCGCTCTGCTGGATCCGGTCCGTAGCGTTACTGAAAGCAGTCGGCCCGTACCGGTCCGTCACTCCGTGCGCGCCCCGTTCCTCGAGGAGCTTCCCATGCCTTCCTTCGCCCGCTCTCCCCTGACCCTCGTCCACGACCAGGCCGGTGCCGCCATGCCTGCGCCGCACCTCGCGCCGGAGGAGCACGACAGCGACGCGTGGGACGCCCAGCCGGGGTGGTCGACGGCAGCCTGGTCCGAGCAGCCGCGCTGGACACAGGAGCCGGCATGGGCCCATGAGCCGGCCTGGACCGAGCAGCCCGGTCGGGCGGAGACCCTCGCGTGGGACGACACTCCCGCGACCTCGGAGTCGTGGCGGATGGACGCCCTCTGCGCCGAGACCGACCCGGAGGCGTACTTCCCCGAGAAGGGCGGGTCCACGCGGGACGCCAAGCGGGTCTGCGGCGGCTGCCCGGTCCGCGCGCAGTGCCTGGAGTTCGCACTCGCCAACGACGAGCGGTTCGGTATCTGGGGCGGCCTGTCCGAGCGCGAGCGCCGCCGGCTGCGTCAGCAGCGGATCGCGGCGATCAGCGCCTGAGCGCGCGTCCGCCGGTTGCGCGCAACCGGCATGGGCTGCGGTGACACGGGTAGGGGAGGCGGACCATCCCCTGCCGAGGAGTAACCCCATGGCTCGTAACACCCTGTCCCGCACGCTGCACGACGTCGGACTGTCCGCCTGGTTCGGCGGCACCCTGGCCAACGCCGTGGCACTGAACGCAGCCGCGGGCGAGGCCGGCAGCGACGCCGCGACCGGCCGGGTCGCCAACGCCGGCTGGGACCGCTGGACCCCGGTCAACCTCGTCGCCATCGGCGCCCACCTGGTCGGCAGCGTGGGTCAGCTGCGCGCCAACAAGCAGCGGGTGGCGGCCCAGGAAGGCGTCGCCGAGATGTCGACCCTCAAGACGCTGATCACCGCGGCGGCCCTCGGCGCCACCGCGTACAGCCGGGTCCTCGGCATGCGGGTGTCGCAGGCCGGCGCGGTGCCGTCGAAGTCCGGGACCAGGCCCAGCAAGCGCACCAAGGTCGTCCAGGCCGACGTCGCGGCAGCCCAGCAGCAGCTCGACACCCTGCAGTGGGTCATCCCCGCGCTCACCGGCACGCTGGTCGCCATCAGCTCCTACGCGGGCGAGCAGCAGCGCCCCGGCGAGGTCGCCAAGGGCCTCTCCGCGAACTGACGTCCCTCCCTCCGCCCAGGCCGGCCCGGCCTGGGCGGAGGCTCGACCCCGGGCGATCGCCCGGAGGTGCCGCCTGCAGGTGCCGCCTCAGGTGCCGCAGAAGGTCACGTACTGCCCGAACGCCTCCGGCGCCGGCTCCGCGTAGCGCTCCAGGCCCGGTCGCTCGTCGTAGGGGCGGGCCAGCACCTCCAGCAGCCGCTCCAGCGGCGCGGTGTCCCCGGCGGTGGCTGCCGTCAGCGCCTGCTCGACCAGGTGGTTGCGCGGGATGTAGACGGGATTGGTCCGGTCCATCGCCGTCGCGTCCGGCTCGAGGGCCTGCCAGCGCTCCAGCCAGGCGTCGAACCGGGCGAGGTCCAGGACGAGGAGCCGCGCGGGCTCGGTGTCCCCGCGAGCCGCGTTCCCGAGGCGGCGGAAGAAGGTCGTGTAGTCGACCTTGTTGTCGCGCATCAGGGCCAGCAGGTCCTCGACGAGGCGCTCGACTCCGGCGTCGTCGGCGTCCTCGGCCAGTCCGAGCTTGGCCCGCATGCCCGCCGTCCACACCGCGTTGTAGCGATCGCGGAACGTGCCCAGCGCGTCGGTGGCCATGGTCACCGCGATCTGCTGGTCCTCGTTGAACAGCGGGAGCATCGCCTCGGCCAGCCGGGCGAGGTTCCACTCGGCCACCAGCGGCTGGTTGGCGTACGCGTAGCGGCCTCCGGAGTCGATCGAGCTGTAGACCGTGGCCGGGTCGAACACGTCGAGGAACGCGCACGGCCCGTAGTCGATGGTCTCGCCGGAGATCGTCACGTTGTCGGTGTTCATGACGCCGTGCACGAAGCCCACGAGCATCCAGCGCGCCACCAGCGACGCCTGCGCCTCCAGCACCGCTTCGTACAGCGCGAGGTAGGGCTGCTCCGCGTCCGCGGCGGCCGGGTGGTGCCGGTCGATGGCGTGGTCGGCGAGCCGGCGCACGAGGTCGACGTCCTGGGTGGCGGCGGCGTACTGGAAGCTGCCCACGCGCAGGTGGCTGCTGGCCACCCGGGCGAGCACGGCTCCGGGCAGCACGGTCTCCCGCCGGACCGGACGCCCGGTGGCGACGACGGCGAGCGAGCGGGTGGTCGGGATGCCGAGCGCGTGCATGGCCTCGCTGATCACGTACTCGCGCAGCATCGGGCCGACGGCGGCCAGCCCGTCACCGCCGCGGGCGAGCGGCGTGCGGCCGGCGCCCTTGAGGTGCAGGTCGCGCAGCCGGCCCCGGCCGTC
>DASPIH010000199.1:0-3960 GCA_035629195.1 Blastococcus sp. | reverse complement strand
GCGGAACCGGCGAGCTGCCCGCGGAGCGGCCGCCCGCCCTCGAGCAGGGGCACCCCGCGGCGCGTGCGGTTCGGCACGGGGTCCGGCTGGCCTGGAACGTGGTCGGGGATCCGGAGGAGCGGGCGAACGCCGCCGCTCCTCCGGCGGCGGTTCCCGTCGGCACGCGGCTGCGCGACGTGGCCGACCGCACCCTGGCCAGCGCCGACGCCCGGGACTTCGCCGTCCGGCTGGCGCTGTGCATGTCCATCGCGGAGGTCGCCCGCCAGTACCTGCCGTTCGAGCGCCCCTACTGGGTGCTGCTCACCGTGGCCATCGTGCTCAAGCCCGACTTCGGTTCGGTGTTCACGCGGGCGGTCCAGCGCGGCGCGGGCACCCTGCTCGGCGTCCTCCTGGGCTCGGCACTGCTCGCCGTCCTTCCCCGCAACGGCTGGGTGGTGGTCGCCCTGGCCTGCTCCGCGGCTGTGCTGCCGTGGGCGCGCGACACCAACTTCGGGCTGTTCTCGGTCTTCCAGACGCCGCTGATCATCCTGATGCTCGATCTCGCGCTCCCGGGTGGACCGGAACTGGTCGGTGCGCGGCTGCTGGACACGCTGGTCGGCTGCGCGATCGTGCTGGTGTTCGGCTACCTGCTCTGGCCGCAGACCTGGCGAGCTCCCATGGACCAGGCGCTGCGCGAGGCCACCGTGGCCCTGGACGAGTTCGTCGATGCGGCGTTCACCGGGAGCCCGGCCGAGCGGCGGCGCGCCCGGCGCCGCAACTACCGCGCGCTGACCGAGCTCCAGACCCAGCTGCAGCGCCGCCTGGCCGAACCGCCTCCGATCAGCACCCGGGCAGCGGCGTGGTGGCCGGTCATCGTCCAGCTGGAGCGCACCTCCGACGCCGTCACCGAGGCGGTCATCTCCACCCGCGGAGGTGAGCCGGCGCCCGACCTCGCGCAGGTGGCGACCCTGCGCCGGGCGATCCGCCGGCTCGAGGACGACGTGCGGGCGCACCGGGCACCCGACGACGCCGAGCTGCATGCCGAGGGCGTGCTCGCCCCGGTCGCCCGCGAGGTCGACGCCGTGCGGCGCCTGGTCCGCGAGTCCGCGCCTTCCTGGCGCTCTCCGCGCTGACCTCCGGTTTGCGCCCGGGGCCGCGAAGCCCTGGGATGACGCGGTGCCCAGCGACCCGCCTCTGCTCGTCCTCCCCGGCCTCGACGTCCCGCCGCCCCCGGATTCGCGGGTGGTGACCACGGACGACGGGGTCGGCCTGCACGTGGAGTTCGACGGCCCGGCCGGGGTCGGTCGGGCGGGCGGAGGCCCCGACGCCCCGCTGACGGTGGTGTTCTGCCACGGGTTCACCGCCCGGCTGGCGGAGTGGGAGCTGCAGCGGAAGGCGCTGCGGGAGCGGTACCGGCTGGTGCTGTGGGACCAGCGCGGCCACGGCCGGTCGGCGGCCACCCCCCTGCCCGACGCCACCATCGACCGGACCGGCCTCGACCTGGCCCAGGTGCTCGACGCCGTGGTGCCCACCGGCCCGGTCGTCCTGGTCGGCCACTCCATGGGCGGCATGACCATCATGGCGCTGGCCCGCCAGCGGCCGGAGCTCTTCGGCAGCCGAGTCGTGGGGGCGGTCCTCCTCACCACCGCGGCCGGCGGGCTGGTGGAGACCGGCATCCTCGGCCGGCTCGTCAGGATCGGGCGGTGGCTCGGGCTGCTGCCGATCTACCTCCACGGACTGCAGCTGTTCGCGCCGCTGATCGAGCGGTTCCGCTGGCGCGGCAGCATCGTCGGCCGCTGGTTCACCCGGCGGCTGGTCTTCGGCACGCGGGCCGACGCCGACCCGGCGAGCGTCCGGGTCGTGCAGCAACTGCTCGAGGAGACCTCCTTCCCCGTCACCGCCGCCTTCTACGCCACCTTCCTCGACCACGAGGAGTACGAGGCGCTGCCGGTGCTCGGCCGGATCCCGGTCACCGTCGTGGCCGGCACCCACGACCGGCTCACTCCCGCGGCGCACGGACGGCGCCTGGCCCGGGACATCGGCGACAGCGCCGAGCTGATCGTCGTTCCCGGCGCCGGGCACAGCGTCAACTTCACCAGGCCCGACGTCGTCGACCGGGCGCTCCTCGACCTCCTCGGCCTGGTGGAGGACCGACTGCGCCGCGCCGGTTGACGGGCCCGTCGGTGGGGCATGCGAGGGTGTGGCCGCTGCCACACCCCCGGTTGCGCGTACACGCATCCCACCTGGATCCGGCGGCCATCTGGAACCCTGCGACACAGCCCTGACCGAGACGTGGACGGGCGGCGAGGAGCGAGACGTGGACCGCATGAGTGCCCTCGACAGCGGGTTCTACTTCGCCGAGGGCGAGAACACGCCCATGCACGTGGGCTCGGTGGCCGTGTTCGACGGCCCGGCGCCCAGCTACGGCGACATGGTGCGGCTGCTGCTCAGCAAGATGCCGCTTGTCCCCCGGTACCGGCAGCGGGTGCGCACGGTGCCACTGCAGCTCGGCCGTCCGATGTGGGTGGACGACCCGCACTTCCAGATCCTGTACCACGTGCGGAACACCGCCGTGCCCTCTCCGGGCGGCGATGAGCAGCTGCGCAACCTGGCCGGCCGCGTGCTCGGCCAGCGCCTGGACATGTCCAAGCCGCTGTGGGAGCTGTGGCTCGTGGAGGGCCTCGCCGAGGGGCGATGGGCGCTCATCTCCAAGGTCCACCACTGCATGGTCGACGGCGTGGCCGGCACCGACCTCATGCAGCTGATGTTCGACCTCACCCCTGACGCCACGCACGACGAACCGCGGGAGTGGACGCCCGGGGACGACCCGTCCGGCGCCGCGATGCTGGCCGGTGCCGTGACCGAGGCGGTGACCCAGCCGCTGCGCACCCTGACCAGCCTGCCGACGGTGAAGACCGCCGTCCGCCGCACGAAGGACCTGACCGGTAGCGGGCGCACGGTGGCCAAGCGCCTGCCGTCGCTGGCCAGGAGGGCCGTGACGCCGATGGCGCGGTCGCTCAACGGGCACATCGGTCCACACCGTCGCTGGGCCTGGACCGCCGGCCAGTTCGACGAGTTCAAGGAGGTCCGCACGGCACTGGGCGGCACGGTCAACGACGTGGTGCTCACCGCGATCACGAAGGGCTTCCGCGACCTGCTCGAGGGCCGTGGGGAGCTCTCGTCGGAGAAGCTCGTGGTGCGCTCGATGGTCCCGGTGTCCGTGCGTTCGAAGGAGCGGAAGGGCAACCTGGACAACCAGATCTCCTGCGTCTTCGTCGACCTGCCGGTGGGCGACCCCGACCCGGTCTCCCGGCTGGAGTCCGTCCGCCGGCAGATGAACGAGCACAAGCGGAACATGCAGGCCGTCGACGTCCCCTCGATCCTCGCGATGGGCGACTTCGTGGCGCCGTCGCTCCTGTCGATGGGCGTGCGAGCGGGGCTGCAGGCCAGCCAGATCTGGTACCAGGCCGTGACCACCAACGTGCCCGGCCCCCGCATCCCGCTCTACGTGCTCGGCCGCCGGATGCGCTCGGCGCACGCCTACGTGCCCATCGCCGGCGGCACCCGCTGCTCGATCGGGATCTTCAGCTACCTGAACACCATGACGTTCGGCATCAACGCGGACTTCGACGCCTTCCCGGACATCGACGTGCTCTCCGCCGGGATCCGCAGCGGCATCGAGGAGCTGCTCGAGCACGCCCGGGCCCAGAAGAGGACGCCCGGCACCTCCCCGCCCGATGGCGCCCTGGCGACCGAGCGGGCCGCGGCCCGGTGAGCGCGACCGAGCGGGACCTGACCGTCGGCATCACCGGTCCCACGGGCACGTTCGGCGCGGGGCTCGTGCCGCTGCTCCAGGCGGACGAGCGGATCGGCCGGATCGTCGGCATCGCCCGGCGTCCGTTCGACCCGGCGGCGCAGGGCTGGACGAAGATGGAGTACCGGCAGGGCGACGTCCGCGATCCCGCGGCGCTGCGAGAGGCG
>DASPIH010000198.1:0-2296 GCA_035629195.1 Blastococcus sp. | reverse complement strand
GCCTTCTTGGCCATCTGTCTCTCCTGCCCCGGCTCAGCGGGTCGTGTTCACGACGGTCAGGCCGGCGAAGGGGAAGCCGAGCTGGCGGAGCAGCTCGCGACCCTCCTCGTCGGTCGTGGCGGTGGTGACCAGCGTGATGTCCATGCCGCGCGGCCGGTCGATCCGGTCGACGTCGATCTCGCGGAACATCGACTGCTCGGTCAGCCCGAACGTGTAGTTGCCGTGACCGTCGAACTGCTTGGCGCTCAGGCCACGGAAGTCACGGATACGCGGCAGGGCCAGCGACAGGAGCCGGTCGAGGAACTCCCACATGCGGTCGCCGCGAAGGGTCACCTTCGCGCCGATCGGCATGCCCTCGCGCAGCTTGAACTGCGCGATGGACTTGCGGGCCCGGACGACGGCCGGCTTCTGGCCGGTGATGGCGGTCAGGTCGCGGACCGCGCCGTCCATCAGCTTGGCGTCGCGAGTGGCCTCGCCGACGCCCATGTTGACGACGATCTTCGTCAGGCGCGGGATCTGCATGACGTTCTCGTAACCGAATTCGCCCTGCAGCGCCGGCACGATGTTCTCGCGGTAGTTGGCGAGCATGCGGGGCAGCTCACGGGTGGGTGCGCTCATGGGGTCAGAGGTCCTTACCGGTGCGCCGCGAGACCCGGATGCTGCGGCCTTCCTCGTCCTTGCGGTGACCGACCCGGGTCGGCTTGTCCTCGGAGTCGATCACCATCACGTTGCTCACGTGGATGGGCGCCTCCTGCGTGACGATCCCGCCCTGCTGGGCACCGCGCTGGTTCGAGCTGATGCGCGTGTGCTTCTTGACCCGGCCGACGCCCTCCACGAGCACCTTCTGGAGCTTGGGGTAGGCGGCGATGACACGGCCCTTCGCGCCCTTGTCCTTGCCGGACAGCACGAGGACGGTGTCGCCCTTCTTGACCTTCATCGACGGCGTCTTCCCGCTGGTGTTGGCAGCCATGATCAGAGCACCTCCGGCGCGAGCGAGATGATCCGCATGAAGCGCTTGTCGCGGAGCTCGCGGCCCACAGGGCCGAAGATGCGCGTGCCGCGGGGGTCGCCGCTGTCACGGATGATCACCGCGGCGTTCTCGTCGAAGCGGATGTAGGAGCCGTCGGGGCGACGACGCTCCTTGACGGTGCGGACGACGACGGCCTTGACCACGTCGCCCTTCTTCACGCCGGCGCCGGGCAGCGCGTCCTTGACGGTGCCGACGATGATGTCGCCGATGCCCGCGTAGCGTCGCCCTGAGCCGCCGAGCACCCGGATGCAAAGGATTTCCTTCGCACCGGTGTTGTCGGCGACCCGCAGGCGCGACTCCTGCTGGATCACGTCCTACTCCCAAGATTGTGATGTGACAGCCGGGCCGGAACGGTGAACCGGCTGTCCGGCACCCGCGTGCCGACGCACCGGCGGCTCAGGCCGCCGGTGCGTCGAGGCACAGGTACCGGGATGCGGCGCGCACCCCCTGATGAGAGGTGCGATGCGCGCCAGTCGTCCAGCGTACTCGCTGCGGCCGGACGGCTGCGAGGTGGCCCGGAAGGCCGGCCCCGCGGACCTGCAGGTGCTACTTGGCCTTCTCGAGGACCTGCACGAGCCGCCACCGCTTGGTGGCCGACGTCGGACGGGTCTCCATGATCTGCACGCGGTCGCCGATGCCGGCGACGCCCTGCTCGTCATGCGCCTTCAGCTTGCTGGTGCGGCGGATGACCTTGCCGTACAGGCCGTGCTTCACGCGGTCCTCGACCTCGACGACGATGGTCTTCTCCATCTTGTCGCTGACGACGAGGCCCTCACGGACCTTGCGGTAGCCGCGGCCGGCCAGGCCGGGGCCCGACGACTGCTGGGTCTCGGTCATGCCACACCCTCGTTCGGGGCGACCGAGAGGCCCAGCTCGCGCTCGCGCATGATCGTGTAGATCCGGGCGATGTCGCGGCGGACGGTCTGCAGTCGCCGGTTGTTGTCCAGCTGGCCGGTGGCCACCTGGAACCGCAGGTTGAACAGTTCTTCCTTGTGCTCGCGCAGCCGCGCGGCGAGCTCGTCGGCAGAGAGCTCGCGCAGCTCGGGAGCGGTCAGACCGGCGGCCATCACACTTCTCCTTCACGCGTGATGAAGCGGCACTTCATCGGCAGCTTGTGGATCGCGCGGCGCATGGCCTCGCGGGCCACGGGCTCGGCCACACCGGAGAGCTCGAAGAGCACCCGGCCCGGCTTGACGTTGGCGACCCACCACTCCGGCGAACCCTTACCGGAACCCATGCGGGTCTCGGCCGGCTTCTTGGTCAGCG
>DASPIH010000197.1:0-8258 GCA_035629195.1 Blastococcus sp. | reverse complement strand
GCGAGCACGCGGTCGATGACGCCGTACAGCTCGGCGTGGGTGTTCGGGATGGAGACGTAGAGCAGCGCCGGAGCCGGCCGGCCGACGTCGATGAGCAGCAGCGCCGCCCGCTCCCCCGTCGCGTCGTAGCCCTCGCTGTCCCAGGACAGCTGGAACTCGTAGAGGTGCGCCGCGTGCCCGTCGACGGTGCGGGCCTCGTCGCGCCTCACCTCCCGCTCGTTGGGGCCCGGGTAGTAGTCGGCGCGCACGCTGTCGGCCAGCGTCGTCACCGTCGCCTGCAGGCTGCCGGCGCCTGCCCACCCGTACCCCTCGGCCACCGGCCCGGAGGTGCACTGGGAGATGAAGATCCCGCCGTCGGGGGTGTCCTCCTGCGTCGTGAAGTACTGGCCGGCCGTCTCCGTGGTCTCCGACACGGGGCCGAGGTCGAACTCCGACCACCCTTCTCCCAGGTACGGGTAGGAGATGCCTGCGGCCCGGTCGATGATCCGCACCGTGCCGGGCGGAAAGGCCGGCCCGGCACCGGGCACGGAGGGAGCCGGGCTCGACGGAGCGGCCGTGCGGTCGGTGCCGCCTCCGCCAGCTCCCAGTGCCAGGAGAGAGCCGACGACGGCGGTGACGAGCACCACGACGGCGATCAGCGCCATCCAGACCCGCGGCCTCCCGCCGGCGGCGACCGGCGAGGACGGTGACGGCCCGGGGGCGGGCCGCGGGAGGCGCGCCGGAGATCCCGGGAGGTGGCGCACCGTGACGCCGGGCCCGGACGGCATCATGACGTCGGACCAGGTACCGCCGTCCCACCAGCGCACCATGCCGGGAGCACCGGCAGGGTCGGGTACCAGCCGGGGGGAGGGGTCTGCCCGGCTCCGGTCACGCCTCCACCCTAGGTCGTCCCCGACCTGTCCCCTGTCCGCCCCGGAGGTCGTGTGGAGCCCGCCGATCCGGGCATCGTGGCCCGTCTGCGCGCCGCCGGCTGCGTCTTCGCCGAGGACGAGGCACGGCTGCTCGCTGCCGCCGCGCCGGACCGCCGCGAGCTCGACCGGCTCGTCGGACGGCGGGTGGCCGGCACTCCGCTCGAACTGGTCCTGGGGTGGGCGGAGTTCTGCGGGCTGCGCATCGCCGTCTCCCCGCACGTCTTCGTCCCCCGGCGGCGCACCGAGGCTCTCGTCGAGGAGGCGGCTGCCCTGGCCGGCGCGGGGGACGTCGTGGTCGACCTGTGCTGTGGAACGGGTGCGATCGGCGCCGCGCTGGCCGCGCGGGTGCGGGGCATCGAGCTGCACGCTGCCGACGTCGACCCGGCGGCGGTCGCGTGCGCACGGCGGAACCTGCCGGGCGTTCCCGTGCACGAGGGCGACCTGTTCGCCGCGCTGCCGGCGGAGCTGCGCGGCCGGATCGGCGTCCTCACGGCCAACGTGCCCTACGTGCCCACCGACGCCGTCGCGCTGATGCCGCCGGAGGCACGCGACCACGAGCCGCGCGCGGCCCTCGACGGCGGCGCCGACGGGCTGGCGCTCGCCCGCCGCGTCGTGGGCGGCGGCCCGGACTGGCTGGCGCCGGGCGGCTCGCTGCTCTTCGAGTGCGGCGACGGCCAGGTGGCAGCAGCGCTGGAGGCCGTCGGCGCGGCCGGGCTGGTGCCCCGGCTGGTGACCGACGACGAGCGGGGCGCGACGGTCGTCGTCGGCACGCGTCTCAGCTGATCGGCCGGGCGGCCAGTTCCCGCCACAGGTGCGCCGCGGCCTCCGCGCCGCGGTACAGCATCGGCAGCAGCACCCGCTCGTTCGGCGAGTGGATGCGGTCGGTCGGCAGCCCGGCGCCGAGGAACAGCAACGGAGCCCCCAGCGCCTCGACGATCGCCGCCTCGGGGCCGCTGCCGCCCTCGCGGGTGAACAGCACGTCGGCGGGGTCGGTGTCGAAGGCCTGGCCGATGGCGGCCAGCAGCGCGTCCATGGCCGGGGAGTCCAGGTCGCTGGCGCAGGGGGCGACACCGCCGGGCGGGGTGTGCACCTCCGCCTCGATGCCCGGCGGGACGTTCGCCTCGACCCAGGCGCGCAGCTGCGGTCCGACGTCGGCAGGGACCTGGTCGCCGACGAGCCGGAAGGTGAGCTTGGCGTGCGCCTCGGCCGGGATGATCGTCTTGTGGCCCGGGCCGGTGTAGCCGCCCCACATGCCGTTGACCTCGGCGGTCGGCCGGGCGCCCGTGCGCTCGAGCGTGCTGTAGCCGGCCTCGCCGTAGGTCACGCGCGAGGCCGCCGGGCCGGCGAGCCAGGCCTGCTCGTCGAAGGGCACCCGGGCCATCAGCTCGCGCTCGCGCTCGGACAGGGGTCGGACCTTGTCGTAGAAGCCGGGGAGCGTCACCCGCGCCTGCTCGTCGTGCAGCTTCGCCAGCAGCTCGGCCATGGCGTGCAGCGGGTTGGGGACGGCGCCGCCGAAGGAGCCCGAGTGCAGGTCGACGGCCGGGCCGCGCAGGGTGATCTCCGCGTCGGCCAGCCCGCGCATGGCGGTGACCGCGCTGGGCACGTCGGGCGCGGCCATCCCGGTGTCGCTGACGACGACGACGTCGCAGGCGAGCCGGTCGGCCCGTTCCCTTAGCAGCGCCTCGAAGTGCGGCGAGCCGGACTCCTCCTCGCCCTCGATCAGGAGCTTCAGCGTGACCGCCGGGGTGTCGCGGCCGGTGGCGGCCAGGTGGGCGCGGATGCCGAGCAGGTGGAAGGCGACGTTGCCCTTGTCGTCGATGGCGCCACGGGCGTGCAGCTCGGGTCCGTCAGGGCCCTCCACGCGGGTCGGCTCGAACGGCGGGTGGACCCACAGCTCGGGCGGGTCCACCGGCTGCACGTCGTGGTGGCCGTAGACCAGGACCACCGGGGCGTCGGCGTCGGACGAGGGCCACTCGGCGAAGACCGCGGGAGCGCCGGCCGTCGACCAGATCTCGACGGTCGGGAACCCGGTACGGGTCAGCGCGGCGGCCAGCCAGGCCGCGCTCGCGGCGACGTCGTCGGCGTGCGCCGGGTCCGCCGAGATCGACGGGATGCGCAGCCAGGCGTCGAGGTCGGCATGCAGGTCGTCGAGGTGGGCGAGGACGAAGTCCCGCTCGGAACTGCTGGTCACGACTCGACGGTAACGGCGGCAGCGGAGCGGATCGGAGCCGGATAGCGTCAGCGGCGTGCCCGGGGAGCTGCTGCGCGTGGACGTCGGCGACCTCACCTTCGACGTGCGCGTCGACGGACCTGAGGACGGCCGGCCGGTCCTCCTGCTGCACGGGTTCCCGCAGACCTCGGCGTCCTGGGCGGCGGTGACGCCCCTCCTGACGCAGGCCGGGCTGCGCACCTACGCGCCCGACCAGCTGGGGTACTCCCCCGGCGCGCGCCCGGCCGAGGTGGATGCGTACGCGGTGCAGAACCTGGCGCAGGTGACCGCCGACCTGATGACGGCGCTGGGAACTCCGGTGGCCGACGTGGTCGGCCACGACTGGGGGGCGAACGTGGCGTGGGTGCTGGCGGCCTGGCACAGCGACCGGGTGCGCTCGCTGACCGCCGTCTCGGTGCCTCACCCGGCCGCCTACACCGCCGCCTTCCGGGTCGATCCGGAGCAGAAGGAACGCTCCGCCTACATCCGGCTGTTCTGGCAGCCGGGCAAGGCGGAGGCGGTGCTGCTGGCCGACGACGCGCGGCGGCTGCGGCGGATGCTGCTCGGCACGTCCGGGGAGACCGGCGTCCCGGCCCAGGCGGTCGACGAGTACGTGGCGGTGTTGTCGGCACCGGGCGCCCTGACCGCGGCGCTGAGCTGGTACCGGGCGATGAGTGCCGACATCCGCGTGGACAAGGTCGAGGTGCCCACCACCTACGTCTGGAGCGACGCCGACGTCGCGATCGGCCGCACCGCCGCCGAGGCATGTGCGCAGTTCGTGGACGGCGACTACCGGTTCGTCGAGCTGCCGGGGATCACGCACTGGATCCCGGAGCAGGCACCGGAGCGGCTGGCCACCGCGATCGTGGACCGCCTCGCCTCGTCCTGACCGGCCGCTCCATCGGAGCGGCTCCCTGGCCGGCCGGACCGGTCGAGAAGTCGACATGACCACCTGTCGACTTCTCGACGGCCTGGTCAGTCGCCGGTGATCAGGGCGAGCAGACCGGCCTCGTCGAGCAGGTCGACGGGGCGGATCGTCTCCTTCGCGGCCACGTGGTGGAAGCCGGCACTGACCCGCTCGACGGGCACCCCGGTCAGCCGTGACCAGCCCAGCCGGTAGGCGGCCAGCTGCACGGCGACGGCAGCCAGTTCCCCGGCGGTGGGCGGCGGTCCGGTCTTCCAGTCGATGACCTCGTAGCCGTCGTCCTCGCGTCGGAACACCGCGTCGATCCGCCCGCGCAACGTCAGCGGCCCGAGCGGGGTCTCGAAGGGCACCTCGACCTCCACCGGCTGGCGGTCGGCCCACTCGCTGGCGAGGAACGCCTCGCGCAGCTCCGCGAGGGCGTCGTCGGGTGCGGCCAGCTCGTCACCGGACCCGGGCAGCTCGTCCAGGTCGACCAGCCGGGCGGCGCCGAACCGCTCCTCCAGCCAGGCGTGGAAGGCGGTGCCCCGGCGGGCCTGCGGCGCGGGAGCGGCGGGCATGGGGCGGCGCAGCCGTCGGGCGAGCTCGGCCGGGTCCCGCCGCAGGGTCACCAGCGCCGACACCGACAGGTGCGACGGCAGCGGGACGTCGACCGTGGGGCTGGCGGCGACGGCCCGCTCACGCAGCAGCAGGTCGGCGTCGCGCACCCAGGCGGTCACGAGCTCGTCGGGCTCGCCGAGCATCCGCTCGGGGTCCAGGGGGTGTGGCGCGGCACTCTCCACCAGCTGCGCCGCCGCGGTCAGCGCGCGGCGCCGCGGCTCCGACAGCGGATCGGCCGGCCACACACCCACCCGCCACTCCTCCAGCGCGGGGTTGGTGGCGCCGTCCTCCGGCGCGGGCGCCCAGTGCACGACGTCGCCGGCGCCGCCCTCGCACGCCTCCCGGGCGGTGAGCAGCAGCGAGGACGGACCGCACGGCTTGACGCCGTCCCGCCACCAGCTGCCCGAGCACAGCAGCAGACGCTTGGCGCGCGTCACGGCGACGTAGCCCAGCCGGATCTCCTCGTCGCGGCCGAAGTCCTTCCAGTCCTCGACGTACTCGTCCAGGGCGTCCCGGACCACCGCCTGGTCCCCCGAGCCGGGAACCGGCAGACGGAGCCGCGGCAGCTCCTCGCGGTCTGTGAGCCGCAGGTCGACGGGGACGGCGCCGGGGTCCTTGATCCAGGAGTCGCTGGCGTTGCTGCGTGCCGGGAACTGGTCGGCGGTCATCCCCGGCACGGCGACGACGTCCCACTCCAGGCCCTTGGCCGAGTGACCGGTCAAGAGCTGCACCGCCTCGGGGTTGACCGCCACCTCCCCCGGCTCCAGGCCGCGCTCGCGCTGCTCGGCGTCGCGCAGGTAGGCCAGGAAGGCCGGCAGCGACGGCAGCTCGGCCAGCTCGGTGAACTCGGCAGCCACCGAGTGCAGCGCGTCGAGGTGGGCCCGCGCACCGGCGGGGCTCACACCGGGGGTGCTGGCCAGCTCGGTTTCCAGGCCCAGCGTGCGGGCCACCTCGTCGACCAGGTCGGGCAGCGACTCGCCGATCCGGATCCGCAGGTGCGCCAGCTCGCCGGCCAGCCGCCGCAGTCGCCGGTAGCCCGCCGCGGAGTACTGGGCGGCGTCACCGAGGTCGTCCAGCGCCTCGATGATGCTGCCCCGCTCCTGCGGCGGCTCGGCCGTCGTCCCGGTCGTCGCCGTTCCCGCGGTGACGCCGTCGTCGGGGCCGGCCGGGCGCCGCGAGTGCACGAGCGCACGGGCACGGGCCTCGAGCGCGGCCAGGTCGCGCGGGCCCATCCGCCACCGCGCCCCGCTCAGCAGCCGGCCCAGTGCGTCGCCGGCGGTGGGATCGACCAGCACGGTGAGGGTGGCCACGACGTCGGAGACCTCCGGCACCTCCAGCAGCCCGCCCAAACCCACCACCTCGACGGGCAGGCCCCGCTCGCGCAGCGCGGCCGCGATGCCCGGCAGCTGCTTGCGGGTGCGCACGAGCACCGCCATCGACGGCGGGCGCCCGTCGGGGCGCGCGGGCACGGCGGCGTCCTCGCCGTTCCAGCAGGCGGCCAGTCGGTCGGCGAGCGCGACGGTCTCGTCGGCGACGGTCTCGTACAGCCCGACGGTGACGGAGCCGGCGCCGGCGGTGGGCGCCGGAGCGAGGTCGGGCAGCGGGTGGGCGGGGGCCGGCAGCATCGCCGAGACCGCGTTCGCGACGGCCAGCACCGCCTCGTCGTTGCGCCAGCTGGTGGCCAGGGTGAGCCGCTCGGCGGTGCGGCCCGGGCGGCCGGGGAAGGTGCGGGCGAACCGCTCGATCGTGCCGGCCGAGGCGCCGCGCCATCCGTAGATGGACTGACGGGGATCGCCCACCGCCAGCACCGGGTGGCCGCTGTCGCCGCCGAACAGCGCCTCCAGCATGCGCAGCTGGCCGACGCTGGTGTCCTGGTACTCGTCGAGCAGCACGACCTGCCACCGGGCGCGCTCACGGCGCCCCACCTCGGGGGAGGCGACGGCGATGCGCGCGGCGTAGGAGACCTGGTCGGCGTAGTCGATGGAGCCGAGCGCACGCTTGCGTGCCTCGAAGGCCTCGACCAGGGGCAGCAGCGCCACCCGGGCCCGCTGCCGGGCCAGCATCTCGGTCACCGAGGCGTAGGGGCCCTTCTTGCGGGCCGCGTCGGGATACCCGGCGACCTGGGCCTCCAGCCGGGCGGTCCAGGTGCGCAGGGCCGCCGGGGTGACGTCGTGCTCGCCCATCTCGGCGGCGAGGGCGAGGACGTCCTCGACCGTGGTGAGCAGGGTCAGCGGCACGTCGGACATGTCGCCGGTCCAGGCCGCGACCACCGTCGCCGCCTGGCCCCAGCACATGGCCGGCCCGAGCACTCCGGCGCCGGGCTCCACGCCGATCCGCAGGCCGTGCTCGGAGACCAGCGACGCGGCGTACCCGTGGTAGGTCGACACCGTCGGCTGGGCGACGGCCAGGCGGTCGCGCAGGTCGTCGTCGGTGTCGGGGTGGCGGGCCAGGGCGCCCAGGCGCAGGCGGATGCGTTCGTTGAGCTCGCTGGCGGCCTTGCGGGTGAAGGTGAGCCCGAGGATCGCCTCGGGCTCCACGATCCGGTTGGCCACGAGCCAGGAGACGCGCGCGGCCATCGTCTCCGTCTTGCCCGAGCCGGCGCCGGCGACGACGACCAGCGGCCGGTCGGCAGGCGCCGAGACGACGCCGGCCTGCTCGTCGGAGGGGGCGTAGGCCAGGCCGCACCTGGCCGCGACCTCGGCGGGGGTGAGCAACCGCCGAACGGCCGGCCGTTGCACGGGGGCGTCGGCCAGCAGGTCGTCGAAGGAGAGCTGGTGGAGGGTCCCGTGGAGGACCCCGTCCTCCTCCCCACTCGCAGGCTCGTGGCGAGCCTCTGGACGGGGCCGATCAGGGCGGAGGGTCATCCGGTCACCTGCCTGCCGGGCTCCTGCAGAGGGCAGCTGCGACGGGCAGGGCACCGCAAGCAGTGCGGGCCGGTGCGCACCTCGAAGGTGGCCGCGCCCATGCCGGCGCCCACCTCGGCCACCAGTTGGCCGGCCCACGTCTGCTCGAGCGGGACGTCGGTGGGGATGGGTTCCTGGTGCTGCTCCTTGGCCTTGGCGCCGGTGCCGACCTGCAGCAGCGCGGCGCCACCGGGCACCACTCCGTGCCGGTCGAAAGCTCCGGCGGCGACAGCCACCTGGTAGGCAGCGAGCTGACCGTGCTCCTCGGTGTTCTTCGCCGCGGTCTTCCCGGTCTTGAGGTCGACGACGACCAGCCGGCCCTCGGCGTCGCGTTCCAGCCGGTCCACCTGGCCTCGGATCCGCGCCCGGCCGACGACCACGTCGAAGTCCTCCTCAGCGCCGATCAGCTCGCGGCCGTTGGTCGCGTGCCAGCGGAGGAAGCGGTCGAGCATGTCCTGGGCGTGCACTCGCTGCCGCTGGTCGGCCCAGCCCGGCCCGAGGTCGAGCTGGTCGAGCTCGCCGTCCAGCACCGCGCGTGCGTCGGCGGGCGGCAGCCCGTCGGCCACCTGCTGGGCGACCGCGTGCACCGCCGAGCCCACGGTGCGCGTGGCGTCGGGCGACGCCTCTGCACCGACCGCACCGAGCACCCAGCGCAGCGGGCACCGCTGGAAGGTCTCGATCGCCGAGGGCCGCACCCGCACGGGAAGCTCCTC
>DASPIH010000196.1:0-9237 GCA_035629195.1 Blastococcus sp. | reverse complement strand
GTCGCTCCTCGGGGACCGACTGGTCGGCGATGATCGTGGAACCGAGGTTCGACGTCAGGATCAGGATGGTGTTGCGGAAGTCCACCGTCCGCCCCTGGCCGTCGGTCAGCCGGCCGTCGTCGAGCACCTGGAGCAGCACGTCGAAGACGTCGGGGTGGGCCTTCTCCACCTCGTCGAGCAGGACGACGGTGTAGGGACGCCGCCGGACCGCCTCGGTCAGCTGGCCACCGGCCTCGTAGCCGACGTAGCCGGGGGGCGCGCCCACGAGCCGGGCCACCGAGTGCTTCTCGGAGTACTCGCTCATGTCGATGCGGACCATGGCGCGCTCGTCGTCGAACAGGAACTCCGCCAGCGCCTTGGCCAGCTCGGTCTTGCCGACGCCGGTCGGGCCGAGGAACAGGAACGACCCGGTGGGGCGGTCGGGGTCGGCGACGCCGGAGCGCGCACGACGCACGGCATCCGAGACGGCTCGCACCGCATCCGGTTGGCCGACGACCCGGCCGGCGAGGCCCTCCTCCATCCGCAGCAGCTTCTGCGTCTCGCCCTCGAGCAGGCGGCCGGCAGGGATGCCGGTCCAGGCCTGGACGACCTCGGCGATGTCGTCGGGGCCGACCTCCTCCTTGAGCATCGAGCCACCGGAGGCGACCGAGTCCTCGGCCGAGTTCAGGGACCGCTCGAGCTCGGGCAGCCGGCCGTAGCGCAGCTCCGCGGCCCGCGCCAGGTCGCCGTCGCGCTCGGCGCGCTCGGCCTCGAGCCGGACCGTCTCCAGCTCCTCCTTGATCCGCTGTATCCGCTCGATGGCGGACTTGTCCTGCTGCCAGCGGAGGGTGAGCTCGGCGAGCTCCTGCCGGCGGTCGGCCAGCTCCTCGCGCAGCGCGGCCAGGCGCTCCAGCGAGGAGGGGTCGTCCTCCTTGGACAGCGCCATCTCCTCGATCTCCATGCGCCGCACGGCGCGCTCCACCTCGTCGACCTCGACGGGCCGGCTGTCGATCTCCATGCGCAACCGGCTCGCGGCCTCGTCCACCAGGTCGATCGCCTTGTCCGGCAGGAAGCGTGACGTGACGTACCGGTCCGACAGCGTCGCCGCGGCCACGATGGCGGTGTCGGTGATGCGGACACCGTGGTGGACCTCGTAGCGCTCCTTGAGACCGCGGAGGATGCCGATCGTGTCCTCGACGCTGGGCTCGCCGACCAGCACCTGCTGGAAGCGGCGCTCCAGCGCCGCGTCCTTCTCGATGTGCTCCCGGTACTCGTCCAGCGTGGTCGCGCCGACCATGCGCAGCTCCCCGCGGGCGAGCATCGGCTTGATCATGTTGCCGGCGTCCATGGCGGACTCGCCCGTCGCGCCGGCCCCCACGATGGTGTGCAGCTCGTCGATGAACGTGATCACCTCGCCCTCGGCCTCGGTGATCTCCTGCAGCACCGCCTTGAGCCGCTCCTCGAACTCACCGCGGTACTTGGCCCCGGCGACCATCGCGCCGAGGTCGAGGGCCATGAGGCGCTTGCCCTTCAGGCTCTCCGGCACGTCGCCGGCGATGATGCGCTGGGCCAGCCCCTCGACGATGGCGGTCTTCCCGACGCCGGGCTCGCCGATGAGGACGGGGTTGTTCTTCGTCCGGCGCGAGAGCACCTGGACGACGCGGCGGATCTCGGTGTCCCGGCCGATGACGGGGTCGATCTTCCCGTCGCGGGCCCGCTCGGTGAGGTCGACGGCGTACTTCTCCAGCGCCTGGAAGGTGCTCTCCGGGTCCGCCGTCGTCACCTTCCGGTTGCCACGGACCGTGCGGAAGGCGGCCACCAGCGCGTCGCGCGTCGCACCCGAGCCGGTGAGCACCGAACCGGCCTCGCCGTCGGATCCCGCCAGGCCGACCAGGAGGTGCTCGGTGGAGACGTACTCGTCACCGAGGGCACTGGCCTGCTCGCCGGCCGCGTTGATCACCCGGAGGAACTCCCGGGACGGCGAGGGCGCCGACACCGTGGCGCCGCTGACGCTGGGCATCCGGCGCAGCGCGGCGTCGGCCTTGCTGCGCACGTCGACGGGGTCGGCCCCCACCGCGGTGAGCAGCGGGCCGGCGATGCCGTCGGTCTGCTCCAGCAGGGCGACGAGCAGGTGCAGCGGTTCCAGGGCCGCCTGCCCCCGGCTGACGGCGAGGCGCTGGGCTCCGGCGATGGCCTCCTGCGAACGGGTCGTGAGCTTGCTCTCCATGCTCGGACGCACGTCCTTTCGTTCGTCTCCGGTGCGCCGTCCGTCCGTGGCCGGCGCGATCTGACCGGTCCAACGACGGCCGGGTTGAGTCTGTTCCGCTCAACTCTGCCACGGCCAGCACGCCGCTCCGGCAGGCGACCCGACCGGGGGAATCCGGAGGCACGCGCGGGACGGCGTGGTGTGCACCGCAACGCCCTACACTTCCGGCATGACCGCATTGCCGGCGCCGAGCCTGGCGCTCGACGACCAGCTGTGCTTCGCGCTGTACGCCGCCTCGCGGGCGGTGACGGCGCGGTACCGGCCGATGCTCGAGGCGATCGGCCTCACGTATCCCCAGTACCTGGTCATGATGCTGCTCTGGGAGTCCGACAACCAGACCGTCGGCCAGCTCGGCAGCCGGCTGGCCCTCGACAGCGGCACGCTGTCCCCGCTGCTCAAGCGGCTCACCGCCGCGGGACTGGTGACCCGCCACCGCCGCGTCGAGGACGAGCGGTCGGTCTCCATCGCCCTGACCGACGCCGGCCGCGCCCTGCAGGCGAGGGCGATCAGCATCTCGGAGGAGATGATCGGGGCGATCGGCTTCTGCACCAGCGAGTTCGACGACCTCAAGACGCAGTTGCGGCTGCTCACCGACCGCGTGAACAGCACCGCTCGGATCTGACCAGGGACGCCGTCCCCAACAGGACGGTAACGCCCAACCCTTCCGGGTAGGAGCTGATTTCGCGCTGCCCCAGCCCGGGGCGGCCACGACCCGGAAGGGGCAGCATGCCCACTCGCACAGCTCGTACCGCCTGGAACGGAACCCTCAAGGAGGGCTCCGGCCAGGTCGAGCTCTCCAGCTCCAAGATCGGCACCTACGAGGTGTCCTTCCCCAAGCGCGCCGCCGAGGAGGCCGGAGGGACGACGAGCCCGGAGGAGCTGATCGCGGCGGCGCACTCGGCCTGCTTCGCCATGGCGCTCTCGAACGAGATCGGCAAGGCCGGCGGCACGCCCAACGCCCTCGACATCACCGCCGACGTCACCCTGGGGCAGAAGGACGGCGCCTCGGCCATCACGAAGATCGCCCTGACGGTGCGCGGTGAGGTCGACGGGCTCGACGCGGCAGGCTTCGAGAAGGCGGCACAGGCGGCGAAGGCCGGCTGCCCGGTCAGCAAGGCCCTCGCCGGTGTCGACGAGATCACCCTGGACGCATCCCTGGAGCAGTGACGGCCGCGAGCCGGACATGACGACGGGCCGCCTCCGTGGAGGAGGCGGCCCGTCGTGTCCTCGGACCGGGGTCAGCGGGTCGCGGCCCGCGTTCCCTTCCCGGCTCCGGCCTGTGCCACGTCGGCCCCTGCGAGCCCCTCGTCGGCCAGGGCGGCGTCGACGGGCGCGCCGGCGCGCTCGGCCGCAGCCCGCTGGTCACCGGTCTCGCTGCGCAGCGCGACCTCGCGGATGAACAGGATCGCCACGACGGCGACGACCGACACGATCGCCGACACGAGGAAGATGCGGCCGGTCGCGTCGCCGTAGGAGGCGCGGATGAGCTCCTCGACGGGCGCGGGCGCACCGGCCAGGTCCGCCAGCCCCACCGAGCCGCTCCCCGCCGCCTCCGCGGCGCCGGGGACACCCGCCAGCCCCTGCCGGATCAGGTCCGTGACGTGGTTGCTCAGCACCGCCCCCAGGACCGAGACGCCGATCGTGCCGCCGAGGCTGCGGAAGAAGGCGACCGCGGAGCTCGCCGCACCCAGATCGGTGGCCGCGACGGTGTTCTGGACGGCCAGCACCAGGTTCTGCATGGTCATGCCGATGCCGACACCGAGCACGAACAGATAGCTGCACAGCAGCACCATGTTCGTCAGGTGGTCGATCGTGGACAGCAGCGTGAAGCCGGCCAGGACCGCCAGCGAGCCGGCCACCAGGAAGACCTTCCAGCGCCCGTACCGGGTGATCAGCAGGCCCGAGACGGTGGAGGAGATCAGCAGGCCGCCGACCATCGGGATGGTGAGCAGGCCGGCCTCGGTGGGCGAGAAGCCGCGCGAGATCTGCAGGTACTGGCCGAGGAAGACCGTCGAGCCGAACATCGCGATCCCGACCGCGATGCTCGCGATGATGGCCAGCGTCGTGGTGCGGTCCCGGAACAGCCGGAGGGGCACGATCGGCTCGGCAGCCCGGGTCTCGGTGATCAAAAAGGCGATGATCGCGGCCGCGGCGCCGCCCAGGAAAAGCGCCGTCTCGGTCGAGGCCCAGGCGAAGCTGCTGCCCGCCAGCGTCACCCAGATCAGCAGGGCGGTGACCCCCGCGGTCAGGAGGGCCGCACCCAGGTAGTCGATCCGGACGACCCGCTTGGTGACCGGGAGGTTGAGCGTCCGCTGCAGGAGCACCAGCGCGACGAGGGCGAAGGGCACGCCGACGTAGAAGCACCAGCGCCAGCCAAGCCACTCGGTGTCGACGAGCACGCCGCCCAGCAGCGGGCCGCCGACGGTTGCGACGGCCATGACCGCGCCCATGAGACCCGAGTACCGCCCCCGCTCCCGCGGGCTGATCATCGCCGCCATGGCGATCTGCACGAGCGCCTGGAGACCGCCCAGGCCCAGGCCCTGCACCGCCCGCCAGGCGATCAGGGTGCCCATGGAATCGGCTTGCCCGGCCAGCATCGAGCCGGCGATGAAGATGACGATCGCCAGCTGGATCAGGAGCTTCTTGCTGAACAGGTCGGCGAGCTTGCCCCAGATGGGCGTGCTCGCCGTGGACGTCAGCAGCGTCGCCGTGACCACCCAGGTGTACTGGCTCTGGCTGCCCTGCAGGTCGGCGATGATCGTGGGCAGGGCGTTGGAGACGACCGTCGACGACAGGAACGCGACGAACATCGCCAGGAGCATCCCGGAGAGGGCCTCCAGGATCTGGCGCTGCGTCATCCTCCCCTGCTGCTCGACGGGCGCCTCGGGCGCGGGGCGTTGGTCGGTACTCACGGAACTCCCGGGGCGGTGTCGTACGGGGGAAGGGTGGGGCGAGTGCCGGCCGGTCACGAGGCGGCCACCGGCAGTGCGCCGCGGTGCGAAGAGCCGGCGGCATCGATGTCCGCGGCCCGTCGCTCGAGCAGTTCGGTCGAGCGTCCGGCATCGTCGTCGCCCCAGCCCGCGAGCGCGGTCAGGGTCCGGTCCCGCTCGAGCGGGACGAGCAGCGCCCAGCCGAAGGACGGCAGGTCGCCGTGGAGGTGGGCGGCCGGCCGGGAACTCAGGTGCCGACCGGAGCGGCCGAGGTGCGCGACGCTGCCGAGGAGGCGGTCCAGCGTCTGGGGAGCGAGAGACATGACGACGTCCTACGGATGGATAACTACTTGCAGAGCACAAGCATACAAGTGTGTAGTTGTGGTCTGCAACGTTTCACCGTGTGCGCCGGCTCACCCGCCGGTCGCGGCCGGCGTGGCGCTCGCCTCCGTCTCCCGGGCCTCGCCCAGCCGGTTCAGCCGTCCGAGCAGGACGGCGAGGGTCGCGACGTCGTCGGTCTCCCAGTCGGAGAGGTCGCTCTGCCAGCGGGCACGCCGCGCGTCGCGGATGCCGTTCAGGCGGGCCGCGCCCTCCGCCGACGGGGTGAGCACCTGCGCGCGGCCGTCCTCGGGGTCGGCGGCGCGGTCGACCAGGCCGAGAGCCACCAGGCTGGAGATCTGACGGCTCACCGTGCTCTTGTCCAACCCGAGGCGCGCCACCAGGTCGCTCGCGCGCAGCGGGCCGGCGTCCTGCAGCAGGGCCAGCAGCCCGTAGGCGGCGCCGTCCAGATCGGGATGGAGCTCGCGCGCCAGCCGGGCGGAGATGGCCCGGGAACGCCGCAGCAGCAGGCCGATCTCCCGTTCCAGGGCGACGTACGCCTCGTGCGCGTCCACTCCGGGAGCATTCACCGCCCGGCGCTCGGGCGCCACACCACGAGCGCGGAGCTCTGCCGCCGCCGGGGCACCAGGTCGGCCCGGTAGGCCGCCGGCACCGCGGCCTCCGCCGCCATCCGGCGGTTCTCCGAGTGCTGCAGTTCCTCGAGCAGTTCGTGCACCCGCCCCTGGAGCGCCTCCACCTGCGACTCCAGGTCGATGATGCGCTTGATCCCGGCGAGGTTGACCCCGTCCTCCTGGGACAGGCGCTGGACCTCGCGCAGCAGCGCGACGTCGCGCGGGCTGTACCGCCGCCCGCCGCCGGCCGTCCGGCCCGGGCTCACCAGCCCCAACCGGTCGTACTGGCGCAGCGTCTGGGCGTGCATGCCGGCCAGTTCCGCCGCCACCGAGATCACGAAGACGGGGGCGTCCTCGGCCACGGCCCGCCCCGGTCCCACCCCGCCGTCCAGCATGCTCACCCCTCGCCTCCGGACCGCACCGCGGTGGTGATGTGCGGACGCGGGTCCTCGTCCAGCTCCTCGGCCAGCGCCTCGACGACCTTCCGCTGAGCGGGCGTGAGCCGCGCCGGGACGGCGATCTCCACGGTGACCAGCAGGTCGCCGGTCCGCCCCTTCCCGGGCACGCCGCGGCCGCGCACCCGCAGCGTCCGCCCGCTGGCCGTGCCGGCGGGCACCTTGAGCGACACGGTGCCGTCGAGCGTCGGGACCGTGAGCGTGGTGCCCAGAGCCGCCTCGGCGAAGGTGATCGGCACCGTCAGCGTCAGGTCGTCGCCCTTGCGGCCCAGCAGCGGGTGCTCCGAGACGTGGACGACGACGAAGAGGTCACCTGCCGGACCGCCCCGCCGTCCCGGTGCCCCCTTGCCGGGGAGCCGGATGCGCTGACCGTCCTTCACCCCCGCGGGGATGCGGACGGTGATGGTGCGGGTCTGGGTGGTGACGCCGCTTCCCGAGCAGGTGGAGCACGGGTCGTCGACGACCGAGCCGCTGCCACGGCAGTTGCGGCAGGGCTCGGAGAAGGCGAACGCCCCCTGGCTCCGGCTGGTCACACCGGCGCCCTGGCACACGGGGCAGACGTGCGGGGACGTGCCCGGACGGGCACCTGTGCCCGCGCAGGTCGGGCAGCTGCCCGGGCTCTGCATGCGCAGGGGCACCGTCACGCCCAGGACGGCCTCCTCGAACGAGAGGGTCGCCTCCGTCTCGACGTCCTGCCCACGCGCCGGCCCGGACGCCGCCTGGCTGCGGGCGCGCGCACCGCCGCCCGGACCGCCGAACAGGCCGCCGAGGATGTCCCCCAGCCCGCCGGCGCCACGGGCACCGCCGGCACCCCCCGCACCGAAGAGGTCCCCCAGGTCGAAGGCCTGACCGCCGGGCCCGGCACCGGGGAAGCCGCCGGGGAACCCGGCACGGGCTCCGGCCCCGCCGGAGCCGAACAGCCGCCGTGCCTCGTCGTACTCCCCGCGCCGCTTGGGGTCGGAGAGGACGTCGTAGGCCTCGGAGATCTCCTTGAACCGCGCCTCGGCCTCGGCGTTGTTCGGGTTCTTGTCCGGGTGGAGGTCCCGGGCCAACTGCCGGTAGGCCTTCTTGATCGCGGCGGCGTCGGCGTCCTGAGGGACGCCGAGCGCGCCGTAGTAGTCCTTCTCGATGAAGTCACGGGTGCTCATCGGACGCCCCCTCTCCGGCTCAGTCGGTGGCCTGGGCGCCGGCCTGCTCGCCGGCCGACGGCGCGGCGGCGGGCTCCTGGGCCGACTCGGGCTCGGTCACCGCCACCATCGCCGTCCGCAGCACCCGGTCACCGCGGCGGAAACCCTGCCGGAGCACCGTGGTCGCGGTCGGCGCGTGCACGTCGGCGGACGTGTCGTGCATGACGGCCTCGTGCAGCGACGGGTCGAACTCGTCGCCGGCCACACCGAACGCCTCCACGCCGAGGCCGTCGAGCAGCCCCAGGACGCGGTCGGCCACGACCTTGAACGCGCCGGTGAGGTCGCCGTGGTCCCGGGCCCGCTCGATGTCGTCGACGATCGGGAACAGCTGGGCGGCGAACCGCTCGGCCGCCTGGTCGGCGACGAGCGACCGGTCGCGGTCGACCCGCCGTCGGTAGTTGGCGTACTCGGCGCTCACCCGCTGCAGGTCCTCGGTGCGCTCGGCCAGCTGGCGGGCGAGGTCGCCCTCCGGGGCGCCGTCCGCGGACTGCACCGCCTCCGCCTGCTCGACCACCGGCGTCTCGTGCTCGCTCATCTGCTCCCCTGGGAGGTCGGTACCGGGCCGGACGCCGGCCGGCTGCTCGCCGGCCGGCGTCCGTACTGCACCAGTGGTGGGGTCGATCCGCCGCCTGTCGCGGATGACCACCCGCGGCTGCTCGTCCCCGGAGGTCATCGGCGGTCCGCGTTCCCGTCCGGGCCCTCGTCGACGATCTCGGCGTCGACGACGTCGTCGTCACCGCTCGTGGCCGACGCGGAGGCACTGCTGGTCCCGCCACCGGTCTCCGCGGACGCGGTCGCCTCGGCGTTCTGGGCGTACAGCGCCCCACCGACCTCCTGCGACACGCGGGCGACCTTCTCCTGCGCGGCCTTGATCGCGGCGATGTCCGAGCCGCCGAGCGCGGACCGCAACTCGGTCAGCGCCTCGCCGAGCTCGTCCTTCTTCTCGGCCGGGATCTTCTCGCCGTTCTCGGCCAGGAACTTCTCGGTCTGGTACTGCAGCGACTCGGCCAGGTTGCGGGTCTCGGCCTCCTCGCGGCGCTTCTTGTCCTCCTCGGCGTGGGCCTCGGCATCGCGCATCATCCGCTCGATGTCGTCCTTGGGCAGGGCCGAGCCGCCGGTGATGGTCATCGACTGCTCCTTGCCCGTCCCGAGGTCCTTGGCGTGGACGTGGACGATGCCGTTCGCGTCGATGTCGAAGGCCACCTCGATCTGCGGAACGCCACGCGGCGCCGGGGGCAGACCGGTCAGCTCGAACATGCCGAGCTTCTTGTTGTAGGCGGCCATCTCGCGCTCGCCCTGGAAGACCTGGATCTGCACGCTCGGCTGGTTGTCGTCGGCCGTCGTGAAGATCTCCGAGCGCTTGGTCGGGATCGTGGTGTTGCGCTCGATGAGCTTGGTCATGATCCCGCCCTTGGTCTCGATGCCCAGGGACAGCGGGGTGACGTCGAGCAGCAGGACGTCCTTGACCTC
>DASPIH010000195.1:0-14739 GCA_035629195.1 Blastococcus sp. | reverse complement strand
GTGGGGGGTGCGGTGGGCCTCGCTCATGTCGGCTCCTCCTCGTGGATGCGGTCGGGAAGGGCTGTGCCCGGTCCCCCGGACGTCGAACCGCCGCTCAGCCGACCGGGAAGGCCTCCGGCACCCGGGGTAGCAGCGTCCGGACCGCGTCGTCGTCGGGCAGCGCCCCGCGGGCGCCCGGGCCGGTGGTCGACAGCGCGGCAGCGGCCACGGCGTGCCGTACCGCGTCGGGCAGCGCGGCGCCGGCGGCGAGGGTCTGGGCCAGCGCTCCGCAGAAGCAGTCGCCGGCTCCGGTGGTGTCGACGGCGGTCACCGGCGGTGGCGGCTGGAGGAGCGCGGGCCCACCGTCTGGGGGCACCACGAGCGCGCCGTGGGCTCCGAGCGTGACCACCACCGCTCCGGACGTCACCGAGCGGGCGAGGACGGCGAGCTCGGCGGGCGGGCGCTCGCCCGGCCGAGCGGCGGCCAGGTGCACCAGCTCGTGCTCGTTGGGCACCAGGACGTCGACGTGCTCGAGCAGGTCCGCCGGCAGCGGCCGCGGAGGAGCGGGGGTCAGGACGACGATGCCCGTGGCGGCCCGCGCCGCCGTGGTCACCGCCGCCATCGGCACCTCGAGCTGGAGCAGCACCACCCGGGCCTCGCGCACGGAGGGGACGTCGACGTCACCGGGCCCGAGCGCGGCGTTGGCACCCGGCACGACCACGATCAGGTTCTCGCCGCTGCCGTCCTCCACCGGGATGGTGGCGCTGCCCGTCGGTGTGCCGGGGGTGCGCAGCACCCGGCTGACGTCCACCCGCGAGGCCGCCAGCGCGGCGAGCTGCCGGTCCCCGGCCTGGTCCTGACCGACGCGACCCACCATGTGGACGCCGCCGCCGAGCATCCCGGCGGCCGCGGCCTGGTTGGCGCCCTTTCCGCCGGGGGCGAGCGTGGCGGCGCGGCCGACGACGGTCTCCCCGCGCCCCGGCAGCCTCTCGACGGCCACGAGCACGTCCTCGTTCAGGCTTCCGACGACGGTGACGGACACGAACGGCACCTCCCAGGGCGCGGACGGGGCACCAGCAGTACCAGACCTCCGGTTTCCGCGGGCCGCCGCCGCGGTACGGCAGGACGACGACGAGCGGAGGACCGATGGCGGAGGACGACCCGGACACGATCCGGCGGGAGTTCGGCGAGGCGGTGAACATGACGGCCGGCGAGCTGGAGACGTGGCTGGACAGCGAGGAGTCGCAGGCCGTCGGGCAGAAGGACGGCGACGGCGAGTCCACCGGCCACGCCTCGGGCCGGCGCATCGTCGAGCTGCTGCGCACGAAGAAGGACGACCTGACCGACGACGACCTGGCCCACATGCGCAAGGTCCACGGCTACGTCCAGCGGCACCTGGCGCAGGAGCCGGAGCGCGAGGACGTCGAGACGTCGAGGTGGCGCTACTCGCTGATGAACTGGGGCCACGACCCGCTGAAGAAGGGTTAGGCCCCGGTGCCCCCGACGGCCCTGCGCCGCAACGACCCGGCCCAGTACGACGAGCTGGCCGACCAGTGGTGGAAGGGTGCGGGGGGTTTCGCCATGCTGCACTGGCTGGCCGCCTCCCGGGCCGAGCACATCCCGCCGGCGCCGCACGCCGACGCGCTCCTGGTCGATCTCGCCTGCGGTGGCGGGCTGATGGCTCCGCACGTGGCCCGGCTGGGGTACCGGCACGTCGGTGTGGATCTGGGAGTGCCCGGGCTGGCGCTCGCTCGGGCGCACGGGATCCTCCCGGTGCGGGGTTCGGTCCTCGCCGTGCCGCTGACGGACGGGTGCGCCGACGTCGTGGTCGCGGGGGAGATCCTCGAGCACGTCGACGACGACGTCGCCGTCCTGGCCGAGGCCGCGCGACTGCTGCGCCCCGGCGGCACGCTGGTGATCGACGCGATCGCCGCCACCCGGCTGGCCGACCTCGTCGCGGTCCGCATCGCCGAACGGGTTCCCGGCGGCCCGCCGCCCGGCATCCACGATCCCGCCCTGTTCGTCGACCGCCGCCGCCTGCTGGCCGGCGCCGACCGGCTGGGCCTCGACCTCCGCCTGGTCGGTCTACGCCCATCGGTCCGCGACGTCATCGCCTGGCGGCGTGGGCGTCGGGACGGTGTCCGCATGAAACCGCTACCCACGACGGCCGTCCTGTTCGCCGGGTACGGGCGGAAGCGGTGAGGGAGCGTCGGCGCGAGGGCGCACGTACCGTCGGCGCCATGATCCCCAGCAGGTCTCCCGTGCGGCGGCGCCCGTGACCGCGGCCGTCCTCACCGGGGCGGACTCGGCCCTCCCCACCACGCTGGACCAGGACACCGCCTGGGAAGGGTTCTTCGCCCGCCACTACGAGGGCGTCCGCGCCGCCGAGCGGATCTTCAAGAGCAGCGGTGTCCGCCGCCGCCACGCGGTGGCCAACCCCATCGACGAGGACCTCAGCGGGTGGGGGACCGGCGCGCGCATGGCCCGCTACGTCCAGGAGGCCCTCCCGCTGGGCAAGCAGGCGGTGGCCGGGGCTCTCGACTCGGCCGGGCTCGCGCCCGGTGACGTCGGGCTGTTCGCCGTCGCCACCTGCACCGGGTACGCCACCCCGGGGCTGGACATCCGGCTGGCCAGCGACCTCGGCATGCCCCCCGGGGTCCAGCGCCTCCTCGTCGGGCACATGGGCTGCTACGCGGCGATCCCGGGGCTGGGGGCCGTCGGCGACTACGTCACGGCCCGGTCCCGACCCGCCGTCCTGCTGTGCTGCGAGCTGACCAGCCTGCACGTGCAGCCGGCCCAGCGGGACCTGGAGCAGGTGGTGGCCCACGCGCTGTTCTCCGACGCCGCGGCCGCCGTCGTCGTCGAGCCCGGTGCCGGGCGCGGGCACCGGCTGGCCGCCGTCGTGGCGCGGACCGACGCGTCGACCGCCGACCACATGACCTGGGACGTCACCGACCTCGGCTTCCGCATGGGCCTGTCCCCGAAGGTGCCCGACGTGCTGTCCCGTCACGTGGGCGACGTCGTCGACGAGCTGCTGCGCGGCGCCGGCCTGCGGGTCGATGACGTCGCCGGCTGGGCGGTGCACCCGGGAGGACCGCGGATCATCGACGTCGTCCGCGACCAGCTCGGCCTGCGGGAGGAACAGGTCGGCGCCTCCCGGCGGGTCCTCGCCGAGCACGGCAACTGCTCGTCGGCCACCGTGCTGCTGGTCCTCCAGGAGCTCGCGGACGTGGACGGGCCGATCGTCGCGATGGCGTTCGGCCCCGGGCTCACCCTCTACGCCGCGCTGTTGCTCCCGGCCTGAGCGCCCTACCCTCTGTGACGGAAGTCACAGTTCGCGGAGGGGTGCTCGGATGGATGAGGCATCTCCGCAGGTGCGCGTCTTCCTCATCGACGACCACGAGGTCGTCCGCCGCGGCGTGGCCGAGGTGCTGGAGGACGATCCCGGGATCACCGTCGCCGGGGAGGCGGGCACGGTCGCCGAGGCCCTGGTGCGCGTGCCGGCGGTGCGGCCCGACGTCGCCGTCGTGGACATGCGGCTGCCCGACGGCAGCGGCGACGCGCTCTGCCGGGAGCTGCGCGACCGGGTACCGGGACTGCACTGCCTCGTCCTGACCAGCTATGCGGACCAGGAGGGGCGGGACGCCGCGTTGCGGGCAGGCGCCGCCGGCTTCCTCCTCAAGCAGGTGCGCGGCTCGGCCCTGGTGACGGCGGTGCGCACCGTGGCAGCCGGCGGCGTGGTCGCGCCCGAGGGGTGGCAGCCACCCGTCACCCACGACGGGACCGACCGGCTGGCCGGCCTCACCGACCAGGAGCGCATCGTGCTGCGGCTGATCGGCGAGGGGCTGACCAACCGGCAGATCGGTGCGCGGATGGGGCTGGCCGAGAAGACCGTCAAGAACTACACCAGCCACCTGCTGGCCAAGCTGGGCCTCGAGCGGCGCACCCAGGCGGCCATCCTGGCCACGGAGCTGCGGGACCGGCGGCCGCCGACCCGCTGACCGGGTCAGCCCGGAAGCGGCACCACCCACTCGATCTCGGTGCCCGACGGGGCGGCAGCCGCCGTCAGCCGGCCGCCGCGCCGCTCGGCGCGGTCGGCCAGGTTGGCGAGACCGCTGCGCACGGTCACGGCGGGCAGCCCGGCCCCGTCATCGGTGACCACGACACGGACGTCCTCGCCGATCGTCACGGTGACCGTCATGCGGGTGGCGTGGGCGTGTCGCACCACGTTGGTGACCAGCTCCCGCACGACGGCCACCAGGTCCGGCACGAGGTCGGCCGGCAGGTCCTCGGCCTCGCGGTGCACCCGCAGGGCCGCGCGCAGCCCGTGTCCCTCGGTCACCGACCGCACGACCTCGGCCAGCCGGCGGCGGACGGCGGCGGGGGAGGCGTCCTCGGCCGTGTGCAGCTCGAAGATCGACTCCCGGATCCGGGTGATGGTCCCGTCGAGCTCGTCCACCCGTTCGGCGATGCGGGCGGCGTAGTCCGGCGCGGTCTCCTCCAGGGATCGGCCGATGCGGTCGAGCGCGAGCGCGGTGGCGAAGATCCGCTGCACCACGTGGTCGTGCAGGTCACGGGCGATCCGGTCGCGGTCGGCCTGCACCTGCAGCCGACGTTCGCGCTCCTGGCTGCGCACCAGGGCGAGAGCCACCGAGGCATGGGCGGCGAACGCCGCCGCCAGCTCGAGGACGCCGCGGTCGAACGACGCGCAGCCGCGCACCCGGAGCGCCACCAGCGTGGTGGACGGGGACGTACCGCCCAGCGGCACGTACAGGGCCGGGCCGTACCGGCCGGTCAGCTCCCCGACGACCTCGGGATAGGTGGTGCCCGCCGCGGGTGTTCCCGCGTCGTCGAGCAGCATCGGGACGCCGGACCGGTGCGCGGCCCCCAGCCGGGTGTCGGCCAGTGGAACCCGCACGCCCTCGACGTCGGCGGCCAGCGGTCCGACGGCCGCCGTGATGGTCAGCGTGTCGTCGTCGCCGGGGGTGGGGGTCAGCACGCCCACCGCGTCGGCCTCGGAGAGCTCCGCGACACGGGCCGCGGCGGTGCGCAGCACCTGGTCGGTCGGTCGTCCGGACAGCAGGGCGGTGGCGATCTCGGTACCGGCCTGCGACCAGGCGCGACGGTGCTCGGCGTGCTCGAGCAGCCGGGCGTTCTCGATGGCCAGACCCGCCACCGCTGCCAGCCCCTGGGCGACCTCGAGGTCGGCCTCGCTGAACGGCTCCCCCGTCCGCTTCTCGGTCAGGTAGAGGTTGCCGAAGATCGAGTCGCGGACCCGCACGGGTACGCCCAGGAACGACCGCATCGGCGGATGCCCGTCGGGGAGGCCGACCGATGCCGGGTGGTCGCGGAGGTCGTCCAGCCGCAGCGGCGTGGGTTCCTGGACCAGCACGCCCAGGAGGCCGTCACCGGCCGGAGGACGTCCGATGCGCACGTGGTCGTCGTCGTCCATGCCGACCGTGACGAACCGGTCCAGCCGGCTCCCGTCGGGCGCGAGCACGCCGAGGGCGCCGTACCGGGCCCCCACGTGGTCCACGGCTGCGTCGACGATGGCGCGCAGCGTCGCCTCCAGCTGGCTGCCGGAGGCAGCGGCCAGCACGGCGGCGGTGAGTGCGGGGGCCTCGTCGCTCACCGGGCATCGCGGAGCTCGGGCGGGGACACGGCCTGACCGTAGGGGCGCCGATGCCGGGGACGGAAGCGGCGCGCGCGCCGCGCCTCCCCCGCCTGCCCGGCCTCCCCCCGAGGGAGGGGGACGGCCGTGGCGGCTCAAGATCGGCGCCCGGGGGCCCGATGCGCCGGCCATGACCCTTCTCGGCCGTCTGCGGAGCGCCAGCCTGCTCGCCCGCTTCGGCGCGCTGACCCTGGTGCTGACCGTGGGGCTCGGCGCGGTGCTCGGGTGGTTGCTGAGCAACGCCATCTCCGACCGCGCGCGGGAACAGGCGGAGTGGACCGCGATCGTCACCGTCCGCCTCGGGCTGCAGCCGCAGCTGGACCGCGAGGACCTGACCGACGGGTTCGACCCGGCGCGTCTGGCCCGGGTGGAACGAGCCGTGCGCTCCGCCGGGGACAAGCTGCAGGCCGGTGGCCGCCAGCTCGACGACCTGGACCCGGTCGAGCTCAAGATCTTCAACCGGGACCGCACGATCGTCTACTCCGACGAGCACTCGCTCATCGGTACCGAGTCGGCCTCCGACGAGCTCGACGAGGCGCTCGCCGGCCAGGTGGTGTCGGGGCTCGCCGGATCGGCCGACGACGCCGAGGACCGCGGCGGCGCGGAACTGCTCGAGGTGTACGTGCCGGTGCAGTACGCGGGCTCGGACCGACCCGACGGCGCCATGGAGATCTACCTGCCGTACGCGCCGGTGCGTGCGGCCGTCCAGGAAGACGTCCGCTCCCTCGTCCTGGTGCTCGTCGCCAGCCTCGCCGTGTTCGCGACCGTGCTGTTCCGCGTCGTGGCCGGGGCCTCGCGCCGGCTGAGCCGGCAGACCGGGGAGCTGCGTTCGTCAGCCGAGCGCGACCGGCACGCCGCGACCCATGACGCCCTCACCGGCCTGCCCAACCGGGTCCTGCTGCGCGACCGCCTCGACCAGGCTCTCGCCGGAGCTGCCCGGTCCTCGTCGGAGGTCGCCGTCCTGCTGGTCGACCTCGACCGGTTCAAGGAGATCAACGACAGCCTGGGTCACTCCTACGGCGACGCTCTGCTGCGGCAGGTGGCCCCCCGGCTGTCCGGCGTCCTGCGGGCCGGCGACACGGTGGCCCGGCTCGGCGCCGACGAGTTCGCCGTGCTGCTGGCCGCCGTCGACGGCGTCGGCGAGGCCGAGCGCGTCGCCGAACGGCTGAGCGAGGCACTGCACCGGCCCTTCGACGTCGACGGCGTGACCCTCGACGTGGAGGTCGGCGTCGGCATCGCGGTCTCCCCGTGGCACGGCACCCACAGCGAGGCGCTGCTGCGTTCGGCGCACATCGCGATGCACGTCGCCAAGGAGCGCAAGGCGGGCGCCGTGGTGTTCACGCCGGAGGACCACGTGGCGGCGCCGTCCCGGCTGACCCTCCTGGGCGACCTGCGGCGGGCTCTCGACGACGACGAGCTGTTCCTCCACTACCAGCCCAAGTTCACGCTGGACGGCGAGCGGATCGAGGGCGTCGAGGCCCTGCTGCGCTGGCAGCACCCCACGCGCGGTCTGGTGCCCCCGGCGGAGTTCGTGCCCCTCGCCGAGGGGACCGGCATCATCCTGCGGCTGACCGAGCGCGTGCTGGACCTCGCCCTGGCACAGGCCCGCCGCTGGGTCGACGCGGGGCACCCGATGCCGGTGGCGGTCAACCTCTCTCCGCGCTGCCTGCTCGATGCCGGGCTGCCCGACCTGGTCCAGCGGCTGCTGACCCGGCACGGGGTCCCGGCCCGCGTCCTGCGGCTGGAGGTGACCGAGAGCGCCGTCATGGCCGATGCCGCGCGGTGCACCGACGTCCTCCAACGGCTGCACGACCAGGGGCTGCGGCTGTCGATCGACGACTTCGGCACCGGGTACAGCTCGATGGCGCACCTGCGTCGGCTGCCGGTGGACGAGCTGAAGATCGACCGCTCGTTCGTCTCGGGCATGACCACCAGCGCCCACGACGCCGTCCTGGTGCGGACCGCCGTCGATCTCGGTCACAACCTGGGTCTGACCGTCGTCGCCGAGGGCGTGGAGGACACGGGCCAGGTCGCGGCGCTGCGCGAGCTCGGCTGCGACATCGCGCAGGGCTACTACTACAGCCGGCCCGTGGCGGCCGAGGCGCTGGACGAGCTGCTCGCCCGCGGAGGCACGCTCCACGACGGCAGGACGACGGCGCCCCGGGCTCGCTGACGCGCGACAGGGGTCAGGCCCGCCGGGAGGCGTCGGATGCTCCCGGCCGCCGCCAGGGACCGGTGGCCAGGCGGAAGACCCACCGGCTGCCCGGCCACTCCGACACGCACCAGAGCTCCTGCCCCGGACGGGCCCAGGCGAGGTCCTCGGGCCCGGCCGGCAGGACACCCCGGTGGCGGTGCCAGGCACCCGGGGCACCGACGTACAGGTCCCCCGGAACCCCCTTGCCGGCGCTCGCCGAGACGAACCACGTGGCTCCGTGCACCGCGACGCCCTGCATGCGCGGGGGCTGCCCCTCGTGGATCTCGAGCGGAGCGCAGCGGCCGTCGTCCCCGGTGGCCGGCAGGCCCGTTCCCGCGTCGATCGGATAGCGCGTGAGCCGGGCCGGCCCCTCCGCCGCGCGGCGGTACTCGCCGACGACCAGGCTCGGCCGGCCGGCCACCTCGCCGACGGAGAGGAACGAGTAGCGCAACCGGCGCACGCCCGCGCGCAGCGGCACCCGGAACGCCGAGTACTGGGGGAGGACGTAGTCGTACCCGCGGGCTCCGCGTTCCCCTGCGGGAACGCGGAGGACGTCGGAGAGGCGGAAGGTCCGGATCCCGAAGAGGGTGTCGGCGACGTGCAGGACGTCGCCGTGGACGGCGATGCCCCCCGCGTGCACCGGAACGGTGGTCATGGCACCGCGGCCGGGACGGCGCCGCGGGCTGACCAGCAGGACGTGCCGGTACCGCGGGCCCTCAGGCCCGGACAGGTCGAGCACCGAGAGCCGCGATCCCGGAGTGCGGCCGAGCCGGTTCCGTCGGGCGTACCAGCTCACGAGCAGGACCCCGCCCCATCGGGTGCTCGTGACGCCCTGCGGCCACCACGACTCGTCGCTGCGGTCGGTCTCGTCCCACCTGCACCCGTCGCCCGCGGCCTCGCCCGGGACCGGGCACCGCTCGGCGGCGCGGTCGAGGTCGGCCAGGACGCCGTCGAGCCCCACTTTCGGCAGCCGTCCGGCCAGCCGGTCGACGAGGTCCGCCCGGGGGCGCGTCGCCGTCAGCGTGTACGGCGGAAGGGCGCCCATGGTGCCATTCTGGAGCGGCCCGGCACGGGCGGCAGGGCTCGGCGGCGGTCGCGGACACGCCGGTCCCCGGGCACCCCGGTCTGCGATCTCGGCCGTTCGCAGTCATGCTGGTACCGATGGAGGTACTGCAGAAGCGGCTGGAGCACTGGCGTCGGCGTCGTTCCCGGCGGCCACTCGACACCCGGCCGGCTCACGGTGCGGCGGGTTCGAGCGCCGGCGTGGGCGCCGTCGGAGCCGACGGGCTGGGTCCGCGCAGTGCTCCGGAGCGTCGCGGCCGGAGGCCTCGGGCGGTCGTGCTCCGCCTGCGTTTCCGTGCGGACGGAACCGGCCGGGGCCACGACCGGTCCCGGCGACGCGCCCTGTGGCCCGGGCGTCCGCACCGTCGCGGCCCGGCCGGGCTCCTCCATGGACCGGATGACCGCGCACCCGTCGGCCCCGCCGTCGAGCCGGACGTCCGTGGTGGGAGCAGGTCGGCGCGGGTGGACGGCTCCCGCCCGCGTCCGGGTGGCGCCGTGCGCGAGAGCGAGCGCCCGGTCGCGCCGCCCACGGCCGAGGCTCCGGTCACGGAGGCTCCGGCGGCCGAGGCTCCGGTCACCGAGGCCCTGGCGACCGAGGCCCTGGCGACCGCGGGACCGGTGGCTCAGCCGCAGCGCGGCCGGGAACTCCGCCGGGAGGCCTCGGGGTTCGCGGTGTCGGGCGCGCTCGGCCTGCTCGTCGACGTCGGCGGCTACAACGTGCTCGTGCACCTCGGTGGTGACGGCGGCTGGCTGGCCGACCAGCCGCTGCTGGCCAAGACCATCTCGCTGGTCGCGGGAACGACCGCCGCCTACTTCGGCAACCGGTACTGGACCTACCGCGACCGTCCCCAACGCAGCTTCGCCCGCGAGTACAGCCTGTACCTCGCGCTGAGCAGCGTGGCCCTCGCGATCGCGCTCGGCTGCCTGGCGTTCTCGCGCTTCGCCCTCGGTCTCACGGGCCCCGTGGCGGACAACGTCGCGGCCAACGGGGTGGGGCTCGCGCTCGGCAGCCTCTTCCGCTTCCTGTCCTACCGGCGCTTCGTCTTCCCACCCGGGCCGCCCTGATCCGTGCGGGCGGACCGTCAGGCCTTCGCCGGTGCCAACCTTTCCTGGTCGTCGTCCGTGGAGAGGGTCGCCGGCGCCGGCGCGGGCGCCGGTGGGCGCCGGAACCTGCCGGTGCCCCACGCGGCCAGCAGGACCGAGCCGCCGCCGATCGCCAGCCCGGCGATGTCGTCCACGAGGTAGTGCCAGCCGAAGTAGATGGTCGCCAGCACGGTCAGGGCGAAGAACACCCAGAGGACCGCGCGCACCGCGATCGACCGGATCGTGAACTGCGCGATCAGGGCCGCGGTGAAGATGATCGACACGTGCAGCGAGGCGAACGCCGCGATGCTCTGGATGCGCTCGGTCCCGTACGGGTCCTCCAGGACCAGCCAGCGCGACAGGAGCAGGCTCTGCTGCAGCGCCGACGTGCCGGTCTCGGGAAGATCCGCGAACAGCTCGGGCTGCGCGTAGATGGGCCCCCGGGACGGCAGCACGTAGTAGCTCGCGGCGCCGAGTGACCAGTTGAGGCACAGCGCGGTGATGTACCAGCTGGCATCCCCGGACCGGCCCCGGGTGACGAGGGCGAGGGCGAGCGACAACGGCACGAACATGAGGAACGCGAGGTAGACCCACGACAGCACGTGCGCCGAGACGCCGGTGCCCAGGACGTCGTGCAGGACCTCCGAGGGCGCCACCCCGAAGGTCATGTCCCGGTCGAGCTCCAGCAGCTCGTCGTCGACCAGGTCGGACCGCAGGAGCGGGAGGAAGTGCTTGATGCTGCGGTAGGACACGTAGGTGGCGTAGAAGGCGGCGAGCCCGATCAGCGCCTGACCGAGCCGTCGCCACGGCCAGCGCTCGCGGGCGACGGCGGCGATCTGACCCACGACGCCCGAGGCCGACCGCGCGCGCAGCACGGCACGGGGCAGCACGTCGGCGGCGAGCATCAACGCCACGATCAAGGGCAGGCGGACGTAGGTGGGGCCGAGGAAGCCGTCCGGGTCGCGCAGGGGCAACCCGAGGTACAACGCGCAGGCGATGGCGACGGCACCCGTGACGAGCGCGACGGCCACGGCCATCCGGTAGGAGCCGTAGCGGACGCCACGAGAAGCGGTTTCATCCATCAACGGCTAATTTTCCATGAATCCTCTGACAACACACGTCGTCGTCCCGGACCCGCCGTCCATCCGCACGGAACGGAGCGCAGTGAGGACGATCAGCCCCGCCGTCCAGGGATCGCTCGCGAGTCGCGGCCGCTCCGGCGACGCCCACCCTCGGGCGCTCCAGCGATGACGGCGACGCTCTGGACGCTGCCGAACGGCCTCACCGCTCTCCGCGTGCTCGCCGTCCCCTTCCTCGGGCTGGTGCTCGTGGCGGCGGGGGACAGCCCCGGGGGCCGGCTGGCCGCGTTGGCCCTGTTCCTCGGGGCGTCGGTGACCGACGCCGTCGACGGCTGGCTGGCCCGCCGGTGGGGCCAGTGCACCGAGCTGGGGGCTCTCGTCGACCCGCTCGCGGACAAGGCCCTCGTCGGAACGGCACTGCTCTGCCTGTCCGGGCTCGGCCTGGTCCCCTGGTGGGCCACGGTGCCGATCCTCGCCCGCGAGGTGGCCGTCACGGTGCTGCGGTTGGCCGTCCTTCCCGGGGGCGTCATCCCCGCCAGCCGGGGCGGCAAGCTGAAGACCGTGACGCAGACGGTCCTGATCGCCGTGGCGCTCGCCGCTCCCGGCTGGACCGAGGGGGTTCAGGTCCTCGCCGCCGGAACGGTGTTCTGGACGGTGGTCACCGGTGTGGACTACGCGCTCAAGGCCGCGGCGCTCACCGGGTCCGCGCCATGGCTCCTCGCGCCCGGTCGGACGCCCGGCCCCGTGGATCGCATCGGCGGGGGACCGACGCGGCTCCGGGACGCCGCTCCTCAGCAGGGCGGAGCGGCAGGCGGTTCCCGCGTCAGGTCCTGAGCGGCCACCCCCGGTGGCCGCGGCTCGGTGGCGGTCCGGTACGGGACCGCGCAGCGGGGCCGTCGTCGATGCCCCGGGGTGTTCGACCGGGGGCCTACCGATCCACATCAGCGCCCCCGGGCCGGCCGGCCAGCGTGCCGCTATGCGGCGTTCCTGCGTCGGTCGATGCGCCAGTCGATGACGCCGATGACGAGGGCGATCCCCGCGCAGACCACCGAGACCGCGAGACCGGCGGTCAGAGCCGCCGGGAAGTCGCCATCCGTCGCACCGAGGACGACGTAGAAGAGTCCCGGCAGGATGGCGGTCCCGATCGCGGTGCCGAAGCGCTGGGCGCTCTGCAGCCCCCCGGCGGCAGCCCCCGCCATCCCGACCGGCACGTTGCCCAGCGTCATCGTGATGTTGGGTGAGACGACGAAACCACTGCCGATCCCGGCGACGAGCAGTGCGGCGCTCGCCGCCCAGCCCGCGTTCTCCGCCGGCGCCAACCCGAGGATCACGCCGGTGGCGCTCAGACCGAGGATGAACGTGCAGAGGCCGCCGATCGTCAGCCCGCGGCCGTACCGCTCGACCAGGCGGCCGGCCACCACGGCCGCCGATGCCGATCCGAGCGCGAACGGCATGACGGCCAGGCCCGACTGCAGGGGGGTGTAACCCAGACCCGTCTGGAAGAAGAGGGCGAACAGCACCCAGATCCCGCCGAAGCCGATGAAGTAGGCCGTTCCGACCGCCAGTCCGGCCGAGAAGCCACGGGTCTCGGTGACCAGCCGGGGGTCGAACACCGGTTGCCTGCCGGTGCGGACCACCCGGCGCTCCCAGGCGACGAAGGCAGCGAGCAGGGCCGCCGCGACCGGGAAGAGCCACCACAGCCGGACGAGGCCGCCGGACTCCGCCAGCACCAGCGGGAACAGCAGCGCCAGCGCCCCGGCTCCCATGAGCAGGGCGCCGACGCCGTCGAGGTAACCGGGGTTCCCGGTTCCTCCCTTGGGCAGCAGTCGCAGCGCCAGGACGAACGCGACGCCGCCGATCAGGACGTTGACGTAGAAGATCCACCGCCAGCCGCCCGGCCCTGCCGCGAGGGCGAGGATCAGACCGCCGACGAGCGGGCCGGCAGTGCTGGAGATGGCGAGGGTGGCGCCGTACAGGCCGAACGCCCGTCCTCGTTCCCCGCCACGGAACAGCTGCTGGATCAGTCCGGAGTTCTGGGGTCCGAGGAAACCGGCCGCCAGACCCTGGACGAGGCGGGCGGCGATCAGCAGGCCGGCCGTCGGCGCCGCCCCCGCGGCCGCGCTGCCCAGCACGAATCCCGCCAGGCCGAGGAGGAACAGGCGGCGACGTCCGAAGGCGTCACCCAGCCGCCCGGCCGGCACGAGTGCCAGGCCGAAGGTGAGCGCGTACCCGGAGATCACCCACTGCGCTTCGGAAGGCGAGGCTCCCAGGTCCTGCTGGATGGCGGGCAGGCCCACCGCGACGATGCTGAGATCCAGGACGCCCATGAAGCCGACGACGAGGGCGACCCACAGAGCTCGCCAGCGCCGTGGGTCGGGCTGGAACGCAGCCTCGCCGACCGCCGTGTCCGGCCTCGGGTCGGACCTGGTCATGAGCGCCTCCTGCGGCCGGGGGAGCGGACGGCCCCACCTTGCCCGACGCGAACTTCGACCGACCGACCGAGTACGTGCGCGCCCGCCGCAGCTGTGACGTCGGTCGCAGCGGCACATCGAGAACGGGAACTCTCTGGTACCGGAGGTTTGCACCGCAGACCGGCACCCCGCAGATCCTGTCGAAGTCGTCACCGTCTCGTTCGTCCAGGGCCGCATCCCCCCGCTCGGCGACCTTCCGAAAGCCGCTTCTCGGCTCCTTGTATTCATCACGACGACGGCACGGCACAGCAACCAGAACAGCATTGCCCTGGCATTCAGACCTAGGACTTGACTCCACCCGCACCGGGGGGCGTCCCAGGAGTTGACGTGCTCGCCGGGGCGGTTCTCCACGTGACACACTCCGCCCCAGGTGCACACGACGAGCAAGGGGACTCGCTTCATGCTGACCTCGCCCGACCCCCAGCAGAGGCACGGCTCCGACGTCCGCCGAATCCGGGAGGCTCAGCGGGGCACCGAACTCCGGCGGTGGATGCAGCGGGCAGCAACGGCCGTCCTGGCTATGCCCGCGCTCCTCATCCCGTCGGCCGCAGGCGTTGCGCAGGCCGCTCCTTCGGACGTCGCACCGCTGGGGGTCGACGTGTCCTATCCGCAGTGCGGCGCGCCGCTGCCGACGGGGCAGGCGTTCGCCATCGTCGGCGTCAACGGCGGCAGGGCCACCACGACCAACCCCTGTCTGGACAGCCAGCTGGCCTGGGCGGAGAGGTCGACCGGCGGAACCGTGCACGACAAGGTCCAGTTGTACGTGAACACCGGGAACCCCGGTGGGGCGGGCGCGTGGCCGCAGTCCGGTACCAACCGGTACGGCACGTGTGATGGCTCGAACTCCCGGTCCTGTGCCTATCAGTACGGCTGGAACCGTGCGCTCGACGATGCCACCATCCGCGGCATCAGCCACCCGGAGCAGTACATGTGGTGGCTCGACGTCGAGATCTCGAACACCTGGGACTACACCGACGGTGGCGGTACCCGAAACGCCGCCGTCCTCGAAGGGATGACGGAGTACTTCACCTCGATCAAGTCCCGCGGCGTGGGCCTGTATTCGACGCGCTACCAGTGGAACCAGATCGTCGGGAACGGGGTGGACTCCACCAGCAGCCTGAACGGTCTGCCCAACTGGCGACCCACCGGCTCCACCCCGGAGGGTGCCCGGGCGAACTGCGATCTGGAGCCGTTGACACC
>DASPIH010000194.1:0-4289 GCA_035629195.1 Blastococcus sp. | reverse complement strand
GCCGAGGAGACGCTGCGGGCGCTGCACAAGGCGATCGACGGCGTCCGCGACGGGTACGTGACCCTGCGGTTCAACATCGCCATCGCCCGGATCACCGAGCTGACCAACCACCTGACCGCCGCCTACGGCGCCGAGTCGCCGGTGCCGCGGGCGGTGGTCGAGCCGCTCGTGCTGATGGTCGCGCCGCTGGCCCCGCACCTGGCCGAGGAGCTGTGGTCGCGCCTGGGCCATGACACGTCGTGCGCGTGGGCGCCCTTCCCGGAGGCCGACGAGCGCTGGCTGGTCGAGGACACCGTGCGGGTCGCCGTCCAGGTGAACGGCAAGGTGCGGTCACAGGTGAGCGTGCCGGCCGACGCGGACGCCGCCGCGCTGGAAGCGGCCGCCCGTGCCGACGAGAAGATCGCCGCCCATCTCGCCGGCGCGACGATCCGCCGTGTCATCGCCGTCCCCGGCAGGCTGGTCAACTTCGTGCTCTGACACCGTCGTCTGTCGGGTGGAGCCCCTGCGCAAATCCTGACACCGTCGTCCTACCGGACGACACCGCCGCCAGGTGCCGTTCCCCTGGCGGGCCGAGCCCTGCCGTCGTTCCTCGCGGGAGCCTCCGGCCCCCACTCGTCACGACACGTCGTGCAGCCCGGCGAGGACGACGCGCATCGCCTTCTCGACCGGTTCGATGGCCTCGGCGACGGTCACGTCGCGGCCGAGTTCCGCCGACAGGGACGTCACCCCGGCGTCCTGGATGCCGCACGGGATCATGTTGCCGAACGCCGTCATGTCGGGGTCGCAGTTGAGGGCGAAGCCGTGCATGGTGACCCCCCGGGCCACCCGGATGCCGATGGCAGCGATCTTGCGCTCGGGCCGGAAGCCACCGCCGGGCGGATCGGCGGGCAGCCACACGCCGCTGCGCCCCTCGACGCGCCCGGCCTCCACCCCGAAGCCCGCGCAGACCTCGATCAGCGCGCTCTCCAGCCGGCGGACGTAGGCCACGACGTCCACCGGGTCCGGCAGGGCCACGATCGGGTAGCCGACCAGCTGGCCGGGCCCGTGCCAGGTGATCTTGCCGCCGCGGTCGACGTCGATGACCGGTGTCCCGTCGAACGGGCGCTCGTGCGGCCGGGTGCGCTTGCCCGCGGTGTAGACGGGCGGGTGCTCCAGCAGCAGCATCGTGTCGGGGATCTCGCCGGCCACCCGCTGGGCGTGCAGCTCCCGCTGCCGGGCCCACGCCTCCTCGTAGTCGACCAGGCCGGGCCGGTGCACATCGATCGTCACGTCGTCCAGCCTAGGCTCCGCCCGCCCTGCCCCGTGCGGGCTCGCGGCGGGCCCCGGGGCGCGGCTCATGCCAGCCTCCGTGGTGCGAGGCGGGTCTCCACGGCCGTGCCCTCGGGCCCGCGCTCCACCCGGTAGGCAGCCGCGCGGGGGCGGTCGGCGACCGCCTCGACCAGATCGGTGCCGCGGTAGACCAGGCCCGCGCCGTCGTCGGTGGCGTGGCCGCCGGGCAGCGTGCCGTCGGCGACCAGGCGGTGGTAGAGCGGCCTGCGCTGCTCCTCGGAGTCGTGGTGGACGCCGTTGGAGGTCGGGATGAACCCGAGCCCGTTCGTGACCGGCCGCAGGTCGGGACCGAACGAGTCGGTGGTGCCCCCGACGTGCCAGCAGAGGGACCCGGCGGAGACGCCGGCCAGCACGATCCCGCCCTCCCAGGCTTCGCGGAGCACGTCGTCCAGACCGTGCACCCGCCACACCGCGAGCAGGTTGGCCACGCTGCCGCCGCCCACCCAGACGACGTCCTGGGCGAGCAGGTGCGCTCGCACGTCGGCGACCGTGGGCATGGGGAACAGGCTCAGGTGGCTCACCCGCACGGCACTGCCGGCGAAGGCGCCGTACACGCCGGCGGTCCGGGTGGGATCGTCACCGGTGGCCGTGCCGAGGTAGCACAGGCGGGGCCGCTCGGGCGCGCCGGCGAGCCGGAACGCCAGGTCGAAGACCGGCCCCGGCGCCCAGTCCGACGGCCCCCGGCCCCGCGAGGCGAACCCCATGCTCGTGGCCAGGATCGTGGGGGCGGTCGCGGGCATCAGCCGGTCCTCCGGTCGTCGGGAGCGCCGCGGTGGGGCAGAGCGCGCAGGACGGCGCGCGCCGCCCGGGCGCCGCTGGCCATCGCACCCTGGATCGAGGGGGTGTCCCGGTGGTCGCCGCAGACGTAGAGGCCGTCGCCGAGATCGACCGGTCGGCGCAGCTCCAGCGGCGGGAGCGCGGCCGGCTGCGCTCCCGTCACCGTGATGGTGGTCAGGTGCTCGAGGTCCGACGCCGCGACGCCGTGGGCGGCCGCCACCTCGGCGCGCACCTCGGCCTCCGTCGTCGGGTCGAGGGTCGAGCTGGCGACGAGCGCCCGCCCGTCGGGGCTGTAGCGGGGCTGGGCGTCGGACACGACCGCGGTGTTGACCAGCCGTCCACCGGGCTGCCCCAGCACGATGAGCGGAACGGGCCACGGGGACTCCGGCAGCACGTGCATGTGGGTGGTGACCTGCCGCGGTGCGCTCGCCTCGACGGCGGGGAGCAGGCCGGCCGCCGTCGCGGGATCGGTAGCGACGACGACGGCCCGTGCCGACCACCTGCCGCCGTCGGTGACCACGGATCCCGGGGCGACGGCCCGGACGGGGGTGGACAGGTGCACCCGCGCGCCGCCGAGGCGCCCGGCCAGCTGCTCGCCGATCGCCTGCATGCCGGCGGCGGGCAGCCCGGTGGCGCCCCGCACGAAGCTGCGCCACAGCAGGTCGACGTACCGGCTGGACGTGGTGAGCTCGGCCTCGAGGAGGACGCCGGCGAGGAACGGCCGGAGGAAGCGGTCGATGGCCGCGTCTCCCACGCCCGCCGAGCGGAGAGCCTGTTCCGCCGTCGTCTCCGGGGACCGGAGCAGGTGACCGACGGGCGCGTACCCGGCGCGGAGGGCGAAGGCGACGAGGGCGGCCTTCTCGCGGAGGGAGCCGAGGGGTGCCGCCGCCGTGCCCAGCACCTGCGCGGGACGGCGGCGCGGATCGACGACCCGGTGCGCACGGCCGTCCACCCTGATCACCGCGCCGCGCTCGAACCAGCCCAGGTCGAGGGCCGGCAGGTCGAGGTCGGCCGCCCTCGGATAGCCGGTGTTGAACACCTGGAACCCGCGGTCGACGACGAAGCCGTCGAGGTGCTCGGTCGCGACCCGCCCGCCGACGTGCCCGGACGCCTCCAGCACCTGCACGTCGAGGCCGGCCTCGGCCAGTCGCGTCGCCGCCGACAGGCCGGCCAGACCGGCGCCGACGACGAGGACCTCGGCCTGCTGCGGCATCGACACCGGCCGACGGTAACCGGGGCCCGCCCCGCCGGCCGGGCGGGTGTGCCGGCCGTCCTGTGGACGACGCCGGCGGGGAGCACGCCGGTCCACCTACGGTGCCCGTCATGTCCGCTGCCCAGCCGGCTCCCGTGCCGCCCGTCGTTCCCGGATACGCCCTGCAGGAGCTGCTCGGCCGGGGTGCGACGGGGGAGGTGTGGCGGGCCGTGCCGCGCGGAGGCGGTGATCCGGTGGCCGTGAAGATCCTCGTCGCGGGCGATCCGGCACGCCAGGCGCGGGAAGCCGCGCTGCTGGGCGGGCTGGACCATCCCCACCTCGTGCGGCTCATCGAGGTCGTCCACCAGCCGCGGCGTGGGGGCACGGCCCGCGTCGTCCTGGTGCTGGAGCTGCTGGCCGGGGGCAGCCTGGCCGCTCTGCTCGCCCGTCGGGGTCGGCTCACGCCGGGCGAGGTGGTCACCGCCATCGCGCCGGTGGCCGCCGCACTGGCGCACGCGCACGACAACGGGATCGTCCACGCCGACCTGTCCCCGGGGAACGTGGTCTTCACCGCCGAGGGGCGCCCGGTGCTCACCGACCTCGGGGTGGCGCGGGTGGTGGGGGAGACGACGGCCGCCGAGGTCACGCCCGCCTACGTCGACCCGGCCGTCGCACGGGGCGGTGCGCCGGGCCCCGCCTCCGACGTGTTCGGGATCGCGGCGGCTGCCTTCCACGCACTCACCGGCATCGCTCCCTGGAACGCGGCGACACCCGAGGACACCCTCCTCGTGGCGGCTGACGGCCACCTCCCCGACCTGGCGGAGCTGGCACCGGAGGCGCCGGAGGCGATGGTGGCCGTGATCGGCCGCGGCCTGGCGACCGACCCGCACGAGCGGGGAACGGCAGCGGCGTTCGCCCGGGACCTCCGTCGCGCGTGCGCGGCCACACCCGTCGCGCTGGCCGGGCCGTCGCCGGCCTCCCGCGCCGGGCG
>DASPIH010000193.1:0-4828 GCA_035629195.1 Blastococcus sp. | reverse complement strand
ATCACCGTCACTCGCGCCGATGCCCCGGCGAAGCCGGAGCACCGGACCATCGAGGGGAAGTCGACCGAGTCGACCAACAGGGCTGTCGAGGCCTGATCGACGGCAGCCGCAGGGCCGGGCCCGCTGGGGCTCGGCCCCTGCGCTCTCGGAAAGGAGGTGAGCAGACCCATGGGGGAGGATCCGCTGCGTCGGCTCGACGATCCGCAGTACCCGTCGTTGACAATGAGTCAGGCCGCCGAGCTGCTGAGCGTGCAGCCGGCCTTTCTCCGTAGCCTCGACAGTTCCGGTGTGCTGCATCCGCAGCGCTCTCCCGGCGGCCATCGCCGCTACTCGCGAGAGCAATTGACCTTGGCCGCGCGCATTCGCGAGCTGATCGACGACGGGCACCCGCTCGCTTCCGCGGGAGCCATCGTCCAGCTTCAGGACCAGCTCGCTGATGCCCAGGCTGACCTTGCCGATGCCCGGGCCGATAGCGATCGGCTGCGTACCAGTCTCGACCGGCTGCGCTCGGACTTGCCGCCCAGTGTGCAGGGGAGGGTTGGCTTTCCGGCCGGGCCCATGCCCTCCGCGGGGGGCCCTTTCTGAGGCGGGTTTGCGGTCGCACGGTTAGCGGCTCGAACGGCGCACACTCAACTCGGGCGCGAGTGAGGTGGTTCTCCATCCCGGTCCTGCTCTTCAGTCGACCGGCGCCGTCGCTGGACAGATGAGTGGGGTTGCCGTCGGACGCCATGTAGCGGAGCGGCTGATCAAGGGTGGGGTCATGGCCGATCGACGACCAACGCGCACCGTGGGTACGTGAGATCCCTCTGCGGTCGGCCGTACCCAGGTCCACCGGCAGTGTCGGGGGCGTCACGCGGGAATGGCCATCCCGCGTGAGGTTGCCTGTCCGTCTGAGCCGGTGAGCCGCTGATCGTGGCTGGCGACCGCAGCTCGGGGCTGGCGGCAGCCGTCCAGTGGTCGGCGAGTTCCGAGGGAGGAGCACGAGTGACCGGCCGGCAGGAAGAAGTCGTCGACCGTGGCTCCGGGATCAACCGGCGCGAGCAGCGGGAACAGGACGCGGGCAAGGGCCTGCGGTGGCGTGCTCCGTGGCAGGTGGAGGGCGCGCGCCCTGACACCGGATCCGGCTCCCAGCTGCTGGCTCCGGCTCAGATCCAGCACTGGCGGAATCTATAGCGGCTACTGCAGGTTTACACGGGTGTCGACGCGACTACTCCCTAGTCGCAGTCCACACCTTCCGGTTCGAAAGGAGGCTCACTCATGACACTGCCTGTCCGTTCGCGGCCGCGCGCAGTCGCCGGCTGGGACCCCTTCCGCGAGCTGGACGAGCTCACCCAGCGCGTCAACTCCCTGTGGGAGGCCAACGTGGGCGGCGACCTGCACGGCTGGGCGCCCCAGGCTGACGTGGAGGAGACCGACGACGCCTACGTCGTCGAGATCGACCTGCCCGGCGTCAAGCGCGACGACATCGACATCCAACTCACCGACCGGCAGCTGACCGTCTCCGGTGAGATCAAGGAGAAGGAACGCACCGGAATTCTGCGCCGACGCACCCGCAGGGTGGGGCAGTTCCAGTACACGGTCACCCTGCCCGCCGACGTCGACGCGGACAAGGTCAGCGCTCACCTCGACGAGGGCGTACTCACCGTGCGCGTGCCCAAGCCCGAGCAGGCCAAGCCCCGTCGGATCCAGATCAGCAGCTGACCGGGATGCGGCCTGCCGCATCCCCAGCCGCCCCCGGGTGGTCGTCCACCCGGTCCCCCGGTCTCCATCCCGGCTCGGCGCCCACGACGGCGCCGTCCCGGGACGCCGGGCATCCCCGCCGTTCACTGACCACGAGGGTGCAACGCCATGACCTCAACCCCTGCGACGCCTGTGACGACCAGCATGGCGTTGGGTGGCCGGGGCGCGCCGGCACTGCCCACCTCCACGCCGGGCGACCAGTCGCAGCCCGATACGAACACGGGCAGCGAGTCGACCGCGGCAGCGCCAGCCGCCGAGTAGCCGGTTCCGGTCACGGCCTGAGCCGACCTCGCGCCGATGAGGATGGGCGGCGGGCTCCCGTCCCCCGCGGGCGGGAGTCCGCCGCTGCGTCTGCACCGGAATCCTTCGACGCCGACCGGCACGGGGGTGTGCGCGGCCGAGTCGAACCGGTCGTCCCCCAGGATGGGGTCGTGGAGATCTGGCCGGGGCAGCCGTATCCGCTGGGTGCCACCTATGACGGCACCGGCACCAACTTCTCGCTGTTCTCCGAGGCGGCCGACCGTGTCGAACTATGCCTGTTCGACGACGCCGACACCGAGACCCGGATCGAGCTGACCGAGGTCGACGGATTCATCTGGCACTGCTTCCTACCCGCGGTCGGTCCCGGACAGCGCTACGCCTACCGCGTGCACGGACGCCACGCTCCTGCGCTCGGCCAACGGTGCAACCCGGCGAAGCTGCTGCTCGACCCCTACGCCAAGGCCATCGAAGGCCCGGTCGACTGGCACGAGTCGCTGTTCGACTACCGCTTCGGCGCTCCGGACGTCCGCAACGACGACGACTCCGCCGCACACCAGACCCGTTGCGTCGTCGTCAACCCCTACTTCGACTGGGGCCACGACCACCCCCTTCGCATCCCCTACAACGAGACGGTCATCTACGAGGCGCACGTGCGAGGGCTGACGATCGGCCATCCCGATCTGCCGCCGCAGCTGCGCGGCACCTACGCCGGGCTGGCGCACCCGACCGTGGTGGAGCACCTGCAGCGGCTCGGGGTCACCGCCGTCGAGCTGATGCCCGTGCACCAATTCCTCGACGACCACCACCTGGTGCAACGGGGACTGTCCAACTACTGGGGCTACAACACCATCGGGTTCTTCGCCCCGCACCACCGCTACGCCGCCCGGGGCAGCCGGGGGGAGCAGGTGCAGGAGTTCAAGGCGATGGTCCGCACCCTGCACGAAGCCGGGATCGAGGTCATCCTCGACGTGGTCTACAACCACACCGCCGAAGGCAATCACCTGGGCCCGACGCTGTCATTCCGTGGAATCGACAACGGCGCCTACTACCGCCTCGCCGAGAACCCGGCCTTCTACGTCGACTACACCGGCACCGGCAACACCCTCAACGTGCGGCACCCGCATGCGCTGCAACTGATCATGGACTCGCTGCGGTACTGGGCCAGCGAGATGCACGTGGACGGATTCCGCTTCGACCTGGCCGCCGCCCTGGCCCGGGAGTTCCACGACGTCGACCGGCTCGCCGCCTTCTTCGACCTCGTACAGCAGGACCCGATCGTCTCCCAGCTCAAGCTGATCGCCGAACCCTGGGACGTCGGCGCCGGCGGCTACCAGGTCGGCAACTTCCCATCGCTGTGGACCGAATGGAACGGCCGCTACCGCGACGCAATCCGCGACTTCTGGCGCGGCACTCCCGGCACCGTCGGGGAGTTCGCCTCCCGGCTCACCGGCTCCAGCGATCTGTACAAGTCCAGCGGGCGGCGGCCGTACGCCTCGATCAACTTCGTCACCGCGCACGACGGGTTCACCCTGCACGACCTCGTCTCCTACGAGCACAAGCACAACGAGGCCAACGGCGAGGACAACCGCGACGGCATCGATGACAACCGATCCTGGAACTGCGGTACCGAAGGCCCCACCGAGGACCCCGCCGTCAATGCGCTGCGCGAGCAGCACAAGCGCAACCTGCTCGCCACCCTGCTGCTGTCCCAGGGCGTGCCGATGCTGCTGGCCGGCGACGAACTCGGCCGCACCCAGCGCGGCAACAACAACGCCTACTGCCAGGACAACGACGTCGCGTGGGTCGACTGGCACCGCGCCGAGCACTTCGCCGACCTGACGGCCTTCGTCACCCGGCTCACCCGGCTCCGCCGCGAGCACCCCGTCTTCCGCCGGCGCCGCTTCTTCCAGGGCCGAGCGATCCGCGGCACCGATCTGGAGGACATCGCCTGGCTCACCCCCGACGGCCAGCCGATGACCGACCAGACGTGGACGTCGGGACAGGCCCGCGCCCTCACCGTCTTCCTCAACGGCGGCGGTATTCCCGAGCCGGACCGGCGCGGACGCCCCATCCGGGACGACTCATTCCTTCTTCTGGTCAACCCGAGCTCGAACGAGCAAGCGTTCACCTTGCCGGATGCCGCCTACGGGCAGGTCTGGACGGTCGAGGTGGACACCGCCAGCCCCTCGGCCACCCGGGACTCCATCCGGCACACCGCCGGTGAGCGACTCGTCCTCGGCGCCTCCGCGCTCCTCCTGCTCCGCCGGGACGCATGACCCTGAAGGAGTCGACCCAGAGCGCGAACCCGCGGCCTCCACATGGTCAGGTCGGTGGCCTCGGTTTCGGCCGCTCACCACGAGCCCGCTGACGACCGCAGCAGGCCTCGGTGGCGCCGGTACCGCGCCAGGTGTGTCATACCGCTGCGTCGCTCGATCCCGGTGTCCACACTCGGCCACGACCCGAAATATTGTCCTGCGATCGCAGGGAATCTGTGTTTGCCGCTGTAGGTTTCGGGTAGTGCGTAGCCGCGACCGGAAGTCCGAAGAAAGGAGTCGAGGAGGTCGCGATGGGTCACCCGATCTCCCTGCTGCAGCCCAACAGTGGCTCGACGCGCGCCGACGCTGGCCTGTCCCCCGTGAAGGCCCGCAGGCTGCAGCCCGATCGCCGTCTCGGGCGGCAGCTGTCGGTGGTCCTGGGGACGCGTGGCGCGCTGGCGGCCCTCGTCGCGGCGCTGGCGCTGCTGTGGTCCGATCTCACGCTGACCGGACTGGCCGTCCTCTTCGGTGCCTACGCACTGATCGACGGCGGTGCTCGGGTTGCCAGCACG
>DASPIH010000192.1:0-21812 GCA_035629195.1 Blastococcus sp. | reverse complement strand
GCCGCCGAGGCCGACGCGGGGCTCAAGCGTGCCGAGCGGCGGCGGCGCACCGCCGAGCGGGAGGCAGCTGACGCCGAGTCGGCCCGCGACGCCGCCCGCACCCGCGTGGAGGAGCTGGAGGAGTAGTCAGCCCATCGTCCTCTGACCGTCCAGGGACTCCCGGAGGATGTCGGCGTGGCCGGCGTGCTGCGCGGTCTCGGCCACGATGTGCAGGAACACCCGGCGGGCCGAACGGCGCGCGCCCGGCTCGAACCACGGCGCCTCGGGGAGCGGGTGCGAAGCGTCGAGGTCGGGCAGATCGCGCACGAGGTCGTCGGTGCGCCGGGCGACGTCCTCGTAGTGCGCCAGCACGCCGGCCAGGGTCTCCTCCGGCAGCAGGCGGAACTCCAGCGCCCATCTCTCGAACCCCGCCGCGTCGGTGGGGGTGGCCATCGCCCGGGTGCCCTCCACGACGAAGCGCGCCCACCCCTCCTCCGTGGCGGCCACGTGCTTGACCAGTCCGCCGAGCGTCAGCTCGCTGGCCGTGGTGCGCATCCGCGCCTGCTCGTCGGTCAGCCCCTGCACGGTGTGCCGCAGGAAGTGCCGGTGCGTGGCCAGGGTCTCGAGCAGGTCGGCCCGCTCGGCGCCTCCGGTGGGGGGAGGGGTCGGGGAAGTGGAGATCATGGCCGTGCCCTTCGTCGTCCGGATCGGTCGGGGACGACGGTAGGAGCCATTGGTGCCAGTTCCTGTCCGCGATGGCGCCTAGGTTCGGCTCCGTGGCCGACACCGGGAACCGCACGCTGCGCCTGCTCTCGCTGATGCAGGGACGGCGCACCTGGGCCGGCGCCGAGCTGGCCGATCGGCTCGGCATCTCGGTCCGCACGCTCCGGCGGGACATCGAGCGGCTGCGCGACCTGGGGTACCCCGTCGAGGCGCAGCCGGGCGTCGCCGGCGGGTACCGGCTGGCCCCCGGGGCCGCGCTGCCCCCGCTCGTCCTCGACGACGACGAGGCGGTGGCCCTCACCGTCGGCCTGCAGGCGGCGGCTCAGACGGCGGTCGCCGGGATGGCCGAGGCGTCGGTGCGGACGCTCACGAAGGTCGTCCAGGTGCTGCCCGCCCGGGTGCGGCGCCGCGCCGACGCCCTCCGGGCGGTGACCACGACGGCGGCGTGGACCGGCGGGGAGACCATCGACCCGTCGGTGCTGACCACGGTCGCGCAGGCCTGCCGGGACACCGAGCGCCTCTCGTTCGCCTACGGCTCGGCGGCCGGCGAGCGCACCGAGCGGCTGGTCGAGCCACTCCGGCTGGTGGCGCTCGGACGCCGCTGGTACCTGGTCGCCTACGACCCGGGCCGCGCCGGCTGGCGCAGCTTCCGGCTCGACCGGCTGAGCCGGCCCGCGACCACGGGTGCGCGCTTCGCGCCCCGGCGGTTGCCGGCCGAGGACGCGGAGTCCTTCGTCCGCGCGGGACTGGGCACCCGGACGTCGGCGGTACCCGTCGAGGTCCGGGTGTCCGCGGATGCCGACGAGGTGCGCCGGCGGATCGGCCGGTGGATGAGCGTGGAGGAGGACGGGCCGGGGCACTGCCGGGTCCGCACCGTCGCCGACGACCTGAGCTGGCCGGCGTTCGCGCTCGGCACCCTGGGCGCGGAGTTCGCCGTCGTCGTCCCGCAGGAGCTGCGGGACCTGCTGGACGAGTGGAGCGGACGGTTCGCCCGAGCGGCTGCGCACGACCCCACCGGCCCCTAGCGTGAGGTGATGGCACAGGAGCGCGCGCGGATCGCGATCGTCACCGGGTCGGAGTCGGGCATCGGGCGGGCGACCGCCGTCGCACTGGCCGAGCAGGGCTGCGACGTGGGCATCACCTGGTACCAGGACCGCGAGGCCGGGCAGGCGACGGCGGAGGAGGTGCGGGCCCGCGGGCGCCGGGCCGAGGTGCGCCACCTGGACCTGACCCGGCTGCCGGAGGCCGCAGACGTCGTCGACGAGCTGGCCGAGGCGCTCGGGGGGATCGACGTCCTCGTCAACGTCGCCGGCACCGGGCACAGGACCCCGCTGCTGGACCTCGACTTCGGCACCTGGCGCGAGGTGCTGACCACCGACCTCGACGGCGCCTTCCTGTGCCTGCAGCGGGCCGCCCGGCGCATGGTCGCCGCCGGCACCGGCGGGCGGATCGTGAACATCACCAGCGTCCACGAGCACGCTCCGCGGGTCGGGGCGGCCGGCTACTGCGCCGCGAAGGGCGGCCTCGGGCTGCTGACCCGGGTGGCCGCGCTGGAGCTGGCCGAGCACGGCATCACCGTCAACTCGGTGGCACCCGGGGAGATCGCCACGGCGATGACCGGCCAGGAGGACGAGGACCCGACGTCCCCCGGCCACGAGCGGCCCGGCGTTCCGCTGCGCCGGCCGGGCGACGCCTCCGAGGTCGCCGCCGTCGTGGCGTTCCTGGCCTCGCCGGCCTCCAGCTACGTCACCGGCGCCTCCTGGGCGGTCGACGGCGGCATGCTCCAGATGGGCCCGATGGCCGGCTCCCACCTCGACGGCGACGAGTGGCGACGCGGCTGAGGCCCGGCCGGACGGCGACCGCTCACGTCGTGCGGCGGCTCCGCTTGTTCCGGTAGAGCTCCGCGTCCGCCCGGGCCAGCAGCGTCTCGACGGTGTCCCCGCCCTCGGCCGTGGCGGTGCCGGCGGTCCAGGAAGAAGGGTGCGTGGCGTCGAGGGCGGTCACGAGCTCCCGGGCGGCGTGCTCGTCGGTGGCCGGGAGGCAGAGCACGAACTCGTCGCCGCCGTAACGGCCCAGCAGGTCCGCTCGGCGCAGCCGGCGGCTCCAGCTCGCGCAGAGGTCGCGCAGCAGCGCATCGCCGGCTCCGTGGCCGTTGCGGTCGTTGACCTCCTTGAAGTCGTCGAGGTCGAGGATCGCGACGCTGAGCGGCTCACCGCTGCGGGCGGCGCGGGCGAGCTGGCGAGAGGTGAACTCCACCCACGCCCGCCGGTTGGCGACGCCGGTCAGCGCATCGGTGCCGGCCGATGTCCGCAGGCGCGCGGCCAGCCGGCCCTGCACCTCCGTGAGCGTGGCGACTGCCGCCGTCACCGCGATCCAGGACGCGAGGAAGCCCGACGGCGCCGCGGCCCACGCGCCCGCGCCGGCCGACAGGAGCAGGAGCCCGGCGTGCAGCCGGGCGGCGGGCAGGGGCAGGAAGTGCGCCGCGTACAGGCCCACCGCCACCAGGACCGGACCGAGTCCGACGATCCCCACCGCGGTGACCGAGCGCCAGGCCAGCACTCCGATGAGCAGCGAGAGCAGGACCAGCCCGGCGTGCAGGACCCAGGGGCGGACGCGGTCCGCCGCCGCCGCGAGGACCAGGCCCCCGCCGAGGCCCACGGTGCCCAGCGCCCACAGCAGGTCGACCGGGGTCCGGGGGTCCATCGGCACGGCCGCGCCCACCCAGCACAGGAGGCCGCTGATGGCGTAGAGAGCCGCCAGGAGCACCGCGGGCGTCCGTGGTCCGGTGTGCACAGCGCCTCTTCTCGGTCGTGGATCGTGCCGTCGCTCCCATGCCCTCGCCCCATCGGCAGTCGTATCGCGGGATCCCAGGCCAACGGGACGAGACCCCCCGGAGGAGCGACGACGAGACTTCCCGAGGGGGTGCGGCCGGGATGCCGCCGCCGTACCGTTCCGGTGCGGCTGGAGCCCCGGCCGACCGGGCCCCGGGCCGCTGCCGGCGCCGGGCCCGGCGCCCTCTCGCACAGGAGCGCGCGTGGACGCCACCGTCGCCGGTCCACCGGCCGCCGGCGTCACGGTCGGCGTGGAGGAGGAGTTCCACCTCGTCGACCCCGCCACCTTCGCGCTGGCGCCGGCCCCCGGCCTCGTCGTCGCCGCCGCCCGGCACGAACTGGGCGACCGCTTGCATGCGGAGATCACCACCACCCAGCTCGAGGCGACCACCGGCATCTGCCGGACGCTGGGGGAGCTGCGGGCCGAACTCGCCGCGTCCCGGGCCTGCGCCCGCGCGGCGGCCGGCGACGCCGGAGTCGCCCTGCTGGCCGCCTCGACGCATCCCTTCGCCGGCTGGCGGGACCAGCGCATCACCCCGGCGCCCCGCTACGAGGCGATGGTCGCCCGGTGGGCCGGCCTGGCGCTGCGGCAGGACATCTGCGGCTGCCACGTCCACGTCGGCGTGCCCGACCTCGAGACCGCGGTCGCCGTGCTGGACCGGGTCCGGCCGTACGTGCCGGTGCTGCTGGCGATGACCGGCAGCTCGCCGTTCCACGAGGGCGCCGACACCGGCTACGAGAGCTACCGCACGCTGTGGTGGGGGCGCTGGCCGAACACCGGCCCGCCGGAGCACCTCGGCAGCGCCCAGCGGTACCGCGAGGTCGTCGACGGCCTGGTGGCCTCCGGAGTCGTCGCCGACGGCTCCCACCTCTACTGGGACGTGCGGCCCTCGGCCCGCCTGCCGACTCTCGAGTTCCGGCTGGCCGACGTCTGCACCGATCTCGACGACGCCGTTCTGCACGCCGCCCTGGTGCGGTCACTGGTGCGGGTGCTCGCCGCCCGCGCGCAACGGGGCGAGCCGGCTCCGGACGTCCGGCCGGAACTCCTCCGGGCGGCCCGGTGGCGGGCCGCCCGCGACGGCCTCGGCGGCAGATTGTTCGACCCGGACACCGGCGTGCTGGTCGAGGCGCGGGCCGCCGTGGAGGGGCTGCTGGCCGAGCTGACCGGCGATCTCGCCGACCGCGGCGAGGAGGACGAGGTCCGGGAACTGGTGCACCGGCTGCTCGCACGGGGTACGTCAGCGGCACGCCAGCGCTCCACCTGGCGACGTACCGGCGACCTGCGGGAGGTCGCGGCCTGGATCGTCCGGGAGGGGAACCACCATGCCTGAGCCGGAGGACGAGCAGATCCGGGCGTCCGGCGCGTGAGCGCTCCGGGCCCGGCCTCGTCGGGCCGGGTGGACAGCCGACCCCCGGCCACGCCGCCGGCCGACCCGTGGCCGGCCGGGGTGCACGAGCTGGACGTGGGAGGCGGGGTGCAGGTCCTCCTGGCCGTTCCGCCGGGGGCGCCGGTGCCGCGTCCCCTGCTGGTGTTCTTCCACGGCGCCGGCGGCGAGCCGGAGCAGAGCCTCGGCGCGGTCGGGCGCGCTGCCGCCGACCGCGGCGCCCTGGTCCTCGCGCCCCGCTCGAGCGCGGCCACCTGGGACCTCGTCACCGGGGGCCTCGGCCGGGACGTCGCCGTGCTCGATGCGGCGCTCGCCGAGGCGGGCCGGCACGTGGCCGTCTCACGGTGCGCCGTCGGCGGGTTCTCCGACGGCGCCTCCTACGCGCTGTCGATCGGCCCGGCCAACGGCGACCTGTTCGACGCCGTGCTGGCCTTCTCCCCGGGCTTCGCTGCACCGCCGGTCCGGGTGGGCCGGCCACGGCTGTGGATCACCCACGGCACCGGTGACCGGGTGCTGCCGGTGGACCGCTGCGGCCGTCGGCTGGCCGCGGCGTTCCGGAAGGACGGCTACGACGTGACCTACGACGAGTTCGACGGCGGGCACGAGGTGCGGCCGGCCGGGGTCATCGACGCGCTCGACTGGTGGCTCGACCCGTCCTGAGGGCCCGACCCTGAGGTAAGGGGGCCCGTCGTCAGGCCGACTCCCGGTTGGTGGCGTCCTCCTCGGGAAGCAGGGTGTTCTTCCGCCCGCCGGTCTTCGACACCGAGAAGCCGGGACCGAGATGCTCGAGGGCCAGCCGGCCGTACACCTGCTGCTGGGTGGCCACCCGCTCGGACCGGCCACGGCCCAGGAAACTGACCATCCAGTGGAGCACGGTGGTGACCCGGCTCTTGAAGCCGACGATGTACATCAGGTGGACGACCAGCCACAGCACCCAGGCGATGAAGCCGCTGAACTTGAACCTGCCGATGTCGGCGACCGCGGAGAACCGCGAGATCGTCGCCATCGACCCCTTGTCGAAGTACCGGAAGGGTTCCTGCGGCGCCTTGCCGGCGATGCGGCGCTCGATGGCCTCGGCGGCGTAGCGGCCGCCCTGGATGGCCACCTGCGCGACGCCGGGGAGCTTGCCCAGCGCCATCATGTCCCCGACCACGTGGATCTCCGGGTGACCGGGGAGCGTGAGGTCGGGCTCGACCGAGATGCGGCCGGCGCGGTCGACCGAGGCGCCGGTCTGCTCGCCGAGCTTCCGGCCCAGCTCGCTGGCCTGCACGCCGGCCGCCCAGATCTTGGTCGCGGCCGGGATGCGGCGCACCTGGCCGTCGGTGTCCTTGACCTCGAGGCCGTCGGCGTCGACGTTCGTGACCATGGCACCCAGCTGCACCTCGACGCCGATGTCGTTGAGCTTCCGGCGGGCGGCGGCACCCAGCTTCTCGCCGAAGGAGGGCAGCACGGCAGGGGCGGCGTCGAGCAGGATCACCCGCGCGCTGGTGGGGTTGATGCTGCGGAAGTCGCGGCGGAGGGTGCGGCGGGCCAGCTCGGCGATCTGGCCGGCCATCTCCACGCCCGTGGGGCCCGCGCCGATGACGACGAAGGTCAGCAGCCGGTCGATCTCGGCCTGGTCGGTGGACAGCTCCGCGAGCTCGAACGCGCCGAAGATGCGGCCGCGCAGCTCCAGGGCGTCGTCGATGCTCTTCATGCCCGGGGCGAACTCGGCGAACTGGTCGTTGCCGAAGTAGGACTGGCCCGCTCCGGCGGCCACGATGAGCTCGTCGTAGTGGTGGACGGTCCTGCGACCGAGCACCTCGGAGGTCACCGTCCGGTTGGCCACGTCGATGGCCGTGACCTCGCCGAGGTTCACGCGGGCGTTCTGCTGGCGGCGGAGGATCTCCCGGGTGGCCGGGGCGATCTCGCCCTCGGAGAGGATGCCGGTGGCCACCTGGTAGAGCAGCGGCTGGAACAGGTGGTGGCCGCTCTTGGCGATCAGCGTGATGTCGACCGGCGCCTTCCGGAGCGCCTGGGCGGCGAACAGGCCCCCGAAGCCCGAGCCGATGACGACGACGCGCGGCCGGCCGCTGGACGAGGGCGTCGGGGCAGCTGCCGGAGCTGGTGATGTCGTCATGATGTTTCCATCCTCCCACCTAGGGTGATGCCGGCTTCTGCGGGTTCCGCGAGATCCGGCACACACTGTTCGAGTACTGCACCGGTTCGCGCCGCACGGTACGGACCAGTACACCGGATGGATGCGGTCCGCGGCCTCCCTCGTGCTCGTTCCCGGTCTCGGACTCGACGAACGTTCCTCGGCGCGATTGCGGCAATATTTTCCGTCCGCGGTGGTCCACCTCCCCGGAATGGGGCGGTCGGACCCCGTTCCGCCGCTCGACGAACTCGCCCGCCGCCTGCTCGCGGCCCTGCCCGACGGCCCGGTGGTGCTGCTCGGGCATTCGCAGAGCTGCCAGGTGGTGGCGATCGCCGCCGGTGACCCGCGCGTGGTCGGCGTCGTGCTGTGCGGCCCGACGACGGATCCGCGCATGCGCCGGCTCCCGGTGCTCGTCTGGCGCTGGCTGCGCACCGCCCTGGCCGAGCCGTGGTGGCAGGTGCCGCTGGTGCTCCGGCAGTGGCTGCGCACCGGACCCCGGCCGATGACCGCGCTGTGGCGGGTCGCCGCTCCCGATCGCATCGAGGCCCGGCTCGCGGCCGTGCCGGTGCCGGTCGTGGTCGTGCGCGGCAGCCGGGACGCGCTCTGCCCGGCCGACTGGGCCGCGCAGGTGGCCGCCGCGGCACCCTGCGGGCGGCTCGTGGAGCTTCCCGGCGCGGCGCACATGACCGTGCAGACCCACCCCACCGCCATCGCCGACGTCCTCCGCTCGCTCTGAGCGGGACGTGCTGGAACGGCCGCCCTTCAGGGTCCCGCGCCGAGCGGGTGACGTGCTGGAACGGCCCGACTCCCGGGGCCCGCCACGAGTGGGTGACGTGCTGGAACGGCCGCCCTTCAGGGTCCCGCGCCGAGCGGGTGACCTGCTGGAACGGCCCGACTCCCGGGGCCCGCCACGAGCGTGCGAGTGGTGGGGAGGAGTCGGGTCCTTCTATTGGCCGTCCGTGCGGCTCCGCACCTCCGCGTAGCGCTCGCGCACGTGGGCCTCCGGCGCGGCGTCGAACTCGCGCAGCCCCGGCTGGGCCCAGTCCGGCGGGGCGTCCGCGCCGGAGAGCACCCAGGCCGCCTGCCGCGCCGCGCCGTCGGCCACGTACTCGCCCGGCGGCGGCACCAGGACCGGACGGCCGAAGATGCCGGGCGCGAGCTGCTGCACGGCGGGGGAGCGGGCGGCGCCTCCGACGAGCAGCACCCGCTCGACGCTCACGCCCTGGGCGACGACGGCCTCGATGCCGTCCGCGAGCCCGCAGAGCAACCCCTCCACCGCGGCCCGCGCCCAGTGGGCCGGGGTGGAGGTCCGCAGCGTGAGGCCGTGCACCGATCCGGTGGCGTTCGGCAGGTTGGGAGTCCGCTCGCCCTCGAGGTACGGCACCAGGACCAGGCCGCCGGCGCCCGACGGCGCGGAGAGGGCCAGCTCGGACAGCGTCGCGTGGTCGACCCCGAGCAGCCCGGCGGCGGCGTCGAGCACCCGCGCGGCGTTCATCGTCGCGACCAGTGGCAGGTGGTTGCCGGTGGCGTCCGCGAAGCCGGCGACGGTTCCGGTCACGTCGGCGACCGCGGTCGGCGTCACCGCCGAGACCACACCCGACGTGCCGATGGAGACGACGACGTCGCCCGGGCGCGCCGCCAGGCCCAGAGCCGCAGCCGCGTTGTCGCCGGTTCCCGGGCCGAGGACCGCGGTTCCGCCAGCCAGCGTGCCCACCCGCTCGGCCGGTCCGGCCACCCGTGGAACGGCCGGGCGGCGGCCGCGCATCGCCCGCTCCAGGAGGTCGAGCCGGTACTCGCCGGTGCGGGCCGACCAGTAGGCCGTGCCGCTGGCGTCGCCGCGGTCGGTGACCAGGGTGCCGAGGTCCCGATCGTCCGAGAGCCGCCAGGTCAACCAGTCGTGGGGGAGGCAGACCGCGACGGTCCGGTCGGCGTTGCCCGGCTCCGTGTCGGCCAGCCAGCGCAGCTTCGTCGCGGTGAAGGAGGCGACCGGAACCAGCCCCACGGCGTCGGCCCACGCGCGGCGGCCGGCCTCCTCGTCCCCGTCGCCCAGCTCGCGGATCAGCTCGGCGGCGGCCGGAGCGGAGCGGACGTCGTTCCAGAGCAGCGCGTCGCGGACGACCTGGCCCTCGGCGTCGAGGCAGACCATGCCGTGCTGCTGGCCGCCGACCGCCAGGGCCGCGACGTCCGCCAGCCCGCCGGCCTCGGCAGCCGCCGTGCGGAAGGCGTCCTCCCAAGCCTGAGGGGCGACCTCGGTGCCCGGCGGGTGGGGCGCCCGGCCCGAGCGCACGAGCTCGCCGGTGCCGGCGTCCCGGACGACCACCTTGCAGGCCTGCGTCGAGGTGTCGATGCCCGCGACGAGCGTCATCGGAGCGGTCCTCCGCACAGGGGGGCGCAGGCGGGGAGGGCGCGGGCCGCGCGGGGTCGCCACGGGGACACGGGGGTCATGGGAACGGGACCTTAGGCCCCGCCGTACGGCGTGGCGAGCCCCCGGAAGGGTCAACCGTCTTGACCGGCCCGACCGGCCACCCCTAATTTGTTGGCGCGACCTACAAATACCGGCCCGACGACGCGCCGAGGAGGTGGGCATGGCCGGGGCACCACCGCTCTACGACGGCTCGTCCGAACGGCGCGCTCCCGCCGACCAGGCGACGGTGCGGCGCAACAACCTGGGCCTGGTGCTCCGCCACCTCCGTGACCACGGGCCCCGCTCCCGCGCCCGCATCGCCCAGGAGACGGGGCTGAACAAGGCGACGGTCTCCAGCCTCGTGGCCGAGCTCGCCGAGCGTCGGCTGATCAGCGCCGGTGAGGTCGATCGCGCCGGGTCCGTGGGCCGGCCCGGCCTCATCGTGCACCTGGACGGCCGCTGCGTGTGCGGCATCGGCGTGGAGCTCAACGTGGACTACGCCGCGGCGCTGGTCCTCGACCTGCGTGGCGAGGTGCTCTTCGAGCAGCGGCTGGCGCTGGACATCCCCGCGCTCGGAGCGGGGCCGACGCTGGACGCCGTGGCCGGCCTCGTGCGGGCCGCCGTCGCCGCCGCCGCGGCCGCCGGAGCCCGTCCGGCGGGATTGACGGTGGCGGTCGCCGGCCTGATCCGCAGCGTCGACGGCGTGGTCACGCTCGCGCCCAACATCGGCTGGCGCGACGTCGCCGTGCTCGACGCACTGCGAGCCCGGCTGGACCTCGACTTCCCGGTCCGGGTCGAGAACGACGCGAACCTCTCCGCGATCGCCGAGTGGGCGATGGGATCCGAGGCCCGCACGCCGGATCTGGTGTACCTGACCGGTGAGGTGGGTGTCGGCGGTGGCGTCATCGTGGCCGGCCGGCTGCTGCGCGGAGCCGGCGGGCTCTCCGGCGAGGTGGGGCACACGTCGCTGGGCGATCCGGACGTCGTCTGCGGCTGCGGCCGGCGCGGTTGCTGGGAGACGGTCGTCGGCCTGTCCGCGCTGCTGCGCGCGGCGGCCGACCCCGGCGACCCGGTGCGCGATCCCGGCCGCGACCTGGAGACCCGCCTCGCCGAGGTGGCGCGCCGCGCCGAGGCCGGCGATGCCCGGACGCTCACCGCGCTGCGCCAGGTGGGGACCTCGCTCGGCACCGGCGCCGCCGTGCTGATCAACATCTTCAACCCGCGGGTCGTGCTGCTGGGCGGCTACTTCGCCGTGCTCGGCCGGTTCCTCATGGAGTCGCTGCTGGCGGAGCTGGAGTCGCGCGTGCTGGGCCCGGACATGGCCGGGGCCCGCGTGGTGCTCTCCACCCTCGGCTTCACGGCAGCGGTCCGCGGTGGCGCGCACGTCGTCCTGGAGAGCGTCTTCGACGACCCCACGCTCGCACCAACGCCGGTCCTGGAACCGGCCGGGGTGGAACTCCGATGACGGCGCCCGGCCGGCCTGCCGCCGCCCTCGCGACGCCCGCTCGCTCGTCCACCGGGTCGCCGACCCGGTGTCCACGCACCATCCGGACGGAGTTCTCCGCATGACCGACCGCTTCACCCCCACCAAGGACGACAAGTTCAGCTTCGGGCTCTGGACCGTGGGCTGGCAGGGGGTCGACGTCTTCGGTGGCGCCGTGCGCCCGCCGCTGGACCCGGTGGAGGCCGTGCACCGGCTCGCCGAACTCGGCGCGGCCGCCGTCACCTTCCACGACGACGACCTGGTGCCCGACGACGCCACCCGCGACGCGACCATCGACCGGTTCAAGAAGGCGCTCGCCGAGACCGGCATGGGCGTGGAGATGGCCACGACCAACCTGTTCGGCGCCCCGGTGTTCAAGGACGGCGGCTTCACCTCCAACGACCGCGCCGTCCGCCGGTACGCGCTGGCCAAGGTGCTGCGCAACATCGACCTCGCCGCCGAGCTGGGCGCCGAGACCTACGTGCTGTGGGGCGGCCGCGAGGGCGCGGAGTCGGGCGGCAGCAAGGACGTCTCCGCCGCGCTGGACCGGTACAAGGAGGGCCTCGACGTCCTCTGCGCCTACGTGCGCGACAAGGGCTACGGCATCCGCTTCGCCCTGGAGCCCAAGCCGAACGAGCCGCGCGGCGACATCCTCCTGCCGACCATCGGGCACGCCATCGCCTTCATCAACGAGCTCGAGGAGCCGACCCGCGTCGGCCTCAACCCCGAGGTGGGGCACGAGGAGATGGCCGGCCTGAACTTCGCCCAGGGCATCGCCCAGGCGCTGTGGCACGACAAGCTCTTCCACGTCGACCTCAACGGCCAGCACGGGCCGCGCTTCGACCAGGACCTGCGCTTCGGTGCGGGCAACCTGCGGGGCGCCTTCTGGACCGTGGACACGCTGCTCGGCGGCGGGTCGGGCCGCGCGTACGACGGCTACCTGCACTTCGACTACAAGCCGCCGCGGACCGAGGACATCGACGGCGTCTGGGAGACCGCCCGCGCCTGCATGCGCAACTACCTGATCCTCAAGGAGAAGGCGCTGGCCTTCCGGGCCGATCCCGAGGTCGCCGAGGCGCTGGAGGCCGCGCGCGTGGGCGAGCTCGCCGTTCCGACGCTGGGCGAGGGCGAGAGCCTCGACGCGCTGCGGAACGAGGCGCACGACCCGCAGACCCTCGGTGAGCGCGGATTGCAGTTCGAGCGGCTGGACCAGCTGGCCATGGAGCACCTGCTCGGCGTCCGCTGACCCCAGCCGGTGCGGGCGGGCGTACCGTCGCCCGCCCGCACCGGTCACGCGGGTCGTCGCCGGGCGACGACGGCGAGGACGGCCAGGACGACGACCGCGGCCGCCTCGATCCAGAACGTCTCCCACCACAGCGGTGCCGCGGTGCTCTCGACGAACCCGAACAGGCCCACGGTGGTCGACAGGAGCAGCGCGGCGAGGCTTCCGAGCGCGGTCAGGGCACCGAGGGCGGCGGCCGGCCACAGCAGCCGCCGGGGCACCACCAGAAGCACGACCGCGAGGGCGAACCCCGCGACGGCGTTGAGCAGGAACGCCGGCCCGATGACGTCGATGGTCCGGTAGCCGTCGAGCCACAGGTCCCAGTGGATCCAGGCCATCGCGGCGAGCAGAACCGCACCGACCACGCGCAGGATCCAGGTCAGCGGGCCCGAGCGCCGAGCCCGGACCGTGGTGGTAGTGATCATCAGGCGACCTCCACGGTGACCTCCATGCCCATTCCCCGGTGGTTCCCGACCGAGCAGTAGAAGACGTAGGTGCCGGGTTCGAGGTCCACCGCGAGGGTCTCCGACTGCCCCGACTGGAGCACCTGCGTCGCAGCGACGTCCTCGCCGTCGCGCTCGACCACGAAGTCGTGGCTGGCGTCGCCCTCGTTCGTCACGGCGAACTCGTACGTGCCGGCCGCGAAGCTGTCCTCGTCGAGCTCGATGGCGAAGTCCACGAGCGCCGCGTCGACGGCCTCCGCCTCCTGCTCCCCGGGCGGCGCGGAGGACGAGGTGGACGTCGCCGGCGAGCTGGGCGACGACGGCGCGGTCTCGCTCTCGGTCGCGACGGCGGCATCGGAGTCGGCGGTGTCGTCGTCGGAGCCGCAGCCGGTCATCACCAGGGTCAGCCCCGTCATCGCGGCGGCCAGGCGCAGGACCGTCGAACGGGCGTTCCAGGCGCGCACGGGGACCTCCTCCAGGGGCAGGCCACCGAGGCCGGCGACCGTCATGGAACCGCGATCCTCGGACCCGGCGGAAGGGGTTTCCGTGCGACGGTCGGCGTGCCGTCGCGCCGTCGGTAGGCGTGGTCGCCTGGTTGCACCAAGTGACCACCGTGTCGACGACCTGTGCGTCCACCGGGCGCTCCAGCTCGCGCTCGTAGGCGCTGGGCGAGGCGCGCCTCCGCTGCCGGCGCAGCGTGTGCGGGAGGTCGGGGACGAGGAGGGTCTCCACGGGTCCGCCGGCCGTCGCCGCGACGACCTCATGCCGGGCGTATCGAGGTAGAGGCCGAGCAGCCCGCCGGAGGAGACGGTCAGGGCGGCGCCGGCGATCGCCGACGGCGCGAAGGGCGTCAGCAGCGCGGCGCCGATCACGATCTCCGACGTCGACAGGGCCCTGGCGAACTGCGTCGGCTGCATCGTGCCGAGGAACGGATACGTGCCGGTGGCGGAGTAGTCGTGCCTGCCGGCTGCGGCCTGCTCGTCGGCGGCGCGCTTGCCGACCCCGCTGTTCAGGATGACGCCGACCGAGATCCGGGGCGCGCCATCATCGCTGGTCCGCGCCGTGCCCGCGGCCGTGGGGGACGATCGCCGGGGGAGTGGACACGATCCGCTGCACGTCTCCGGGACGGGCGGCCCATGCGTGCCACTATGACCTCGTGGCGACCACCTCTGCCTCGGCCGGCGCGCTGCTGCGCCATGTGCGGACCGGCCGCGCGCGGAGCCGGGCGGACCTGGTGGCGCTGACCGGCGCGTCACGCAACACCGTGAGCGCCCGGGTCGACCAGCTGATCGCCGCCAAGCTCCTGGAGGAGGGTGGGCGAGGCTGGAGCACCGGAGGCCGGCCACCGACCCTGCTGCAGTTCAACAGCCGGGCCGGCTGCGTGCTCGCGGTGGACCTCGGCGTCACCAGCGTCGACGTCGCGGTCACCGACCTGTCGGCGCAGATCCTCGCCACCGTCGGGCACCCCATCGACATCGCCGACGGCCCGGTCCCCGTGCTCGCCGAGGTCGACCGGCTGGCCCAGGCGGTGCTGGCCGAGGCCGGCCTGACCCCTGCCGACGTCTGTGCCGTCGGCGTCGGCGTGCCGGGCCCGGTCGAGTTCTCGACGGGGCGGCCGTCGCACCCGCCGATCATGCCGGGCTGGCACGACCACCCGATCCCGAGCGCCTTCGGGCGCTACGAGTGCCCGGTCTACGTCGACAACGACGTCAACGTCATGGCGCTGGGCGAGATGGGTGTGGCCGGCTCGGTCCAGGACGTGCTGGTCGTCAAGGTCGGCACCGGCATCGGCTGCGGCGTCATCGTCGACGGACGGGTGTACCGCGGCGCCCAAGGCAGTGCCGGCGACATCGGGCACATCTACGTCGCGCAGCCCGACGGGCGGACCGTGGTCTGCCGGTGCGGGCAGGAGAACTGCCTGGAGGCCGTCGCGGGAGGCGCGGCGTTGCTGCGCGACGCCGTCGCCGCCGGGTTGCCGGCCGACAGCATCAGGGAGGTCGTCCGGCTGGCCGCGCAGGGGAACGGCGTCGCCCTCGAGCTGGTCCGCTCGGCAGGCCGCACGATCGGCACCGTGCTGGCCGCGCTGGTCAACTTCTTCAACCCGCACCGCATCGTCATGAGCGGTGGCGTCGCGCAGGCCGGCGTTCCGCTGCTGGCAGGCATCCGCGAGGCGGTCTACCAGCGGTCCATGCCGCTGGCCGCGCGAGCACTGGAGATCACGGTGAGCGACGCTCCCGACCTGTCCGGCCGCGTGGGCGCCGCGCTCATGGCCATCGAGCAGTACCTGGACGAGGACTCCGTCCACCAGGCGCTCGCGAGGTAGCACCGCGGTCCTGCTGAGGCACGGCCGTTCTCCGGACGGCACCGCGACGGTTCTGTCGCGCGCCGAGTGGGCCCCGGAGGGGTCCGCGCGGGCACGACTCGACGGCTCCGCCTTCGAGGGGACGGCACCTGGCCGCGGTGCGGTCCGGGCGGACCGCGGTGCCTTCGTCTCGGTTCGGTAACTCGCGCGCAGCGCCTTGACCCGGTGTGACCTGGAACATATGTTGTCGCCCCAGCAGACTAATGGTCAACGGTGAACATAAGTGCGGAGGAGGCCCGGAGTGGGTGCACCGGCGGGGCGAGGCGGTGCCGACAGCGGTGCGCTGCTGGAGATGCACGGCATCGTCAAGACCTTTCCCGGGGTGCGGGCGCTGGACGGCGTCGACCTCGACGTGCGCCCCGGTGAGGTGCACTGCCTGCTGGGCCAGAACGGCGCCGGCAAGTCCACCCTGATCAAGGTGCTGGCGGGCGCCCATCAGCCCGATGCCGGCACGATCACCTGGCTCGGCGAGCCGGTCACCCTGGGCGATCCGCAGGCCGCGATGTCGCACGGCATCGCCACGATCTACCAGGAGCTCGACCTGGTGCCCGGCCTGAGCGTCGCCGACAACGTGTTCCTCGGTCGGGAGCACGCGCGGTTCGGCTTCGCCCGCATGGCGTCGGCGAACCGGGCGGCCGCAGCGCTGCTCACCCGGCTGGGGCACCCGGAGATCCGGCCCACGGCCGAGGTGGGCTCCCTGTCGGCCGCGGCCCAGCAGATGGTCAGCATGGCCAGGGCGCTGTCGCAGGACGCTCGGCTGATCGTCATGGACGAGCCCTCCGCGGTCCTGGACAACGAAGAGGTCGGGCGGCTGTTCACCGTCGTCCGCGACCTCACCGCCCACGGCGTCGCCGTCGTCTACATCTCCCACCGGCTGGAGGAGATCAGGCAGATCGGCGACCGGATCACCGTCCTCAAGGACGGCCGCACGGTGGCCACCGGCCTGCCGGCCCGCGAGACACCGACCCGCGAGGTCATCAGCCTCATGACCGGCCGGACCATCGAGTACGTCTTCCCGGAGCGCCGCACGACGCCCGAGCAGACCGCGGCGCCGCTGCTGGAGGTCGAGGGACTGGGCCTGCGCGGCAGCTTCTCCGACGTCTCTTTCTCCGTCCGGCCGGGCGAGATCGTGGGTCTGGCCGGCCTGGTCGGATCCGGCCGCTCGGAGATCCTGGAGACCGTCTTCGGCGCCCGCCGGGCCACCAGCGGCACCGTCCGCGTGGCCGGCCGGCGGCTGCGCCCCGGCGACGTCGGCGGGGCCGTCGAGGCCGGGGTCGGGCTGGCTCCCGAGGAGCGCAAGAGCCAGGCGCTGCTGCTCGGCGACTCGGTCTACCGCAACATCAGCATCTCCAGCCTGGCCCGGTTCGCCCGCGGCGGCTTCCTCAGCGGTAGTGCGGAGAAGGCCGCGGCCCGGGAGCAGGTCCGGTCGCTGGACGTGCGCCCCGGCGACGTGGACCGCGAGGTGCGCACCCTCTCCGGCGGGAACCAGCAGAAGGTCGTCCTGGCCCGCTGGCTCCTGCGGAACTGCCGTGTGCTGCTGCTCGACGAGCCGACCCGCGGCGTCGACGTGGGCGCACGGTCGGAGATCTACGCGCTCGTGCGCACGCTGGCCGACCGCGGGGTGGCCGTCGTCGTGGTGTCCAGCGAGATCCCGGAGGTCCTCGGCCTGGCCGACCGGGTCCTGGTCATCGCCGACGGCGCCGTCGTCACCGAGCAGCCGGCCGGCGCGCTCGACGAGCACCGCGTGCTCGACCTGGTCATGGAGGGGACGGCGCACGGAGTAGGCGCCGCTTCCCGTGCAACGCAGTCCGAAGGGGACGTGGCATGAGCGGAAGCACGACGACGACGACCGGGGGAGCGGGCAGCAGCACGCCGGCCCCCGAGGAGACGGCACCGGAGCGGCGCGGCGGCGGGAGCGGCTTCATGGCCGGCCCGGCCGGCCGCAACCTCGGCCTGGTCGTGGCGCTCGCCATCCTCTGCATCGTCGGGGTGGTCACCGCCGGCGACCGGTTCGCCGACATCGACAACGTCCTGACCATCCTGCGGCTGGCCGCCGTCATCGGCGTGGTCAGCGTCGGCATGACCTTCGTGATCATCGGCGGCGGGATCGACCTGTCGGTGGGGGCGCTGGTCGCCCTCTCGTCGGTGTGGGCCACGACGCTGGCCACCCAGCAGATGGCCGAGGACGTGCACTGGATCGTCATGGTGCTCACCGCGATCGTCGTCGGCAGCGTCGCCGGGCTGGTCAACGGCCTGGTGATCGCCTACGGCAGGCTGGCCGCGTTCATCGCGACGCTCGCGATGCTGGCCGCGGCCCGTGGCCTGGCGGAGATCATCGCGAACCGGCGCACCCAGGTGGTCCGGAACGAGGCGTTCCTGTCCTTCTTCTCCGGCGACGTGCTCGGCATCCCGACGCTGGTCATCATCTTCGCGCTGGTCGCCGTGGCCGGCTGGGTGCTGCTGAACCGGACGACGTTCGGCCGTCGCACCTTCGCCGTCGGCGGCAATGCCGAGGCCGCCCGGCTGGCCGGCATCCGGGTGCAGCGGCACACGGTGAAGCTCTACGTCCTCTCCGGGCTCACCTGCGGCATCGCGGCCGTGATGATCATGGCGCGGACGACGACCGGCAGTTCCACCCACGGCACGCTCTACGAGCTGGACGCGATCGCGGCGGTCGTCATCGGCGGAACGCTGCTCATCGGTGGTCGCGGCACGATCGTCGGCACCGTCCTGGGTGTGCTGATCTTCACCACCCTGGGGAACGTCTTCACGCTGAACAACCTGTCGAGCTCGGCCCAGGCCGTGGCGCGCGGCGTGATCATCGTGGCCGCAGTCCTGCTCCAGCAGCGGCTGGCGACGGGCGGCTTCGCCTTCCGGCGCCCGGGCGGCGGTGCACCGGCCGCCGGGAGGGCGGTCGTGCAGGGATCGCCGGCCGGAGCCGTGTCCGGAGGGACCGGCGCTGACGGCGGTCCCGGCGGCGCCCGACCGGGCGCGAGCGCGGACCGGCCGGGGGCCTGAGCCCGCACCGGCTGCACCACCTGTCCAGAACAACCACCCGACGACCCACCCCCGACGACCTGGCCGATACGAGCCAGGGAGGCGATACCGAGGAGAGAACATGTCTGCAACGAGGCAGCGCCCGTACCGCCGCCTGGCGTCCACGACGGCGGCCCTGGTCGGCGCCGGAGTGCTCCTGACCGCGTGCACCGGCAACACCCCGGAGAGCTCCGGCGGGAGTGGCGGGAACAACGCGGCCAGCGCCAACGACGATGCCGGTGAGACCGTCACCATCGGCTTCTCCGCGCCGGCCGCCGACCACGGCTGGATGGCCGGCATCACCGAGGCCGCGCGGGCCGAGGCGGAGCGCTACGAGGACGTCGAGCTCGTCGTCGCCGAGGGCACCAACGACGTGAGCGCCCAGATCAGCCAGGTCGAGACGTTCATCAACGACGGCGTCGACGCCATCGTGCTGCTGCCCTTCGACGGTGCGGCGATGACCCCGGTGGCGCTCCAGGCGATGGAGGCCGGCATCCCGGTCATCAACGTCGACCGCGAGTTCGACAGCCCGTTCGCCGCGCGCGCCACCGTCCTCGGCGACAACTACGGGATGGGCGTCTCGGCCGGCACCTACATCTGCGAGGAGCTGGGCGACCAGCCCGACGCCGTGATCGCCGAGATCGCCGGCATCGACTCGCTGCCGCTGACCCAGGAGCGCAGCCAGGGCTTCGCCGACGCGCTCGCCGACTGCGGGCTCGAGGTGAGCAACCGGGTCGCCGCGGACTTCACCGTCGAGGGCGGGGAGGAGGCCGCCTCGAACCTGCTGCAGGCCGCCCCCCGGATCGACGCCATCTGGAACCACGACGACGACCAGGGCGTCGGCGTCCTGGCCGCCATCGAGAACGCCGGCCGCGACGAGTTCTTCATGGTCGGCGGCGCCGGGTCGGCGAACGCGATGCGGGCCATCCAGGAGGGGAACACGGTCCTGCAGGCCACGGTCATCTACCCGGCGACGCAGGCCGCCGACGGCATCGCCCTGGCCCGCCTCGTCGCCCAGGACAAGAGCCTGTCCGACGTCGTCTCCCGGGAGGTGCCGCGGCAGATCGTCCTGAACGCCCCCGTGGTCACCGCCGAGAACGTCGAGGACTACATCGACAGCGCGTTCGAGTCCTGATCCGCTGACCGGGGCCGCCGGGCGGCACGTCCGCCGCCCGGCGGCCCCGGCACATCCGAGGAGCTTCCATGACATCCCCCGGCCGCCCGCCCCTCGGCGTGGGCCTCATCGGCTACGCGTTCATGGGTGCGGCGCACTCCCACGCGTGGCGCACCGCCCCCCGCTTCTTCGACCTCCCGCTGGAGCCGCGACTGGCGGTGCTGGCCGGCCGCGACCAGGCGGCGGTCACCGACGCCGCAGGCCGCCTGGGCTGGGCCGCCACCGAGACCGACTGGCGCAGGGTCGTCGAGCGCGACGACGTCGACGTGGTCGACATCTGCACGCCGGGGGACACCCACGCCGAGATCGCCATCGCCGCACTCGAGGCGGGCAAGCACGTGCTCTGCGAGAAGCCTCTCGCCAACAGCGTGGCCGAGGCGGAGGCGATGGCCGAGGCCGCCGCCCGCGCCGCCACCGCCGGGGTGCGCTCCATGGTCGGCTTCACCTACCGGCGGGTGCCGGCCATCGGGCTGGCCCGTCAGCTCGTGAGCGAGGGCCGGATCGGCGAGATCCGGCACGTGCGGGCCCAGTACCTGCAGGACTGGATCGCCGACCCCGAGGCGCCGATGTCCTGGCGGCTGGAGAAGGACAAGGCCGGCTCCGGCGCGCTCGGTGACATCGGCGCGCACATCGTCGACCTCACGCAGCACATCACCGGCCAGGCGATCACCGGCGTCAGCGGCATGCTCCAGACGTTCGTCGGGGAGCGGCCGCTGGCTTCCGCCGGCGGCGCCCTGTCGGGTGTCGGCGGCACGGGGGTCGGCCAGGTGACCGTGGACGACGCCGCAGCGTTCCTGGCGCGCTTCGACGGCGGTGCGTTCGGCGTCTTCGAGGCGACCCGTTTCGCCACCGGCCGCAAGAACGCGATCCGCATCGAGATCAACGGCTCGGCCGGCAGCCTGGCGTTCGACTTCGAGGACATGAACGTCCTGCACTTCCTCGACGCGACCGATCCCGCCGCGACGGCCGGGTTCCGCCGCATCGTGGTCACCGAGCCCGACCACCCCTACCTGGCCGCCTGGTGGCCCCCCGGGCACGGCCTCGGCTACGAGCACGGCTTCACCCACCAGGTCGTGGACCTGCTGACCGCCATCGCCCAGGGCGAGGACCCGACCCCGTCGTTCGCCGACGGACTGCAGGTGCAGCGGGTCCTCGCGGCGGTCGAGCGCAGTGCCGCCGACCGCTCCACCATGACCGACGTCTGACCGGAAGCTGCTGGAGACCCCGATGCCCCGTCCCGTCACCCTGTTCACCGGCCAGTGGGCCGACCTGCCGTTCGAGGAGGTGTGCCGGCTCGCCTCCGGATGGGGCTACGACGGCCTGGAGATCGCCTGCTGGGGCGACCACCTCGACGTCGAGCGCGCCGCGACCGACGACTCCTACGTCGCCGAGCGCCTGGCCCTGCTGGAGAAGCACGGGTTGCAGGTGTTCGCGATCTCCAACCACCTCAACGGCCAGGCCGTCTGCGACGACCCGATCGACGAGCGGCACCGCGGCATGGTCCACCCCCGCGTCTGGGGCGACGGCGATCCGGAGGGCGTCCGGCAGCGGGCGGCCGAGGAGATGAAGACGACCGCGCGGGCGGCCGCCAGGCTGGGTGTTCCGACCGTCGTCGGGTTCACCGGATCGAAGATCTGGAAGACCGTGGCGATGTTCCCGCCGGTGCCCGAGTCGATGATCGAGGACGGCTACGCCGACTTCGCCGCGCGCTGGAACCCGATCCTCGACGTCTTCGACGAGGTCGGCGTGCGGTTCGCCCACGAGGTGCACCCGTCGGAGATCGCCTACGACTACTGGACGACGGTCCGCACGATGGAGGCGATCGGCCACCGGGAGGCGTTCGGGCTGAACTGGGACCCGAGCCACTTCGTGTGGCAGGACCTGGACCCGGTCTCCTTCATCTGGGACTTCAGGGACCGGATCTACCACGTCGACTGCAAGGACGCGAAGAAGCAGGTGGGCAACGGGCGCAACGGCCGGATGGGCTCGCACCTGCCCTGGGCCGACCCCCGGCGCGGCTGGGACTTCGTCTCCACCGGGCACGGTGACGTCCCGTGGGAGGCCTGCTTCCGGATGCTCAACACCATCGGCTACGACGGGCCGATCTCGGTGGAGTGGGAGGACGCCGGCATGGACCGGCTCGTCGGGGCTCCCGAGGCGCTGGAGTTCGTGCGCCGGCTGGCGTTCGACCCGCCGGCGGCCGCCTTCGACGCCGCGTTCGCCAGCGGCAACTGAAAAGGACCCTCTGCCTCCCGCCACTCGCACGCTCGCGGCGGGGCCCTGCAGAGGGCCGAAGGGCGGCGGGACCCCGTCCTCCCCACCCTTCGCAGGCTCAGGGCGGGACCCGGTACGGGGCCGGAGGGCGGCGGGACCCGAGCCCCCCGCCACTCGGGCGCTCGCGGCGGCCCTGCGGAGGGCCGACGGGGAAGGGCGGCAGGAGACGTCCTGCCGCCCTCTCCCGGTCTCAGCGGCCCCGGCGGGAGCGGGCGCTGAACGAGGCCGCGGACGAGGAGCCGGCCCGGGCGGCCAGCTCGGCGCGGGTGCGCGCCGGACCGCTCGAACGGCCCGTGGCT
>DASPIH010000191.1:0-10875 GCA_035629195.1 Blastococcus sp. | reverse complement strand
GTCCGGCGGCGGGCCGGGGACGCCGGGGCGTCGGCCCCCCGGGCGTCGAGCGCCTCACCGAGCGTGGCGGCCAGCCGGAGGACCTGCACGAGCAGCGGCACCAGCATGCCCAGGCGCATGCCGGTCGCCCCGCGGGCGGCCTGCGCCTCCCGGATGCGCTGGGCCCGCTCGGCGATCAGCGGCACGAACCGCAGGGTCATCGCGATCACCAGGCCGACCCGCGCCGGACGGACCCCGACCACCGCCAGCGGCCGGACCAGCCACTCGACGACGGCGACGAGCGCGGTGACCCGCGTGGTCGCGGTCACCACGGCGGCGGCCAGCACCAGGGTCAGCAGCCGCGCGACCGCCAGCGTTCCGGTGTGCCAGTCGGTGACCACCAGGTGGAACGCGAGCAGCACCGCCAGCCACGGCCAGACCGGGCGCACCTGGGCGACGAGGGCGCGGACCGGCAGCCGGGCCACCCCCAGGCCGATCCCGAGAACGGCGGCGAGCGCGCCGAGCACCACGGCCAGGTCCTGCACCAGGAACAGCCCCGCACCGAGGCCGGCCAGCAGGGCCAGCTTCAGCCCGGCGGGCGCCCGGTGCACGGGGCTGGCCACGGGCACGTAGAGCGCGAGCGTCACGGCGTCCGCCCCCCGGATGCGGTCGGGGTCACGACAACCGGTCCACGTACCAGCGCAGGGTCTCGGCGGGCGCGCCGTCGGCGGCCACCCGGCCGTCCTCGAACACCAGGACCCGGTCGAACCCGGCAAGCAGGTCGAGGTGGTGGGTGACCACGACCACGTCCTGCTCCAGCTCGTCGATCACCCGGGCGATCCGCCGGGTGTTGGCCAGGTCCAGGAGGGTCGTGGGCTCGTCGAACACCACCCGCTGCGGCCGCATGACCAGCACCCCGGCGATCGCGAGCAGCTGCTTCTGCCCACCCGAGAGCAGGTGGGCCGGGTGGTCGCGGTGCCCGGCCAGGCCGTACCGGGTCAGCACGTCGTCGACCCGCCGCGCGCGCTCGTCGGCGTCCACCCCCAGGTTGGTGAGGCCGAACTCGACGTCCTCGGCCACGGTCGGGTGCACGATCTGGGCGTCGGGGTCCTGGAACACGAAGCCCACCCGTCGGCGCACCTCCCGCAGCCGGGTACGGGTGTCCAGCCCGTCGACGAGGACGCTGCCCGCCGAGGGGATCACCAGGCCGTTGAGCAGCCGGGCGAACGTGCTCTTGCCCGAGCCGTTCGCGCCCACCACGCCCACCCGGGCCTCGCCCAGACGGATCGTGACGTCGTGCAGGACCGCCCGGTCGCCGTAGGAGTGCGAGACGTCGCGCAGCTCGATCGACGTCCGCGGCAGGGCACCGGCCTCCGCGACGGCGGCCGCGCGCCGTCCCCAGCGCACGGTCAGCCCGCCGCCGGCCGCCCGGCGGGCAGCTCGATCACCGGATAGGCCCGGCGGACGGCCACGGCCACCACCGAGGCGGCGACCGCCTTCACGAGGTCCCCGGGGATGAACGCCAGCGCGCCGATCGCCGAGGCCTTCAGCGACACGTCGCCGAAGAGGGCGGTGAAGGGGATGCCGATCGCGTAGATGACGGCGATGCCGCCGACCAGGTTGGCGACCATCGCCCACGCCAGGTTGAACCGGCGCCAGGCCAGCTGGGTCAGGAGCCCGATGACGAACGCCGCGATCGGCCAGCTGTAGAGGTACCCGGCGGACGGGCCGACGAAGACGGCGAGCCCGCCGCGGCCACCGGACAGCAGCGGCGCCCCGACCGCGACGACGACCAGGAAGGTCAGCAGGGCCAGGCCACCGCGGCGGGCACCGAGCACCGAGCCGGCCAGCATGACGCCGAGGGTCTGCGCCGTGACCGGCACCGGGATGCCCGGCACCGGTACCGGCGGCAGGAGCCCGAGCACCGCCGTGATGGCGGCGAACAGGGCGATGTAGGCGAGATCCCGGGACTTCACGCGCCGGAAGCTACCGGAGGGACGGGCACGGGCACGGCCGCGGTCAGGCCAGCAGCCAGACCGCGGCGTCGTCGGGCACGGTCCCGTCGTCGACCGGCGCGCTGCCGAGCAGCACCCGGCCCTCGGGCAGCGGAACCGCTGCGCCGGAGAGGTTCACCAGGCAGACCAGCCCTCCGGAACGGCGGAAGGCGAGGCACCCGGCCGGCGCCGGCAACCACTGCAGGCCCTCGTCCCCGAATGCAGAGGACGACCGCAGGGCCAGCGCCTTCCGGTACAGCGTCAGCATCGAGCTGTCGTCCGCCGCCTGCGCCTCGGCCGTCAGCGGGCCCCAGCCCTCCGGCATGGGCAGCCAGGTGTCCGGGCGCGAGGAGAACCCGTAGGACGGCTCGGTGCCCGACCACGGCACCGGTATGCGGCAGGCGTCGCGGCCGCGCTCGGCGCCACCGGAGCGGAGCCACATCGGGTCCTGCAGCATCTCGTCGGGGAGGTCGACGTCGGGCATGCCCAGCTCGTCGCCGTTGTAGATGTAGGCCGCTCCCGGCAGGGCCAGCTGGAGCAGCGCCGCCGCCCGCGCCCGCCGGGTGCCGACCTCGCCGTCGCCGTAGCGGGTCACGTGCCGCGGGCGGTCGTGGTTCGACAGCACCCAGCAGGCCGGGGCCGGCGTCCCCTCGACGGCGGCCAGCGAGTGGGTGATCGCGTCGCGCAGGCCGTCGGGTGTCCACTCCGCCGTCAGCAGCTTGAAGTTGAACGCCAGCTGCAGCTCGTCCTCGCGGAGGTACTGGGCCAGCCGGTCGTCGTCGGACACCCACACCTCGCCGACGGCCATCGTCCCGGGGTACCGGTCGAGGACCGCCCGGATCCGCCGGTGCACGAGGTGCACGCCGTCCTGGTCGAAGCGGTGGTCACCGGGGCCGTGGTCGTCGAGCAGGCCGGTGTCCTCCATCGGGAGCATGTCCGGCAGCCCGTCGGGCTTGGCCATGCCGTGGGCGACGTCGATCCGGAACCCGTCGACGCCGCGGTCGAGCCAGAACCGCATCGTCTCCTCGAGGTCGGCGACGACCTCCGGGTTGGCGAAGTTCAGGTCCGGCTGCTCCGGCGCGAAGATGTGCAGGTACCACTGCCCGTCGGGCACGCGGGTCCATGCCGGACCGCCGAACACCGACGGCCAGTTGTTCGGTGGTTCCGCGCCGTCGGCGCCGAGGCCGTTCCGGAAGTGGTAGCGCGCCCGCTCGGGCGATCCCGGGCCCGCGGCCAGCGCCGCCTGGAACCACTCGTGGTCGTGCGAGCTGTGGTTGGGCACCAGGTCGACGGTCACCCGGATGCCGAGGTCGTGCGCCTCGGCCAGCAGCGCGTCGAACTCCGCCAGGTCGCCGAACACCGGCTCGACGTCGCGCGGATCGGCCACGTCGTAGCCGTGGTCGGCCATCGGCGACGGGTAGAACGGCGTGATCCACAGGGCGCCGACCCCGAGCTGCGCCAGGTAGGGCAGGCGGGACCGGATGCCGGCCAGATCGCCCACCCCGTCGCCGTTCCCGTCGGCGAAGCTGCGGATGTAGATCTGGTAGAAGACCGTGTCCCGCCACCATGGAAGGACCTCGTCCCCCTCACCTCTCGCAGGCTCGGGACGAGCCTCTGGACGAGGCCGGGACAGGGCAGTGCTCAGCGCCGGGGACACCGGACTCCTCGAGGTTCGTGGTCTGATGCGGGCGCGGCCCGCGGCGGCCCCGCTGCAGGGCCCCGCCGCGAGCTCGCGAGTGGTGGGGGGCAGCGGGGCCCTTACCGGTTCTGCATGCTGCGGGCCGCCATCTCCAGGTAACCCCACAGCGTCGCGTCCTGCTCGGGGGGCAGCTCCAGCGAGTCGACGGCGGCGCGCATGTGCGACAACCACGCGTCCCGCTCGACCGGCCCGATGGCGAAGGGGGCGTGCCGCATGCGCAGCCGCGGGTGGCCGCGCTCCTGCGAGTACGTGGTGGGCCCGCCCCAGTACTGCTCGAGGAAACCGCGGAGCCGCGTCTCGGCACCCTCCCAGTCGTCCTGGGGGTACATCGGCTGCAGCACCGGATCGGTGCGGACGGCGGCGTAGAACCGCTGCACGAGCCGGCGGAAGGTGGGCTCGCCGCCGACCTCGTCGTAGAAGGTCCGCGCCGACGGCAGGGACTGCCTCGCCTCGCTCATGCCCCGGGTGCTCCTTCAGCCTCGACCTCGACCGGCGCGAGGTTCCGCGTCCGTCGATAGGCAGTCAGCGCCGGCGCGACGGCGATCATTCCGAGCCCGCCCGCGACCGCCACCACAGCGGAGGGCGCGGTGCCCTCGGCGGCCAGGCCCGACAGCAGCGCGCCGATGCCCTGGACGCCGGCCAGGCCGCTCGCGGCCACGCCGAACGCGCGGCCGCGGTAGGCGCTGGGAACCGCCTGCACGAAGGCGACGTTGAGCGGGATCGTCCAGGCGCCGGCCAGCCCCGAGAGGAAGAGCAGGGCCACCAGCGCCCAGAACGTGCCGGCGCCCGGCCCGGTCAGGACGACGAGCAGGCCACCGGCCAGCACCGGCAGCAGGGAGGCGACGACCAGGGGCGCGACCAGGTCCTCGCGCCGCTCCGGCGGCACCAGCCGGGCGATCACCAGCCCGCCGATCGTGAGGCCCAGCGGGTTGGCGGCCAGCAGCAGGCCGACCGCCGTGGCCCCCCGGCCGATCTCGTCGACCAGCGGCGCGGCGATGCCCTCCGGGGCGTAGAGGAACCCGGTCGTGAGCCAGGCCACGCCCACGATGGCCAGCAGCCGCGGGCTGCGCCCGATGAACTGCAGACCCTCCACCGCATCCCGCCAGAGCGACGGACGCCCGGCCGGGCACGGCCCGGACGCCGGTGCGGGACGCCGCTGCAGACCCGTCCACAGCCAGACGGCGGAGACGAGGAACGTGGCGGCGTCGATCAGCAGGGCCGTGCTCGGCGAGAAGACGGCGAGCAGCGCCCCGCCGGCGAGGAAGCCGCCCACCTGGGCCAGCTGGACGGTGATCCCGGTGAGGGACGTGGCCACCGCGTACCGGTCGCCCTCGATCACGTCGGCCATGAGCGCCGCGCGAGCCGCCTCGAACGGCGGCGCGCACATGCCCACGACGAACAGGAGCGCCAGCAGCAACCACAGCGGCACGCCGGGGAGCGCCATCAGCGCCACGAGCACCGCGCGGGCGGCGTCGGTCGCGATCAGCACCTGGTGGCGGGGAAAGCGGTCGGCGAGCACCGACAGCAGCGGGCCGCCGATCAGCCAGGGCAGGTAGCTGATCGCGAAGGTGAGCGCCGCCAGCAGCGGGGAGTCGGTGCGTGCGTAGACCAGGACGGTGAGGGCCAGGCGGGCGAGCTCGTCGCCGGCCGCCGACAGCAGGAAGGTGCCGAAGATGGGCCGGAACTCGCGCACCGCGAAGACCTCGCGGAAGGTGGCCTGCCGCACCGGTGCGCGGAGGAACGGGTCCTCCGGCGCCGCCGCGCTCAGCGGGACCCCGTTCCGCTGCCGGAGGAGCTGCCGATCGAGGGCAGCGGGGTCCGGAAGCCCTCGGCCACGAAGCGCTCCTCGAGCCGCATCCGCAGCTCCCGGCCGACCCGCCACTGGTCGGCGTCGGTCGTCCGCACGGTCAGGCGCAGGAACGCGCCCTCGGTGGTGATCTGCTCGACGCCGAGGAACTCTGGCTCGGCGAGCAGCACGTCGGTCCGTTCCTCCTCGGTGTGGAGCGCGTCGGCGACATCCTGCACGACCGTGCGGGCCCGCTCGAGGTCGGTGTCGTGGGCCACGGGCATGTCGATCACGACCTGCGCGTACCGCTGGCTCCTGTCGCCGACCCGGAGTCCGACGCCGTACCGGGACAGGACCGCCTGCCCTCCACCGCTCGCACGTCCGCGGCGGGACCTCGCAGGCGGCCCGAAGCCGACGACGCCCGCGCCGGCGACGATCGGCGCCGGGTCGATGCCCAGCTCGCCCAGCACCATGACGACGGCGATCCCGAGGCTCATGAACCAGGCGACGCTGCGCAGCACCGAGCCGATGGCGGAGGCGCCATCGTCCGCCGCAAATACGGTGGGTGATCTGGTCATTACCGGAATGATGTCAGCTCGGCGACTCGACGTCAGTCCGAGGCGGGTTGTGCCCGGTCGCTCACGTTCCGCGATCTCATTCGAGACCGGTGTGCGCGGCGAGGAAGGCGAGCTGGTCGGCGGCGAGCCCGACGGTCCGGCTGACCGCCCGCGCCCCGTGCCCGACGGAGGTCTCCCGTCGCAGCACGACCGGAGCCTCGGAGGTGGTGGCGTGCTGCAGCGCGGCGGCCAGCTTGCGGCCGTGCAGGGGGTCGACCCTGGTGTCCGACTCGAACGTCGTGAAGAGGACCGCCGGATAGGCGGTGCCCTCCCGGACGGCGTGGTACGGCGAGTACCCCAGCAGCCAGCCCAGCTCGGCGGGATCCTCGGCGGTGCCGTACTCGTCGTTCCACGTGCGGCCCAGGCCGAACAGCTCGTACCGGACCATGTCCAGCAGTGGCGCGCTGCAGACGACGGCCGCGGCGAGGTCGGGGCGCTGGGTGAGCGTGGCCCCCACCAGCAGGCCGCCGTTGGAGCCGCCGGAGATCCCGAGCTGCTCGTGCGTCGTCCAGCCCTGGGCGACCAGGTGCTCCCCGGCCGCGGCGAAGTCGTCGAACACGTTCTGCTTCCGCTCGCGCATGCCGGCCCGGTGCCACTCCTCGCCGTGCTCGGAGCCGCCGCGCAGGTTCGCGACCGCCCAGACGCCGCCGGCGGCCACCCAGGACAGGGCCTGCGCCGAGTAGCCGGGGGTCAGGGAGACGTTGAAGCCGCCGTAGCCGTAGAGCACGGTCGGGCGGGGGTGGTCGGGCGCGCCCGTGCCCGACAGGACGAACAGGTGCACCGGCGTGCCGTCCCTGCTCGTCGCGTGGGTCTCCACGACGGTCAGCGCCGGCACCTCGCCGGCCACGGGCGCCTGCTCCCAGGTGCCGAGCTCACCGGGCTCGGTGGCGTCCCAGCGCAGCACCGACGGCGGTGTGGCGTAGTCGGTGTAGCCCACCCACGCCGTCGTCCCGCCGTGCGGAGGAGCGCTGACCCCGGAGATGCTGCCGGCGGTGCCGCCTCCCGCCCCACCCACGGGCACCTCGCCGAGTCGCCCGCCGCCGTCCCCGGCCCAGACCGACAGGCGGTCGGTCGCGTCGACCGCGTGCACGGCCAGCACCCGCAGGTCGCCGTCGGGGCCGTCGACGAGCGCGACGTCGGAGAGGACGGCGTCGTCCTGCTGCGGCACGACGTCGCGCCAGGCCTCCGGCGCCCAGGTCGCGGGATCGGCGGGATCGGCGACGGCCAGCCGCCGGCGCGGGGTGCCCCGGTCGCTCACCAGCCACAGCCGCCCGTCGCGGGCGACCCAGCCGGTGGTCTGCGCGTCGACGCCGACCTGGAAGCCGCGGAGGGTGCCGTCGCCGGAGAGGTCGGCGAGCCAGACGTCGTCGCGCGGTGCCGTGCCGGCCGAGGCGGAGACGATCAGCCAGCGGCCGTCGGCGCTGGTCCGGACGCCGTAGTAGTTGGTCGGGTCGAGCCCCTCCCCGTGCACGAGGACGTCGTCGGCCGGGTCGCTGCCCACGCGGTGGCGCCACACGCGGCGGTGGAACTGCTCCTCGCCGGCGGGCACCTGGTCCGGAGCGAGCCGGCGCACGTAGAAGAGCTCCTCGCCGCCGGGCAGCCAGCCGACGGGGGAGTAGCGGCAGCGGTCGACCGGGCCGTCGAGGATCTCGCCGGTGGCCACGTCGAGCACGTAGAGCTTCGACTCCTCGTCGCCGCCGGTGCTCACCTGGTAGGCCAGCCGGTCGCCCTCCCACGACGGCGACCAGGCGTCCAGCGTCGTCGTCCCCTCCGGGTCCAGGGCCATCGGGTCGACCAGCACGCGCACCGTGCCGTCGGCCTCCCGCACCCGCAGGACCGCGTGCTCCTGCCCCGGGTCGCGGCGGGTGGAGAAGGCGCGCTCGCCGCGCCACACCGGCACCCCGACGGCGCCGGCGTGCACCAGCTGCTCCAGTCGCTCGGCGAACCGCGCGCGCATCGGAAGGGCGGAGAGCACCTCGCCGGCCAGCGCGTCCTGGGCCTCCGACCACTCCCGGGTGCGGGGGTCGGCGGGGTCCTCGAGCCAGCGGTAGGGGTCGGCGACGCGGTGACCGTGCAGGTCGTCGACGAGGTCCAGGCGCGGGGCGTCCGGGTAGCGCATCCCGGCACGCTAGCTCCGCCGGAGGACGCCCGCCGGGTGTCGCAGGCGGCGGGCGCGGATTTCCACTGCGCCGACCGGCCTCTTCCGGGTCAGAATGGGGCTGCCCGCGGGTCGCGCAGCACCCGGTGGTCCGGGGCGTCCGGAGGTGATCCGTGCCGCGTTCCGCGCCCGGGTCGTCGACGGCGGGTCACCCGGGCTCGCGTCGCGACCCCGTCCCGCCGCTCGTCCCCCTGCCGGCGCCCGCCACCACCGGGGCCACCCTGCTGCTCAACGCCACGTACGAACCGCTGTGCGTCGTCTCCAGCCGGCGGGCCATCGTCCTGGTCCTCGCCGCGAAGGCGGAGTCGGTCGACGTCACCCCGGACGTGGTGCACGCCGAGACGGTGAGCCTGCCGGTACCCGTCGTCGCGCGGCTCACCCGCTACGTCCGCGTGCCGTACCCGGCGTCGGTGCCGCTGTCACGGCGGGCGGTCTTCACGCGGGACGGGCAGACCTGCGTCTACTGCGGAGGGACGGCCACGAGCATCGACCACGTCGTGCCGCGCAGCCGCGGGGGTACGCACACCTGGGACAACGTGGTGGCCGCCTGCCGCCGGTGCAACCACACCAAGGCCGACCGCTCGCTGGCCGAGCTCGGCTGGAAGCTGCCGCACCCGCCGCACACCCCCAGCGGTGCGGCCTGGCGGCTGCTCGGCGCCCGCACCGTCGATCCGCGCTGGCGGGAGTGGCTCGGCGTGCCGGAGAGCGTCAGCGCCTGAGGAAGGACCTTCGTGCCCCCCAGCACTCGCGAGCTCGCGCTGGGGCCCTGCACGAGGGCCGCGGGGGCTAGCGTCCTCGCCCGTGACCCAGCTGCACGACCTCACCGCGCTCGAGCAGGCCGCTGCCGTCCGGGCCGGGGAGGTGAGCCCGACCGAGCTGGTCGACCACGCGCTCGCCCGCATCGACGCCCTGGACGCCGGGCTGGGCGCGTTCATCACGGTCACCCCGGAGAAGGCCCGGGCTGCCGCGGCCGCGGCCGAGGCGCGGGTGCGCGAGGGCGGGGACCTGCCGCCGCTGCTCGGCGTCCCCACCGCGATCAAGGACCTCAACAACACCGCAGGGGTGCCGACGTCGTTCGGCTCGACCGCCATGGCCGGCTTCGTCCCCGAGGTCGACGACGCCGTCGTCACCCGGCTCGCCGACGCCGGGACGATCAGCGTCGGCAAGACGAGCACGCCGGAGTTCGGCTTCCCCTGCTACACCGACAACGACCTCGTCGGCCCGGCCCGCTGCCCGTGGGATCCCTCGCTGCTCGCCGGCGGCTCGAGCGGCGGCGCCGCGGTGGCCGTCGCCGCCGGTTTCGTGCCCTTCGCCCAGGGCAGCGACGGCGGCGGCTCGGTCCGCATCCCCGCGAGCATCAACGGGCTGGTCGGGATCAAGCCCACCCGCGGTCGGGTCAGCAACGCGCCCTACGGCAGCGAGGTCACCGGCCTGGGCACCAGCGGCCCCTTGGCCCGCACCGTGCGCGACGCCGCCGCGATGCTCGACGCGATGGCCGGCCCGGAGATCGGCGATCCCTACTGGGCTCCGCCGCTGCCGCCGGGGGAGACCTTCCTCGGCTGGGCCGACCGGGAACCCGGGCGCCTGCGGATCGGCCGCTTCCTGGAGTCGGTCATGCCCGGGGCGGAGCTCGAGCCGGAGGTGGCGGAAGCGCTCGAGGACGCCGCCGGCCTCCTGGCGGACCTCGGCCACGACGTCCAGGACGTGCCCCACGGCGTGCTGGAGCCCGCGGTGCTGCCGTCGTTCGAGCGGGTCTGGTCGCTGAGCGCCACCATGCTGCCGGTTCCACCCGACCGCCTGGACCGGCTGCGTCCGCTGACCGCCTGGATGCGCGACCGCGGGCTCGCCCTGTCCGCGCGGGACGCGATGGAGGCGATGGGTGCCCTGCGGGTGTTCTCCCGGCGCTTCCTGCGGGCCACCGCCGGCTTCGACGTGCTGCTCGCGCCCGTGCTGAGCATGACGCCGCGCCCGATCGGCTGGTTCGGGGCCGACGGGGAGGGCGGGCCCGACTTCGAGCGGCAGAAGCGCTACGCCGCCTTCACCGCGCTGTTCAACGTCACCGGCCAGCCGGCGGTGAGCGTCCCGCTGCACTGGACCGACGGGAACCTGCCGATCGGCACCATGCTGGTCGGCCGCCCGGCCGACGAGGCCACCCTCGTCGCGCTGTCCGCGCAGCTGGAGGCCGCCCGCCCGTGGGCGGCTCGTCACCCCGCCGCGTGGACCGAGGGCCGGTGAACCCGGGCCGGTCCCGGTAGGTTGTCCCTGTGTTCGACCTTGAGTGGTATCTCATCTTCGCCGGCATCCCTCTGGCGATCATCGTCATCCTGGCGCTGCTGACCCTCAAGCCGGGCGCCAACCGGCGTCCGCGCTACAAGCCGGGTCAGCCGTGGAACCACGCTCCGGTGTGGTACGAGCCGCACCCGGTGCACACCGGTGGCCACGGCCCGGCGCCGGCGCACGGGCCTGCCGCCGTACCGGGCGGCAGCGGCACGGCCGCGCTCGGCTCGTCCATGTACCCGGAGCAGCCGGCGGAGCGGAACACCGACGCCTCCGGCGCCGGCTCGTCGCACGGGGCCACGGCACACGGGGCCTCGGCAGCCGGTGCCTCGGCGCACGGGGCTCCCGCGCCCGCCCCTGAGCCC
>DASPIH010000190.1:0-5565 GCA_035629195.1 Blastococcus sp. | reverse complement strand
TCCGGTCCACGGCGAAGCGGGCCCGCGAGCGCCAGCGCAGCGGCCCGCCGGGCAGCCCCTCGACGGCCAGACCGGCCACCACCGGGTCGGCGGCGTCGAGCCGGCCCAGTCGCACGAGCTGCTCGCGGACCACCGCCGCCTTGAGGCGGTGCTGCTCGGCGGGATCGACGTGCTGCCAGTCGCACCCGCCGCACCGCCCCGGGCCGCTGTACGGGCAGGGCCGCTCGACGCGAGCAGCCGCGGCCTCCAGCACCTCGATGGCGTCCGCCCGGCAGAACCCGGGGTGCCGGTCCTCGGTCACCCGGACGAGCACCCGCTCACCCGGCAGCGTGTGGCGGACGAACACGACGCGGCCCTCGTGCCGCGCCACGCAATGCCCCCCGTGGGCGACCGCCCCGACGAGGACCTCGAACTCCCGCCCCTCCCACCCCAGCCCCCGGTCCTCGTCAGGGCGCCGATGGCGGCTGGGCTCACCGCGTCCGGCCCCCTGCAGGGGCCCGCGCCGAGCGCGCGAGGCGTGGGGGGCAGGGGGTCCTTCAGCCATAGGGCGTCACGTCCGCCTGGTCCTCGGCCCGGTCATCGGGGTGACCCGGGCGCCGGTCGCCGTCGTCGTGGCCGACGGAGCTCTCCAGCTGCCACGGCACCGAGGTGATCATGACGCCGGGCAGGAACTGCAGCCGTGCCTGCAGCCGCAGCGCGCTCTGGTTGTGCAGCAGGTTCTCCCACCAGTGGCCGACGACGTACTGCGGCACGAACACCACGACGAGCTCACGCGGGCTGGCCCGGCGGATGCCCTTCACGTAGTTGATCACCGGCCGGGTGATCTCCCGGTACGGCGACTCGACCACGGCCAGGGGCACCGGGATGTCGTAGCGGTCCCAGTCGGCCTGGAGGGTGCGGGTGTCCTCCTCGTCGACGTTCACCGTGAGCGCCGTGAGGGCGTCCGGCCGGGTGGCCCGGGCGAAGGCCAGCGCCCGCAGGGTCGGCTTGTGCACCTTGGAGACGAGCACCACCGCGTGCACCTTGCTGGGCAGCGTGCGGGCATCGGAGTCGGGCACCAACTGCTGCGAGACGTTGGAGTAGTGCCGGTTGATGCCCCGCATCAGCACGAACAGGATCGGCATGGCCACCAGCACCAGCCACGCCCCGTGCGTGAACTTGGTGAGCACGATGATGACCAGCACAGCGGTGGTGAGCGTGCCGCCGACGGTGTTGATGACCTGCGAGCGACGCATCCGGCTGCGGGTGGCGGTGTCGGTGGCCCGGCCGATCTCCCGGTTCCAGTGCCGCACCATGCCCCACTGGCCGATGCTGAAGCTGGTGAAGACGCCGATGATGTACAGCTGGATGAGCCGGGTGACGTCGGCGTCGAAGACGACGATCAGCAGCCCCGCGAAGCCGGCGAGCAGCAGGATGCCGTTGCTGTAGACCAGCTTGTCCCCTCGCGTGTGCAGCTGGCGGGGCATGAAGCGGTCCTGCGCCAGCACCGAGCCCAGCAGCGGGAAGCCGTTGAAGGCCGTGTTGGCCGCCAGGACGAGGACCAGCGCGGTGGCCGCCTGGACGACGAAGAAGCCGATCGAGCCGTCGCCGCCGAAGGTGGCCGCGGCGATCTGCGCGATCACCGTGCGCTGCGGCTCGGTCTCGCAGTCGGCGAACCCCTGCAGGTCGCAGGGATGCTCGACGTACTTCACGCCCGAGAGCAGCGCCAGCGCCGTCACCCCGGCGAACATCGCGGCCGCGATCCCGCCCATCAGGGCGAGGGTGGTGGCCGCGTTGCGGCTCTTCGGCGGCTTGAAGGCCGGCACCCCGTTGGCGATCGCCTCCACGCCGGTCAGCGCGGTGCACCCGGAGGCGAAGGCGCGGAGGGCGAAGAAGATCAGCGCCAGGCCGCCCAGCTGCGTGTACTCCGGCTCCGGCACGACCGAGTACCGGGCCGTCTCGGCCACCAGGCCGTCGTCGGTGAGGAACCAGCGGACCAGCCCCGTGACGATCATCACCGCGATGCTGCTGACGAACAGGTAGGTCGGGACGGCGAAGGCCTTCCCCGACTCCCGGACGCCGCGCAGGTTGACCGCCGCCAGCAGACCCACCAGCACGAGGGCGATGGTCACGCGGTGCTCGTCCAGCCCCGGGAACGCCGAGATGATGTTGTCCGTGCCGGCCGACACCGACACCGCCACCGTGAGGACGTAGTCGACCAGCAGCGCGCTCGCCACGACGAGGGCGGCGAACTGACCGTGGTTCTTCATCGCGACCTCGTAGTCACCGCCCCCGGACGGGTACGCGTGCACCACCTGCCGGTAGCTGAGCACCACCGTCACCAGCAGCAGGACCACGCCCACGGCCAGCCACGGCGCGAGGTAGAGGAAGGCGGTTCCGGCGAGGGTCAGGACGAGGAGGATCTCCTGGGTGGCGTAGGCCACCGAGGACAACGGGTCGCTGGCGAAGATCGGCAGCGCGTACCGCTTGGGCAGCAGCGACTCACCCAGACGGTCGCTGCGGACGGCCCGTCCGAGGACGAGCCGTTTCGGGAGGTGTCCGAGGTCGGACAGCGTCGGCACGGCGGCGATCGTACGGACCTGGGCGGCTCCGCCGGGGGTGACTCGGACCACGCCGCCCCGTCGGGGGAAACGCCCCTCGCGCGGGGCCACGGCCCGTTTCCGGGTGTAGCTTCGCGCCCGGTGATGCGCGAGCGGCCGGCGCCCGCGCGGCCCGAGGGCGCAGGGAGTGACACGTGCACGTGGTCGTGATGGGTTGCGGCCGCGTCGGCTCGGCCATCGCCCGCCGGCTCGAGCAGATCGGGCACAGCGTGGCCGTGATCGACCAGGACCCCGAGGCGTTCCGCCGGCTGGGGCCGGACTTCGCCGGCCGGCAGGTCACCGGCCTGGGCTTCGACCGGCAGACCCTGCTCGACGCCGGGATCGACAGCGCCGGCGCGTTCGCCGCGGTGAGCAGCGGCGACAACTCCAACATCATCAGCGCCCGCGTGGCCCGCGAGACCTTCGGCGTCCAGCACGTGGTCGCCCGCATCTACGACTCGAAGCGTGCCGAGGTGTTCGAGCGCATGGGGATCCCCAGCGTCGCGACGGTGCCGTGGACGGTGAACCGGCTGCTGCGCGAGCTGCTGTCGGTCAAGGTCAGCGAGCTGTGGCGGGAGCCCACCGGCACGGTGGTGCTGGTCCGGGTCAACGTCACCGAGGGGTGGGTCGGCCGCCGGCTGGTCGAGCTCGAAACGGCGTCGGGGGCCCGCGCGGCCTGGCTGATCCGGTTCGGCGAGGCCCAGCTGCCGACGACGACCACGATCCTGCAGGACGGCGACCAGCTGGTCGTCGCGACCACCGACGAGCTGACCGCCCGGGTGCACGACGTCGTCGACCACGGTCCGCAGGGGGGCGAGCACTGATGCGCGTCGCCATCGTGGGAGCCGGTGCCGTCGGCCGCTCCATCGCCGGTGAGCTGCTGGAGAACGGGCACACCGTGATGCTCATCGAGAAGGACGTCCGCAAGGTGCGCACCCGCGCGGTGCCCGGCGCGGAGTGGGTGCAGGCCGACGCCTGCGAGGTCTCCTCCCTCGAGGAGGCGCAGCTGGCGACCTGCGACGTCGTCGTGGCCGCGACCGGGGACGACAAGGCCAACCTCGTCGTCTCGCTGCTCGCCAAGACGGAGTTCGCGGTCAACCGCGTCGTGGCCCGGGTCAAGGACCCGCGCAACGAGTGGCTCTACACCGAGGCGTGGGGCGTCGACGTCGCCGTCTCCACCCCCCGGGTGCTGGCCGCACTGGTGGAGGAGGCGGTGAGCGTGGGCGACGTCGTCCGGCTCATGAGCTTCCGCAAGGGCGCGGCCAACCTGGTCGAGATCACCCTGGGCGACGACACCCCCTGGGTGGGCCGGCCGCTGCGCGAGGTCCCGCTCCCCCGCGAGACGGTGCTCACGACCATCCTGCGCGGCGACCGCGTCATCACCCCGTCGCCGGACGAGCCGCTGGAGTCCGGCGACGAGCTGCTGTTCGTCTCCCACGGCGACACCGAGGAGCAGCTCAAGCACGTGTTCGCCCCGGACGGTCCCGGCGGCGCCGCAGCCGCCGGCTGAACACGGCCCCTCGACGGACCTCGTCCTCCCCACCCTTCGCGCGCTCAGGGCGGGACCCGGGACGAGGCCGGGGGTGGGTGGGCCTCGAGACGGGCCGCGAGCCTCGGGCGTCAGCCGGCCGTGCGGTGGCGGTGCAGCCGGGCGACCGCCCACAGGGTGACGGCGAGCACGACGGCCGTGAGGGGCAGGCCGAGGACCACGGACGACGTGGCCAGCAGCTCCACCTCGTCGGCGAGGTAGAGCACCCACTGGACGCCGCCGCGCAGCAGGAAGGTCGCCGCCCAGAGCACCGTCAGCCACGCGTAGGTGCGCACCAGCCGGGGGTCGTCCCGCCAGTGCCGCTCCGGCACGGTCCGCTCCCGCGCACCGGCCGGAGGTGCCGGCGCCTGGCCGCCTCGGGTTCGTGCACGGTTCCACGGAAGGGCGTGCCCGGCCATCGAGCCCACGTGGCTCGGGGCCAGGAACTCCGCGGCCACGCCGACCAGGGGCCAGCGGAAGGGGATGGAGGCGAGCAGCGCCACGCCGACCACCATGCTGCGGACGATGCCGAGCACGAAGAAGTCACGGGCCTGACCGGACGCCGACGCGATGGCCACGGCGATGCCGACGGCGAACAGCCCGCTCACCGCCTGCTGGATGCTCTCCTTGCGGAGCAGCCGGAGCAGGAAGACCAGGAGCGCAGCTCCCACCGCGGCCCAGATGCCGGTGCGCAGCCCGCCGATGCCGTTGGCGACCACGAAGGCGATCGTCGGCAGGGAGGCGTCGACCATCCCGCGCCAGCCGCCGAGCTGCTCGAGCAGCACGTCGCGGTCGAACACCGGAGCGGTGCGACCTCGCTCGTCGGTGCCGGCCGGGCGCTCGCCCACGCCGTCGTCCGGGCCTGCTGCGGTCACGCTGCACTCCCCTGTCCTGAGGTCCGGCCGCACACCCGGTGGGTCACTACCGTCGGGCAGCTCAGCCGGGGGTGAGCTCGTACCAGGGGTTGTAGATGACCTGACGACCCTCGAAGGCGGCGAAGCGGCCCCGCGCGGTCAGGGAGCGGCCGGGCTCGATCCCCGGGATCCGTCGCCGCCCGAGCCAGACCAGCGTCACCGAGCCGGAGCCGTCGAACAGCTCCGCCTCCAGGGTGGGCACCGTCTCGCGCGGGGTGTAGACGACCGACTTGAGGCGGCCGGTGACCGTGACGACGGCGCCCTTGCGGCAGGAGCTGACCGGTTCGCAGCCGGCGCTGACCGACTCCGCCCGCAGCTCCGCGGCATCGATGGTCTGGTCGTCGGCAGTGAGGCGCTGCAGCGTGCGCGACAACCAGCTCGCCGGTCGGGTCTCCGTCACGGCTCCAGCGTAGTGCGGCCGCGTACGTCCGGGATCCCGCCCGGGTGTGATCCGCGCGCCGCTCAGGCAGGGCCGGTGCCCGGCAGGTCGCCCGGCCGGGCGGCGGCCTCCCGCTGGGCGGCGGCCTGCTGCCGAGCAGCGGCC
>DASPIH010000189.1:0-6894 GCA_035629195.1 Blastococcus sp. | reverse complement strand
ACCAGCGCAGGTCAGGAACCCGTACCCGCCACCTGCGACCGACGACCGTTGCAGCCGCGGGTCGCCGTCGACCCCCGGGCACCAGGCGGGCGCGAGTACCCGGAGGCGATCGCCCCGGTCGGCCCGCCCTGGCGTGGCCCGCCCTCAGGGTTGGCCGGTCGGCTCGTAGGTCTTGTTGCCGACCGAGTCCAGGACGTTCTGCGCCTGTCGGTCCACCAGACCAGTGACCAGCTGCTGGCTGGCGCCGAACACCACCGCCCAGGCGATGATCTGCGGGCTGTTGTCCAGTGCCGTCAACCCCGGGACGAAGCCGCCGCGCATGAGCAGCAGGCCGAGGAAGGCGGTCAGCGCGCCGGTGGGCAGCTTCAGAACGGTGAGAGCCACGGGAACGCCGAACGGGGTGGAGGTGCCCCGGATGTGCCGTAGCGCGGCCGCTCCCGTGACGGCGGCAGCCATCATCCCGACGAACTCGACCAGCGGCACATCGGCCTTGTTCACCGTCGCTTCCACGACGAGGTCGACGTCCGGGTCCGTGCCGATCTCGGTGAGGGGGCTTCGTGCGGTGGGGCAGACGAGCTCCTCGAGCTGCTGCGGTTCGAAGCACAGGGAGACGAAGTGCGGCCGGGCCACACCGAGCAGCCCGACGAGGAGGGCCAGGGCGAACAGGACGCCGGTCGCCACCCACACGATCCGGCAGAAGCTCCGGACCCGCCGCTGCTCGCGCTCCGCAGCGGAGCTCGCGGCCCGGACCGCGCCGATGAGGCTCTCGCGGGCACGCTCGTCCAGGTGTCCGTTCTTGTCGTCGAGTGCGATTTCCTTCACCCGGAGGCGGCGCGGGTCGTCGCGCGGTAGGTGGCGGCGGACGTGCGCCTCGAGGCTCGGGAGCTGCCCGCGGATGTAGGTCAACGGCGCGCGCCGCAACAGGTCGACCTCGGCGGCGTCGAGGTTGGCGGACGCTCTCGCCAGGCGGGCGTCCGTGCGCGTACGGAGACGCTTCCTCCAACCACCGGGGCCGTCCTGGGCGGCCTCCCGGGCTGCGGCCACGTGCCCACGGATGGCGGCATCGAGGGCGCGGTCGGCTGGGGGGTGCAAGGGACGTCGCTCGTGCTCGGGCAGATTCTGCAGCCAGTCGGACAGGATCAGGATCTCGGTGGCCCGCGCCAGGCTCTCCTCCCGCCACGCGCGGGTGGTCAGCGGCGGGAGAGGAAAGGGAGGCGCGTGCTCGACCGCTGCGTCCTTGGCGCTGGCCGTGGAGCCCGACAGGTGCCCGTTCCCGGCGGGCACCACCTGCCCGTCGTCGGTCGGAGACGGGGACGGGGGCGGGGACGTCGTCGGGCCCGCTCGGCGGAGGCGATGGCGAAGGCGAGGGCGTCCCGCTGGCACGTGTCCTCCCGACGGGTCCGCACCGGATTCCCAGCCGGCTGGCGCCGGTCAGTCCCGTGCTTTCGGGACGCTAGGAGGCGGGCGTCACCACGGCATCACCCGCCCGTGACTACAGCAAGCGACTCGGGGGCCCAGGGACGAGGCGGTCGGCACGCCAGCGCCGTGGGCACCAGGCGTGAGAACGTCGGCAGCCGGCCGCGATGACCGCTGACGCTTCGCCGTCCTCCGCGGTGGGACCGCGCTGGTGCTGCCCGGCCACCTGGTCTGGGATCCGCCGACCCGAGCAACGGAGCCCAGGCGCCCGAGGCCGTTTCCTCGGCGTCCGACCACCCGGTGGACGTGGTCCGGGTGTTCGAGCCGGCCCGCGCCGGCGAGGCCGCCGCCGTTCGGCTCGTCGGCCGACGCCCGCGACGCTGTCGTCGGGGGCGCTGACGAGGCTGCCTCCGTGCCGAACCTACGAGTTCGGCCGCGCTGGCTTCGGCCTCGCGGTCGAAGCCGGCCGTCAGGCGTCCGGCCGGGTCACTCGTCCACGTCGGCGATGCGGGGTCCGAGCCCGGCCCGGCCGGCCATGGAGCTAGTGCGGGCGGGAACCACCCCAAGGGCTGTGGAGGCCGGGCAGCCGGCTCGGCGACCGGTCCGGTCAGCTCCAGCAGGAAGCTCTCACCCCTTCCCGCGCTCGTCCCCGGTCTCCCCTGCTGTCGCGGCATGGAGTCTCCTTGGTGTTCAGCTCCCGGGGCAGCGACGTGACCGAGGTGCGTCCCGACGCCTGTGCCGGATCGACGGGGGCCCGCCCCGCGCGGGGACTGGTGGACCGGTGGCGAGGACAGCGCCAAGGTGGCCTCATGCGCGTGGAGACGACGACATGCTGCGTGGTCGGCGGCGGGCCGGCGGGGATGATGGCCGGCCTGCTTCTGGCCCGTGCGGGCGTAGACGTGACCGTCCTGGAGAAGCACGAGGACTTCTTCCGCGACTTCCGTGGCGACACGATCCACCCGGCGACGCTACGGATCCTGGCGGACCTGGGCATCGCGGAAGCGTTCCTCGCCCTACCGCACACCCGGATGCCGCGAGTCTCCATGGAGACGGCGTCCGGACCGCTGACCATCGCCGAGTTCACCCGGCTGCGGCCGTACGGGTTCATCGCCTTCGTGCCGCAGTGGGACTTCCTCGACTTCATCGACGACCAGGCGAAGGCCTACCCGACATTCCGTCTCCTCCGGCGGGTGGAGGTCACCGACCTGGTCCACGAGGCCGGGCGCGTCGCCGGCGTGCGCGCTGAGACGGACGACGGGCCGCTCGAGGTCCGGGCCGACCTCGTCCTCGCCGCGGACGGGCGCGATTCCGTCCTCCGCGAGCAGGCGGGACTCGAGGTGCTCGCGAAATCGCCGCCGATCGACGTCCTCTGGTTCCGGATCCCCAGAACCGCCGAGGAAGTGGTGCCCTTCTTCCGGAGCGAGGACGACAGCGTGCTGGTGTCCATCGACCGGGGCGCGTACTGGCAGCTCGCCTACGTCATCCCGCACCAGGGCTTCGACGAGTTGCAGGAGCGCGGACTGCCGGCGTTCCGGGCGGGGGTCGCCGCCCTGGTGCCGGCGTTCGCCGACCGGCTCGAGGACGTCGCGGACTGGGATCAGGTCAAGCTGCTGAGCGTGCGGGTGGACCGGCTGCGCAGGTGGTACCGCCCGGGACTGCTGTGCATCGGGGACGCGGCGCACGCCATGTCACCGGCCGGAGGCGTCGGCATCAACCTGGCCATCCAGGACGCCGTCGCCGCCGCCAACGTGCTGGCGCCTGCGTTCCGCGGGGGCGGACCGACGACTGATCACCTGCGGACGGTCCAGCGACGGAGGGAACTGGCCACCCGGGTGACCCAGGCGTTCCAGATCAAGGTGGTCGGCACCCTGTACCGCGGGTCCGGGCCGGCCGGTGCGGACAGGCGGGATCCGCTCCCCATCCGCCTGATCCGCCGGCTGCCTCCGCTGAGACACCTGACCGGCCGGTTCATCGGCATGGGCCTCCGGCCGGAGCACGTGCGCACCGCTGCCGTTACGCCGGTCGGCTGAATCCCCGATTTTTCGGGCCCGCTCCCTGGTTCGGGCGGCCCAGGGCCGCCCGAGCGGGATACCCCTCCCCCGCCTTCCCTGCGTCCAGCGACCCCGGATGCGGACCACCTCGCCGTGGCCCCGCAGCTCCTCATGCCGTCTCCGGCGCACGTGCTCCCGGCGACACCGACGCCCCGGTCACCAGGCGTGCGCGTAGAGCCGTCCCCTCGGAGACCGAGAGGCGCACACCGTCGGCTCCGGCCGGCGTCAGTCAGCCTCTGCCGACCGTTTCGCTCGTGACCGTCTGCGGCGGCTCGGACGAGGATGCGTGTGCCGTGGGCGACGTCCATCCCGCTGAGGTGCCGGGCGCTGCTGGGCCCCGAGGTCAGCAGCCGGCGACTCCTCCGGATCCCGGACGTCTCCGGTCGGCTCGAGCAGGGCTGACGGGTCCAGGCGGCGAACCTCGTCCGAGTCGAGTCGTCCGCGCAGCTTCTCGTCATCACCGAGTTCGTCCTCGACGCGGCCCAGTACCCGCGCCGGGCCCGCAGCGGCAACGGCGATCGCACGCTTCCAGCAGTGTCGCCGTTGCGTCGGGCAGCATCGAGGGCGTCGGCATCCAGCCACGCATCGGCTGGTGTCTCACCTACTTCTGCGGCACGTGGCCTCGCGGGGCACGATGCGAGGCAGGCCGGGAAGTGGCACATCGTGACCTCGGCACGGGGCCTGGGGACGGGTCACACGGCAGGGGGTCAGCGCTGAGCCGCATGATGGCCCGGAGTTCAGCGGCGCTCGCAGTACGCCGAACCGCCGCAGGTCGACGCTGAGGAGCAATGGTGACGGGCATGCCTCCCGGGACAGCCGCGAAGCAGCCATGGACCGACGGAGGCACGGTGCTCGGCGAGGACGCGGTGGCGGCGCTCGGCGAGGCCGAAGCCGACGCCTTCCTCGCCCGGGCCGAGTTGTGCCTGCCCGACGTCGCGACCGGTCTCTCCCACCTCTACGGCGAGCGGTCACCCGAGGTGCTGCAGCGGGCGCTGGACATCGTCCTGACCGCCGCCGCCGAGCGGCCGGAACGGTTGCGTCGGCTGGACCGGCGCCGGGAGATCGACCCACGCTGGTTCCAGTCACCGGGCATGCAGGGCTATGTCTGCTACGTCGATCGCTTCTGCGGAACCCTCGACCGGCTGCCCGACCGGCTCGACCACCTCGCCGGCCTGGGCACGACCTACCTACACCTCATGCCGTTGCTGCGCGCCCGCGAGGGTGAGAACGACGGCGGCTACGCGGTCACCGACTACCGCACCGTCGACCCCCGCCTGGGCACCATGGCCGACCTCGAGGCAGTGGCTTCCGCACTGCACGACCGTGGGATGAGCCTGTGCATCGACGTGGTGCTCAACCACACTGCCCAGGAGCACGCGTGGGCTCGGCGGTGGCTGGCCGGCGACCCCGAGTACGCCGGCTTCTACACGGCCTTCCCCGACCGGACGATCCCCGACGCCTACGACGCCACCATCCCCGAGGTGTTCCCGGACCGGGCGCCGGGCTCCTTCACCTGGGTGCCCGAGGCGCTCGGCGGCGCCGGCGGCTGGGTGTGGACCACGTTCTGGCCCTACCAGTGGGATCTCGACTACTCCAACCCCGCGGTCACCTTGGCGATGCTCGGCGAGATCACCTGGCTGGCCAACCGCGGCGTCGACGTCTTCCGGATGGACGCCGTCCCCTTCCTCTGGAAGCGGCTCGGCACGACGTCGCAGAACCAGCCCGAGGCCCACCTGCTGCTCCAGGTGCTCCACGCGCTCACCCGTCTGGCCGCCCCTGGGGTCGTCTTCAAGGCCGAGGCGATCGTCGCCCCTGATGACCTGGTCCGGTACCTCGGCGCGCACGAGCGCGAGCGTTCCGAGTGCGAACTGGCCTATCACAACCAGCTCATGGTGCTGCTGTGGAGCAGTCTGGCGACCGGCGACGTGCGGCTGGCCCGCCAGTCCCTCGCCCGGATGCGCCCCGTCCCCGCGTCGACCACATGGTGCACCTACGTGCGTGGCCACGACGACATCGGCTGGGCCGTCACCGACGAGGATGCCGCCGCCGTCGGTCTGGACGGCGCCGCCCACCGGAGCTTTCTCAGCGACTTCTACGCCGGCCGCTTTCCCGGCTCCTTCGCCCGCGGTGCGCTGTTCCAGGAGAACGAGGTCACCGGAGACGCCCGGATCTCTGGCACCACGGCGGCGCTGTGCGGCATCGAGGACGCCCTTGCGCGCTGCGACGAGGCGGCGCTCGAGTCCGGGATCCGGCGCCTGGTCCTGCTGCATTCGATCGCCTACGGCTTCGGCGGCATCCCGCTGCTCTTCTCCGGCGACGAGCTCGCGCAGCGCAACGACGTCGGCTACCTCGCCGACCCCGAGCTCGCGCCGGACAACCGATGGATGCACCGCCCGCCGCTGGACTGGACAGCCGCCGCCCGGGCCGACGCCGGCTCGGTCGAGGGCCGCGTGCTCATCGCGCTGCGCCGGCTCGGCGATGCCCGCCGCTCCCTGCCGGCCCTGTCCGGCGACGTCGGCGCGGAAGTGCTCGACGCGGGCAGCGACGCGGTCCTGGTCTGGCGCCGCCGTCACCCTCGTCACGGCACGTTCCTCGGGGTGGCCAACGTCAGCACCTCCCCGCAACCGGTCGACGCCGACACGGTCACCGGACTGGGCAGCTTCCACCAGGTGCACGGCAGTGACGGTGTCCTCCCGGTCGACCACGGCCGTGTCGTGATCCCGAGCCTGGGCTTCGCCTGGTATGCCGAAGGCTGAGGCCGCCGCGGAGCGGAACGCCGGCAGCGTGATGGTCGTACGGCGGCTCGCGCGCCCCGAGCCGATCCGCTCCCGATTCGGAGGTCAGGTGGACCCGCGGGACGAGGAAGTCGTCCTGCCGGGCACCGAGGCCGGGCACTGGCCGCTGATCGCCGTGGCGGCCGCGCCTGCCCTGCCGCCGCCACGAGCAGCTGAGCGTGGGGGTTCCGGTGTCGGCACGTCCGCCGATGCCATGAAGTGCTCGATGGACGAGGACGATCCCGCTCACGGCGTGGCCGCGGTTCCCCGTGCCGCGACCTCCTGACGCCGAGGTCACGCAGTTCCCACACGGCGGGTCCCACGCCCCCTCGGGATCGAACCATGTCACCGACCTCAGCCGACCGCCGAGACGATCCGCTTCGCGCACCGGCGTGGCCACGCCGTCATGTCGGTTGCGCGATCCCTTCCGGTGCCGATCGGACCCAGGATCATCGGCGGGCCCGCCGGACAGCGCGGCAACGGCACCTGGTCGCTACGGCGAGAACGAGAGGTCGGCCTCGTACCCCATGCCCCGCACCTCATCCAGAAGTCGCTGACCAGCGCCCACGCGGTCCGGGCCGCCGAGCTGGAACAGCAATCGCACCGGGCCGCTGCGCGGAACCCACAACCCCGGTGATCGGAGCTGCCCAGCG
>DASPIH010000188.1:0-6293 GCA_035629195.1 Blastococcus sp. | reverse complement strand
TAGAGGAACTCCTCGATCTCGCGCGGGTACACGTTCTCCCCGCCGCGGATGACCATGTCCTTGATCCGGCCCACGATGTTCAGGTAGCCCTCGGAGTCCATGACGGCGAGGTCGCCGGTGTGCATCCACCGGGCGGGGTCGATGACCTCGGCGGTCTTCCCCGGCTCCTGCCAGTAGCCCAGCATCACCGAGTAGCCGCGGGTGCAGAGCTCCCCCGGCGTGCCGCGGGGCACCGTGAGACCGGTCTCGGGGTCGACGACCTTCACCTCGAGGTGCGGGTGGACCTGGCCGACCGTGGAGGTGCGGCGGTCGAGGTCGTCGTCGGCGCCGGTCTGGGTGGAGACCGGGGAGGTCTCTGTCATCCCGTAGCAGATGGTCACCTCGGCCATGCCCATCTCGGCGACCACCCGCTTCATCACCTCCACCGGACACGGCGAGCCGGCCATGATCCCGGTGCGCAGGCTGGAGAGGTCGTAGCGGGCGAAGTCGGGAAGTCCCAGCTCCGCGATGAACATGGTGGGGACGCCGTACAGCGAGCTGCAGCGCTCGCTCTGCACGGCCTCGAGCGTCAGGCCGGGATCGAAGCCCGGCGCGGGGATCACCATCGTCGCGCCGTGCGAGGTGGCTGCCAGGTTCCCCATCCCCATGCCGAAGCAGTGGTAGTAGGGCACCGGGATGCAGATCCTGTCCGCCTCGGTGTAGCCGCAGCCCTCCCCCACGAAGAAGCCGTTGTTGAGCAGGTTGTGGTGGGTGAGCGTGGCCCCCTTGGGAAAGCCGGTCGTGCCCGACGTGTACTGGATGTTGATCGGGTCGTCGGCCGACAACTGCGTCTCGCGCTCGGCCAGCAGCGCCCGGTCGGCGGAGCGGCCGGTCGCCATGAGCTGCTCCCACTCAGCGGAGCCGAGGAACACCACCTGGCTCAGGTCGGGGCAGTCCTCGCGCACCTCGGCGATCATCGCCCGGTAGTCGCTGGTCTTGAACTCCGGCGCGCTGACCAGCACGGAGATGCCGGCCTGCCTCAGCACGTAGGACAGCTCGTGGGTGCGGTAGGCCGGGTTGATGTTGACCAGGATCGCGCCGAGCTTCGCCGTCGCGTACTGGACGAACGCCCACTCGGCGCAGTTCGGCGCCCAGATCCCGACGCGGTCCCCCTTGGCCACGCCGAGGGCGTCCAGGCCCAGCGCCACGGCGTCGACGTCGGCGACGAACTGGCGGTAGGTCCAGCGGCGGCCGGTGGCGCACTCCACCAGCGCCTCGTGGGCGTCGGCGACCCGCGCCGTCGTCCGGTCGAGGTTCGCCCCGATCGTGCTCCCCAACAGGGGCACCGTGGAGGTGCCGCTCGCGTAGGAGGGCTGCCCGCGGTCCGTCGCATCCGGGGTCGGGCTCGGCTGGGTCATCGTTGGCCTCCGGCGTCGTCGGTACCGAGCACCTGGTGCCCCGTCAGCCGGACGTCCCAGGCGCGCAGCCTGATCCTCGTCGCACGCCGCGCTCCCGGCAGCGTCGGCCGACGCGGTACGTGCGGCCCGATCCGGCTCCGGCGATCGGCCGAGCGCCCTCCGCCTCGATCAGGCGGTCGCGATGTCGGCGCGACGCCGCTGGCGCAGGACGAAGCGCTGGATCTTGCCGCTGGAGGTCTTGGGCAGCTCCTCGACGAAGTGGACCGACCGTGGATGGGCGTGTGCGGCGAACTTCGTCCTGACCAGCTGCCGCAGCTCGCGGGCGAGCGCCTCGTCCCCGGTGTCCCCGCTGCGCAGGACGACGAAGGCCTCCAGCACCTCGCCGCGCAAGGCGTCGGGCACCCCGATGACCGCTGACTCCACGACCCGCGGATGGACGTTCAGCACGCTCTCGACGTCGAACGGCCCGATCCGGTAGCCGGCCATGATGATCACGTCGTCGTCGCGGGCGGAGAAGTAGAAGTGCCCGTCCGCGTCGACGCTGCCGGCGTCGCCGGTGAGATACCAGACGCCGTCGTCGGTGAACCGCTCCGCCGTCGTGTCGGGGGCACCGGCGTAGCCGGTGAACCACATGAGCGGGCTGTCGGCCACCTTGATCGCCACCCGGCCCACCTGCCCGGGTCCCACCGGCGCCGGCGAGTCGTCCGCGAGGACCGCGGCCGACCAGCCGGGCAGTGGCCTGCCCATCGAGCCGGGGCGCACCGGTGCCCGCACCGGGTCGGCCCAGCCGTTGACGATCACCATGCCGTGCTCGGTCTGGCCGTAGTGGTCACGGACCGGGACCCCGAGGTGCTCCTCGGCCCAGGTGATGACCTCGGGGGTCAGCGGCTCGCCGGCCGAGGAGGCGTGACGCAGCCGGATGCCGTCGGGCACCGGCGTCGGGTCCGCGCGCAGCGAGCGGTAGACCGTCGGCGCGGCGGCGAAGTTGGTCACCCCGAACCGCTCCACGACCTGCCAGGTGAGCGGCGCCGAGAAGCCCGCGTGCAGCAGGAGGCTGCGCGTTCCGGCCACCAGCGGGCCGAGGATGGCGTAGTAGAGCCCGTAGGCCCAGCCGGGGTCCGCGGCGTTCCAGAACACGTCCTCGGGCGAGACGTCCAGGCCGAACTCCAGGTAGGCGGAGAAGGAGGCCAGCGCCCTGACGGGCACCGGCACGCCCTTGGGCGCACCCGTGGTGCCCGAGGTGAACAGGAGCACGAGCGGGCCGTCGCCTCCGACGGCGACGGAGGTGCCGGCAGGCTCGTCCGGCTGGTGGGCGGCGAGGAGGTCGCGGAACGACAGCTGCCCCTCTTCCGGCGCACCGCCCACGACGACCACGCGCCACGGCGCATCGGCGGGCAGGTCCGGTCCGGGCCGCAGCTTGCTCCGCTGGTCGGCGTCGGTGATGACGACCTTCGCCTCGCTGGCCTCCAGGCGCAGGGCGATCGCCGGGGTGGCGAAGGCGGTGAACAGCGGCACGTGGACCGCGCCCCGCCGCCAGATGCCCAGGAGCGCGGTCACCAGTTCCGTGGACTTCCCCATGAGCACGGCCACCGAGTCGCCCGGCTCGACGCCGAGGTCGGCCAGGGCCGCGGCGAACCGCGCCGACTCCCGGCGGAGGTGGCCGTAGGTCAGGTCGTGGGCGGACAGGTCGGCCTCGACGACGGTGAACGCCACGGCGTCGGCCGGATGCCGGTCGCACAGCAGCTCGGCAGCGTTGGCGTCCGGTGCGTCGCAGGAAGCGAGCAGCTCACGAACTCGATCGACGGTCGACACGTCGGGAACCTCCGCAGGTGGTCGTGATGGGCCGCCCGTCGAGCCTGGACCATCCACGGGTCCGGCGGAAGGGCGGGAGGGCGAGGCGCCCCCCGGTCAGCGCGGCGCCATCCGCAGCGCGCCGTCCATGCGGATGACCTCGCCGTTGAGGTAGTCGTGCTCGGCGATCATCGCCACGAGCCGGGCGAACTCGGGGGCCTGCGCCAGCCGGCGCGGAAACGGCACGCCCGCAGCGAGGCCGGCCCTGATCTCGTCGGAGAAGCCGGCCATCATCGGCGTCTCGACGATGCCCGGAGCGATGGTCATGACCCGGATGCCGAGCTGGGCCAGGTCGCGGGCGGCCGTGATGGTCATGCCCGCCACGCCGGCCTTGGACGCGGCGTAGGCGACCTGCCCGACCTGCCCCTCGAAGGCGGCGATCGAGGCGGTGTTCACGATGACCCCGCGCTGGCCCGAGGAGTGGGGATCGAGAGCGCTCATGGCCTCTGCCGCCAGGCGCAGCACGTTGAAGGTGCCCAGCAGGTTGACCTTCAGGACGGTGTGGAACAGGTCGAGGTCGTGGGGGCCGTTGCGCGACACGATCCTGGCGGACGGCGCGATACCGGCGCAGCTGACGGCCAGCCGCAACTCGCGCCCGTCGTCGCGGATCCGTGCCACGGCGGCCCGGACCTGCTCGTCGTCGGTGACGTCGGCCGGCAGGAGGTGGATCCCGTCCGCCGTCGTCGGCGCGGCGGCGACCGCCTTCTCCAGGTCCAGGCCGTACACCGTGGCGCCGCGGTCGGCGAGGTGGGCCGCCGTGGCGGCGCCGAGCCCGGAGGCCGCACCGGTCACCAGGGCGGTGATGCCGTCGAGCTGCATGTCCGTCTCCTCGGGTTCGGAGGTGTCAGCGGGCGAGCTGCCGGCTGATCACCAGGCGCTGGATCTGGTTGGTGCCCTCGAATATCTGCATGACCTTGGCCTCCCGCATGTAGCGCTCGACCGGGAAGTCGCGGGTGTAGCCGTATCCACCGAGCACCTGCACGGCGTCGGTGGTCACCCTCATCGCCGCATCGGTGGCCACGAGCTTGGCGACGCTCGCCTGCCGGGAGTACGGCTTGCCCGCGTCGCGGCGGCGCGCGGCGTCCAGGTAGGTGGCCCGGGCGGTGTCGACCGCGGCGGCCATGTCGGCGAGCAGGAAGCCCAGCCCCTGGTGGTCGATGATCCGCCGGCCGAACGTGCTGCGCTCGTGCGCGTAGTCGACAGCCGCGTCCAGCGCGGCCTGCGCGAGGCCGGTCGCGACCGACGCGATGCCCAGACGGCCGGAGTCCAGCGCCGAGAACGCGATCGCCAGCCCCTGCCCCGCTTTTCCGAGCAGGCGGTCTTCCCCGATCTCTGCACCGTCCCAGTTGGCGATAACGGTAGGAACGGCGTGCAGGCCCATCTTCTGCTCGGGCCGGCCGAAGGACAGGCCCTCGGCCCGGCCGGGGGCGAGGAAGCAGGAGATGCCGCCCGACCCCTCTCCCGTCCGCGCGAACAGCGCGTAGAAGTCCGCGATGCCCCCGTGGGTGATCCAGGCCTTGGTGCCCGTGATGCGGTACCCCCCTGCGGTCCTCTCCGCCCGGCAGCTCAGCGCGGCGGCGTCCGAGCCGGCCTGGGGCTCGGACAGCGAGTACCCGCCGATGAGCTGCCCGGCGAGCATGCGCGGCAGCCAGCGCTCCTTCTGGTCGTCGGTGCCGACGGTCGCGACCGGGTGGCAGGCCAGCCCGTGCACCGACACCGCGACCGCCACCGCGGCCCACCGGGCACCGAGCTCCTCCAGCACCTGCAGGTAGACCTCGTAGGGCTGGCCACCGCCGCCGAGCTCCTCCGGGTACGGCAGCCCCAGCAGTCCCAGCTCGCCCAGGGTCGCGAACAGGCCCTGCGGATACGTCTCGGTCCGTTCGTGCTCGTCCACCCGGGAGGCCAGCTCCCTGTCGGCGACGTCCCGGACGAGCGCCAGGAGGTCCTCGGCGTCCTTCGTGGGCAGCAGTCGGTCCACGGGCATGGTTGCTCCCATCGGTACGCTGATCGGCGTCACAGTACCGATGATGGACGTCGCCTGCCATCCGGTGCCCGATGTCCATGGAGGTGGAACGCCCGTGCTCGTAGCGGATCGGGGCCGGGTGCGGCGCGGGCCAGCCCGCCACGAGGAACTCCTCGGCCAGCTCGTCGACGTCCTGCTGAGCGAAGGTTTCGCCCATCTCACGCTCGACGACCTCGCCGCCCGTCTGCACTGCTCCAAGCGCACCCTGTACGCGCTGGCGGCCAGCAAGGAGGAGCTGGTCCGGTCCGCGGTCGTGCACTTCTTCCGGACCGCCACCGGCCGGGTGGAAGCCGCCGTGGCCGCGCCCGCCGCGCCCGCCGACCGCCTGGTCGCCTACCTCCGGGCCGTGGCGGTCGAGCTCGCTCCGGCGTCCGCGCAGTTCTTCGACGACGTCGCCGCCTTCCCCCCGGCCGCCGAGGTGTACGAGCGCAACACCCGGCTCGCCGCCGACCGGGTGCAGCAGGTCATCCGGGAGGGCGTCGCCGTAGGAGCGTTCCGGCAGGTGGACGCCGCCTTCACGGCCGACGTCCTCACCTCGATGATGGTCCGGATCCAGCAACGCCAGGTCGCGGCCAGCACGGGCCTCGACGACGCCGAGGCGTACGCGCAGCTGACCGGCCTGCTCCTGCGCGGTCTGTCCACGGGCGAGGGCGCCCTCGGCTGACCGGGCATCCCTGGCGAGCCTGCCCCGCATCGGCAGATGAGTGGCCTCGGAACATGCTCTGCACGGCACCATCCGTGGCCCGCCCTGCTGGCAGTTCCCGGTGTCGTGACCCGGTACGGTCACGACCGTGGATGCCGTTCTCCACGCATCAGCCGTTCCGCCCCACGGGACCAGCAGCCGTCCGTTCGGAGGACTTCGTGCCAGCGACGCATGACGAGGTGGACCTGCGACTGACCGTCGCATCCCGCACCGAGGGGGCCGAGGGCGTCGTCGTCCTCGGCCTGCACGACCCGTCGGGCGCCGACCTGCCGTCCTGGGCCCCTGGCGCCCACATCGACCTGAACCTGCCCACCGGCGT
>DASPIH010000187.1:0-10901 GCA_035629195.1 Blastococcus sp. | reverse complement strand
TGGGCGGGGCCTTCCGGGCCGGCCGCGACAAGCTGGCCCTGGCCGACGGCTCGAGCACGCCGATCCAGGGCTTCGGCGACTGGGCCGAGCAGCTCATCGCCGAGTCCACCGGCAAGCAGGGCCGCGGGATCCTGCCCGTGGTCCTGGAGTCGGTCGACGCGCCCGGCGCCTCGGCACCCGACGTGCTGCTGGCCGTCGTCGGCGACCAGTCGCCGGACCGTCAGCCCTCGGTGGGGGTCAGCGGCCCCCTGGGCGCGCAGTTCCTCGGCTGGGAGTACGCCACCGCGGTGGCCGGGCGGGTGCTGGGGATCAACCCGTTCGACCAGCCGAACGTCACCGAGAGCAAGGAGAACACCCAGGCGATCCTGTCCGGGGGCCTGCCCGACGAGCAGCCGCTGGCGACCGTGGGCGCGGTGGAGATCCACGGGCGCGGAGCGCTGCTCGACGGGGTCGACCTCTCGGCCAGCGACGGCCTGCGGCTCGCACTGGACGCCCTTCTCGGCGCCATCCCGCCGCGCGGGTACCTCGCGGTCATGGCCTACCTCGACCGGCTCCAGGACGCCTCCGCCGCCGACGTGCGCGCCGCTCTCGCCCGGCGCACCGAGCACGCGGTGACGTTCGGCTGGGGGCCGCGGTTCCTGCACTCGACCGGCCAGTACCACAAGGGAGGTCCGCAAGCCGGGGCCTTCCTGCAGCTCACCGGCGCGGTGACCGGGGACGTGTCGGTCCCCGGGCAGCCGTACACCTTCGGCACGCTCCAGGCCGCCCAGGCCGCCGGCGACCGCAAGGCGCTGACCGACCGGGACCGTCCCGTGCTGCACCTGCACCTGACCGACCGGGCGGCTGGAATCGGCCAGCTGCTCGCCGCGCTCGCCTGAACGTCCGGCAAGGCCGGCCCCCGGTCCGCGCCAGTCCCACCCCGCCGTCCGGCCCCCGAGGGCCGGACGGCGGGCCACTCCGACCACGAGGACGGATGATGATCCTTCCCCAGCAGTGCGGCCCGAGATGATCCCCAACCCGCTGCGCGATCCGCGGGACCGGCGACTGCCACGGGTGCCGGAACCGTGCGCACTGGTGGTCTTCGGCATCACCGGCGACCTGGCGCGCAAGAAGCTGCTGCCGGCCGTCTACGACCTGGCCAACCGCGGCCTGCTGCCCACGAACTTCGCGCTGCTCGGCTTCGCCCGGCGCGACCTGGGCGACATGGAGTTCGCCGAGCTGGCCCGTGAGGCCGCCCGGCAGCACGCCCGCACCCCCTGGCGGGAGGAGGTGTGGGAGCGGATGGCCGACACGGTCCGGTTCGTCCCGGGCAGCTTCGACGACGACGACGCCTTCGACCAGCTGGCCGAGCACCTGGCCGAGCTGGAGGGCAGCCACGGCATCGGCGGGAACGCCGCCTTCTACCTCTCCATCCCGCCGGCGATGTTCCCCACGGTGCTCAAGCAGATGCAGCGCACCGGCATGGCCGAGAGCACGCCGGACCGCTGGCGCCGGGTGGTGGTGGAGAAGCCGTTCGGCACCGACCTGGCGTCCAGCCGGGAGCTCAACGAGCTGGTCGACTCGGTGTTCGGCGCCGAGGACGTCTTCCGCATCGACCACTACCTGGGCAAGGAGACCGTCCAGAACCTGATGGCGCTGCGGTTCGCCAACACGCTGTTCGAGCCGATCTGGAACGGTCACAACGTCGACTCGGTGCAGATCACCATGGCCGAGGACGTCGGCATCGGCGGGCGCGCGGGCTTCTACGAGAAGACCGGCGCCGCCCGCGACGTCCTGCAGAACCACCTGCTGCAGCTGCTGGCGCTCACCGCGATGGAGGAGCCGGTCGAGTTCTCCGCCGAGGAGATCCGCACCGAGAAGCTCAAGATCCTGCGCGCCATCTCGCTTCCCGACGACCTGCGCACCTTCGCCGTCCGCGGCCAGTACCAGCAGGGCTGGCTGGCCGGCCAGCGGGCACACGGCTACCGGCAGGAGGAGGGCGTCGACCCGGAGTCGACGACGGAGACCTTCGCCGCCGTCCGGCTCGGTGTGGAGACCCGCCGGTGGGCCGGCGTGCCGTTCTACCTCCGCACCGGTAAACGGCTTCCCCGCCGCGTCACCGAGATCGCACTGGTCTTCAAGCGGGCGCCGCACCTGCCCTTCGCCGACACCGACACCGAGGAGCTGGGCAACAACCAGCTGGTCGTGCGGGTGCAGCCCGACGAGGGGGTCACCCTCAAGTTCGGATCGAAGGTGCCCGGCAGCGTGATGGAGGTCCGCGACGTGTCGATGGACTTCCTCTACGGCGAGCAGTTCACCGAGTCCAGCCCGGAGGCCTACGAGCGGCTGCTGCTGGACGTGCTGCTCGGCGACGCCACCCTCTTCCCGCGCAACGCCGAGGTCGAGGCGTCCTGGGCGGTCATCGACCCGCTGGAGGAGTTCTGGCAGGGCAGCACGCCCCACCCGTACCGCGCCGGCGAGTGGGGACCCCGGGCCGCCGAGGAGATGCTGGCGGCCGAGGGCCGTCGCTGGCGTCGGCCGTGAACCGCAGGTCCCGCGCCACCCGTCCATCCGAGGAGACCGTGATGACCGAGCGTGCGAGGTGGGTCGGAAGCCGACCACCGATGGGCACGGTGCCGACGAGCGCCGGCGAGGAGACGCCGTGACGACGCTGTGGGACACCACCGGATCGGCGGTGGTGAAGGAGCTGGCCGCCCAGCGGCGCACCGGTGGCGCCGTCCTCTCGGGGGTCGCGCTGACCCTGGTCGTCGTGGCCGACGAGAGCCGGGTGACCGAGGCCGAGGAGGCCGCGACCCACGCCGCGGAGGCGCATCCCTGCCGGGTCCTCATCGTCGTCCGCAGGCAGATCGAGGCCCCGGTTCCCCGACTGGACGCCGAGGTGCTGATCGGCGGCCGGCTGGGCCCCGGCGAGGCGGTGGTGATGCGCATGTACGGGCGGCTCTCCCTGCATGCGGAGTCGGTCGTGCTGCCGCTGCTCGCCGCCGACGCCCCCGTCGTCACCTGGTGGCACGGAACGCCGCCGGAGCGGATCGCGACCGACGGGCTGGGCGTGTTCGCCGACCGGCGGATCACCGACAGCTCGCTGGCCGATGACCCGATCGCCTCGCTCGCCCGGCGGGCCGAGGACTACGCGCCCGGCGACTCCGACCTGGCCTGGACCCGCAGCACCGCCTGGCGCGCCGTCCTCGCCTCCACCCTGGACTCGGTGTCCGGCCGGCGGAGCGAGGCGGTGCAGGTGCGCGGCGGCGTCATCGAGGGCGACGCCGGCAACGCGACCGCGCAGTTGCTCGCCGGCTGGGTGTCCTCGCGCTGCGGCTGCCCTGTCGAGGTCGTGGCCGGCTCGCGCAACGCGGGCCCCAGCGGGGTGGAGGCGGTGACGCTGCGCCTCGACCAGGACGAGGAGGTGCAGATCCGCGCCGACCGTCGCAGGGGCGCGGTGATCACCCAGCCCAACCGTCCCGACTCCACGCTCGCGCTGCCCGAACGGGTGCTCGGCGACCTGCTCAGCGAGGAGCTGCGTCGGCTGGATCCGGACGAGCCCTACAGCGAGGCGCTCGAGGCGGCCACCGGCCTGCGCGGCCTCTCCGACCGCTCCCAGGTCCGCGAGTACGTCTGGTTCGACCCGGCCAGGCCGGGCGGCGACGGGAACGGCGCTGCCCCGGTCCCGGCTCCCACGGGAACCGGGGACCCGGAGGGCAGCGGCGGGGACGCCGGAGGTGGCGAGCACGAGCCGGCTGCCGACGGGACTTCCGGACAGGACGCGCTGGACCGATGAGCCTCTCGCCGGGCGACCGAACCGCTGCCGAGCTCGCCGACGAGGGCGGTCCGACCCCTCAGATCGTCATCGAACCCGACGCGGACCGGCTGGCCCGCGCCGTGGCCGAGGCGCTGGTCGCGCGGCTCGCGGCCGCGCAGGCCGTCCACGGCTCGGCGTCGGTGGTGCTCACCGGCGGGGGCATCGGCACCGCCGTCCTGGAGCGGGTCGCCGGGCTGGCTGCCGAGCCCGTGCGCGAGACCGTCGACTGGACGGCCGTCGACGTCTGGTGGGGTGACGAGCGGTTCGTCCCGGCCCAGGACGACGAGCGCAACGAGAAGGGAGCCCGGCGGGCCCTCCTCGACGCCGTGGGCGTTCCGCCCGAACGGGTGCACGCCATGCCGCCGTCGGACGGGCCGTTCACCGACCCCGAGGACGCGGCCGGCTGGTATGCCGATCAGCTCAGGAGCGTGGCGGGCGACGACCGGGCCGTTCCGCGGCTGGACGTCCTGCTGCTGGGCATGGGCCCCGAGGGGCACGTCGCGTCAATCTTCCCCGGCTCCCCCGCCGTCCGGGACCAGCGTCCGGTCGTCGCCGTCCGCAACTGCCCGAAGCCCCCTCCGACCCGGGTGAGTCTCGGGTTCACCGCGATCAACAGCGCCGAGGAGGTCTGGGTGATCGTCTCCGGCGAGGGCAAGGCAGCGGCCGTGGCGCAGGCGCTGAGCGGCGCGGCCCCCGACGAGATCCCCGCCGCGGGCGTCCGGGGCACCCGGGCCACCAGGTGGTTGCTCGACGCGCCCGCGGCGAGCGGGCTGCCGTCACCCGGCCGTTGACCCAGGCGCCCGCGGGCGTCCCGGGGACCGGCGCTCACGTCGAGGCGCCGAGCCCCCGGCCGCTACGGCTCAGCCGCCGCGGCGGACCCGGAGCCGCTCGAGCGCCTCCTGCAGGAGCGCATCGCCGTCGGCGTCGCTGCGCCGCTCGCGCACGTACGCGAGGTGCGTCTTGTACGGCTCGATCCGCGGCGCCGGCGGAGGAGCCTCCCGGTCCTGACCGGCTGGAAGGCCGCACCGGGGGCAGTCCCAGAACTCGGGGACATCGGCCTCGCTGGCCAGCACCACCCGGGTCTCGTGCCCGTTGGCGCACCAGAACGGGATGCGCCGCCGCGGTGCGGTGTCCCCCCGATCCGCCTCGCCCATCGGACCCGCACCGACCCGGGTACCCCGGATCGCGTTGCTACCAGCCACGTCTGCCCCCTGATCGTCGCCCCGGGTCGCGCAGCAGCACCGGCGACCGCGCGGGAAGTCTAGGGCCTCGAACGGCGATCCCGACCACGATTCCGCGCCGATCAGGTGACGTGCTGGAACGGCCCTGCTACAGGGCCCGCCGCGAGCCTGCGAGCGATGGGGGGCAGGAGGGTCCTTCAGACGACCTTGAGCAGGATCCCGAGCCCGACGATGCAGACCGTCCAGATCACCGCGGTGAACACGGTCAGCCGGTTCAGGTTCTTCTCCACCACCGAGGACCCCGACAGCGAGGCCGAAGCTGCCCCGCCGAACATCGACGACAGGCCACCACCCTTGCCGCGGTGCAGCAGGATGAGCACGACGAGGAGCAGGCTGGTGAGCACCAGCAGCACGTTGAGGACCAGCTCCATCGACCTCTCCGGAAGTCTCGACGACCGGCGACGGACGCCAGTTCTCCTCCCGAGCCTAGCCGACGCGCCGCGAAGAGCCGCCGAGGTCGGGCCGACCGCCCTACCGGACGCCCGCGGTGACGACGTCGTAGCTGGCGTAGGGGCGCATCACCACGCCGTTGCGGAGCCGCTGCCCGGCCAGCAACCGGATACGCGTCTCGGCCAGGGGCACGTAGGCCGACGTCTCCAGCGCCGCCTGCGCGACGGATCGCCACCCGTCCTCTCTCCCTGCTCGCGCCTCGTCGACCAGCGTGCTGACCTCCGGGTCGTTCAGCCGCGCGAAGTTGGTGTTGCCGACCGAGCGCACGCTCCGGCCGTCCACCAGCGGCACCAGGAACGACGCCGGAGTCGGGAAGTCGGCCGTGCGGGTGGCCAGGACGATGCCGTAGCCGTTCTGCTGGACGATGTCGGGGTTGCCGACCTCGGTCGCGTAGAAGGTGACCGGGTCCAGCGGCCGGACCTCCACCTCGATGTCCACCGCGGCGAGCTGGCCGGCTATCTGCTCGGCCACGGTCACGCTGCTCGGCGCGTCGGTGACGGCGAGCACCGTGCTGAAGCCGTCGGGCTGCCCGCACTCCTCGAGGGCGGCGCGAGCGCGGTCGGGATCGGGCCCGGCGTCGGGGTGCTCCGGCCCGCCTGCGATCCCGCGCGGCCACAGTGCGGAGCTGCGCACGGCGTCCACCGCACCGCCGAGCTCCTCCTGCACGGCGCGGCGGTCGACTGCCGCGGCGACCGCGGCACGGCAGGACGGGTTGTCCATCGGGGCGACGTCGGTGGGCAGGGCCAGCATCCGCACCGCGCCGGTGGTCAGGTCGTCCACCCGGGCGAGCAGCGGATCGTCCTCCTCGCCGGACATGCGGGCCGTCGTCGGCGCCTGCACGCCGGTGCCGGAGATGTCGATGTCGGCGGAGCCGGCCAGCAGCGCCTGGTCCCGCTCCACCCCCGAGAGTCCGGTACGGACCACCACGGAGTCCGGCAGCGCGGTCCGGACGTCGTCCGTGGCCGCGTCCCACTGCGGGTTCCGCTCCAGCAGGATGCCGGTCTCCGGGTCGACGGAGGTGATCGCATAGGGACCCGAGGACACCGGTCTGCCGCCGTACTCGCCGCGGGTGTCGGCCTCGGGCGGCACGGGGCTGCTCGACGGCAACGCCATGACGTACGGGAGGTCCGGCCGCGGAGCCCGCAGCCGGAAGACGATCGTGCGGTCGTCCGGGGTCTCGATCGCGGTCAGATCCGGATCGTCCTCCTGGCGGGAGTACGGCCCCGGATAGGGATTGGCCGGGTCGTCCAGCAGACCGACGACGTGGGTCGGCCCGCCCACGATGACGTCGGAGGCGAACGACCGCTGGATGCCGTACTTGATGTCGCTGCTGGTGATCGGCCGCCCCGTCTCGAACCGGACGCCCTCGCGCAGGGTGAAGCTCCAGCTCAAGCCGTCGTCCGACACCGTCCCGAGGTCGGTGGCCAGGTCGGGTACCAGCACGTCACCGCTCCCGGGCTCGCTGGAGTAGGTGACCAGGGTGCGGGTGTACAGCCGCATGAGGTTCCACACACCCGGCGAGTAGGAGCGCTGCGGATCCAGGCTGTCGATCTCGGAGGCGACCAGACGCAGGGTCCCGCCGGCACGATCCGACGGCGACCGGACACCGTCGACGCCCGCGTCGGCGCCGGCGGCGAGGACCGGGACGTCGGCGCGCCCGCCGGTGCCGCCGAGGCAGCTGACCGCCAGGACGACCACCAGCAGGACGACGGCGGCCGAGCCCAGGACGCGTCGCCAGGACCAGCCCCGCGCCCAGGCCGGCAGCCGGTCGGCCATCCGTCCCAGCGTCTGCTGCACCACCTGCTGCCCACCCTCCCCCGTGTCGGGCCGACGGCGGGCAGCAGGGTTCAGCTACCGCCGGCGGCGATCCGACAGATCCGCGCGAATTCGTCGGCGTCCAGGCTCGCGCCACCGACGAGCGCACCGTCGACGTCCACCCCGGCCAGGATGCCGGCCGTGCTGGCGGCCTTCACCGACCCGCCGTAGAGGATACGGACGACGGCGGCCGTCTCCGGCCCGAAACGCTCGGCGAGCCGCGCCCGGAGGGCACCGCAGACCTCCTGGGCATCGTCCGGTGTGGCCACCTCGCCGGTGCCGATCGCCCAGACGGGCTCGTAGGCGACCACGACGCCGCGCGCCTGCTCGGCGGAGATGCCCTCGAGGGCCGCGTCGAGCTGAGCGGTGCAGTGCGCGACGTGGGTCCCCGCCCGGCGCACGTCGAGGCCCTCCCCCACGCAGAGGATCGGCACCAGGGAGTGCCGCAGCGCGGCCTGCACCTTGGCGGCGACGACGGCGTCGTCCTCACCGTGCAGCGCGCGCCGCTCGGAGTGGCCCACGGCCACGTACGTGCACGCGAGGGCGGTGAGCATCCCGCCGCTGACCTCGCCGGTGTAGGCGCCGGAGTCCTGCGCCGAGAGGTCCTGGGCGCCGTAACCGATCGCCAGCTTGTCGCCGGCCACCAGCGTCTGGACGCTGCGCAGCGCCGTGAACGGCGGGAGGACGACGACCTCGGCCGCGTCGAGCTCCTTGTCCTTGAGGCTGAACGCGACCTTCTGGACCAGGCCGATGGCCTCCAGATGGGTCAGGTGCATCTTCCAGTTGCCGGCGATGAGGGGCCGGCGACCGTTTCCGTCGGAACTGCTCATGCTCGTCCGCTCCTCGTTCAGCCGGCCAGCACCGCGAGGCCCGGGAGGTCCCGGCCCTCGAGGTACTCGAGGGAGGCGCCACCACCGGTGCTGATGTGCCCGTAGGCGGCCTCGTCCAGGCCCAGCGCCCGGACCGCAGCCGCGGAGTCGCCACCGCCGACGACCGAGAGCCCCTCGACGGCGGACACGGCCTCCGCGACGCCGCGCGTGCCGGCCGCGAACGGCGCCAGCTCGAAGACGCCCATCGGCCCGTTCCAGAACACCGTCCGCGCGTCCACGAGCTCGGCGGTGAACAGGTCGACGGTGAGGGGGCCGACGTCGAGCCCCATGAGGTCGTCCGGGATGGCGTCGGCAGGCGTCACGCTGACCTCGGCGTCGGCGGCGAACCGGTCGGCGCAGAGGATGTCGACCGGCAGCACGATGCGGCCCTCGGCCTCGGCCAGCAGGCGGCGGCAGGTCTCCACCTGGTCGGCCTCGAGCAGTGACGACCCGACGCCGTGCCCCTGCGCGGCCAGGAACGTGAAGCACATCCCGCCGCCCACCAGCAGCCGGTCCACCTTCGGCAGCAGGGCCTCGATGACCGCCAGCTTGTCGCTCACCTTGGAACCGCCGAGCACGACCACGTAGGGCCGGTCCGGGTCGCTGGTCAGCCGGGTGAGCACCTCGAGCTCGCGGGCGACGAGCCGGCCGGCGTACCGGGGCAGCCGCTGGGCGACGTCGAACACCGACGCGTGCTTGCGGTGCACCGCACCGAAGGCGTCGTCGACGTAGGCGTCGGCGAGGGCGGCCAGCCGGTCGGCCAGCTCCCCACGCTCGGCGTCGTCCTTCGACGTCTCGGCGGCCTCGAAGCGGACGTTCTCCAGGAGGAGCACGTCGCCGTCACCGAGTGCCCCGGCCTTCGTCCGGGCGTCGTCCCCGGCGACGTCCGCGGCGAGCGGGACGTCGGCGCCGAGGAGCTCGCCCAGCCGCGCCGCGACCGGCACGAGAGAGAACTGCGGATCGGGCGCGCCCTTGGGGCGTCCCAGGTGGGCGGCCACGACTACTCGCGCGCCGGCCTCGCGGAGCGCCTGCAGCGTCGGCAGGCTGGCGCGGATCCGGCCGTCGTCGGTGATCGCGCCGGTCTGCTTGTCCAGCGGGACGTTCAAGTCGGTGCGCACCAGCACGCGCCGACCGGAGACGCCCTCGGAGAGGAGGTCGTCGAGGGAACGCATCAGAGCGACTTGCCCACCATCGAGACGCAGTCGACGAGCCGGTTGGAGTAGCCCCACTCGTTGTCGTACCAGCCGAGGACCTTGGCCATGGGGCCGAACACCTTGGTCAGCTGGGCGTCGTAGATGCACGACGAGGGGTCGGTGACGATGTCGGAGCTGACGATCGGCGCGTCGGTGTAGGTCAGGTACTTGCCCAGCGGCCCGGCGGCGGCCTCGCGGTAGGCGGCGTCGATGTCCTCGGCGGAGGCCTGGCGGGTCAGCTGGACGGTGAGGTCCGTGGCCGAGCCGGTCGGGACGGGGACGCGGATGGCGTAGCCGTCGAGCTTGCCCTTCATCTCGGGCAGCACCAGGCCGATCGCCTTCGCGGCACCCGTGGAGGTCGGCACCATGTTCAGGGCGGCGGCGCGGGCACGACGGAGGTCCTTGTGCGGGCCGTCGTGCAGGTTCTGGTCGGCGGTGTAGGCGTGGATCGTCGTCATCAGGCCGCGCTCGATGCCGAACGCGTCGTTGAGCACCTTCGCCAGCGGCGCCAGGCAGTTGGTGGTGCAGGAGGCGTTGCTGATGATCGTCTGCGAGCCGTCGTAGAGGTTGTCGTTGACGCCCATGACGATGGTGATGTCGTCGTCGGTGGCCGGCGCCGAGATGATGACCTTCTTGGCGCCACCGGCGTCGACGTGCTTGCGGGCGTCGGCGGCCTTGGTGAAGAAGCCGGTCGACTCGACGACGACGTCGACGCCCAGGTCGCCCCACGGCAGGTTGGCCGGGTCGCGCTCGGAGAGGACCTTCATCGTGGTCCCGCCGATCGAGATGCCCTCGCCGTCGACGGAGACGTCCTGCGCCAGCTTGCCGAGGACGCTGTCGTACTTGAGCAGGTGCGCGAGGACCTCGGGGCTGGTGAGGTCGTTCACCGCCACGATCTCGATGTCCTGACCACTGGCGGCGGCAGCGCGCCAGAAGTTGCGGCCGATCCGGCCGAATCCGTTGATGCCTACCCGGACCGTCACTGCAGACCTCCCATGGGAACCGTCACGTTCGCCGGGCCGCACGCACCGCGCGGCCTCGCTCGTGCAGACCCTATCGGTCGCGGCATGGCCCGGCTCCCGGTCGCCCGTTCGAGCCACCGGACCCACGTCCGCAACGGCGAGATCGCCGCTCTCGCCCGGTTCCGCGGCGGAAACCGGGCGACAACGCAGATCTCGACATGGCGACGTGCCGGAACGGCTCTCCGGCAGGGGCCCGCACGCGACGTGCTGGAACGGCCTCCCTGCAGGGGCCCGCACGCGACGTGCTGGAACGGCCCTCCTGCAGGGGCCCGCGCCGAGCCTGCGAGGCGTGGGGGGCAGGAGGGTCCTTCTACTGGGTGAGCATGTCGTCGGTGACGACGGACTCCGTGTCGGGGATGCCGAGGTCCTTGGCACGCTTGTCGGCCATGGCGAGCAGGCGCCGTATCCGGCCGGCGACGGCGTCCTTGGTCATCGGCGGGTCGGCGCGCTGGCCCAGCTCCTCGAGCGACGCCTGACCGAACTCCAGGCGGAGCCGGCCGGCGACCAGGAGGTGC
>DASPIH010000186.1:0-2643 GCA_035629195.1 Blastococcus sp. | reverse complement strand
GAGTCCAGCGGCCCGGGCCGGACCGCACCGGCGGTCACCGCAGCCGTCCTGACCGCGGCGAGCGCCCGTGCCGACGGCGGCAGCGCCTGGTCGGTCCACCAGCGCAGCACCGCCGGGAGGGCGACGAGGCCCAGGCCGTCGCGCAGCGGTCCGGCGTCGACGACGACGACGTCGGCCTCGGCGTTGCCGAGCTCCGCCAGCAGCGCGATCTCCTCGGCGCCGGGAAGGGGGACGACGGAGGAGGCGGGCGGGAGCGTCAGGTACGGGAGCAGCCCGCCCAGGGTCCGCTCGTGGGCCGCCCACAGGTCCACGAGCGCCCGGGCGCCGCCGATCCGGCGCACCTCCAGCCCGGTCTCTGCGTCCAGACCGTGCACGGCCGGGAGCTGACGGGTGAGCAGCACCGCGCGTCGCCCCGCGCGGGCGGCCCGGACCGCGGCCGCGGCGGCCACCGTGGAGGAACCGGCCCCACCCGGGCCGGTGACGAGCAGGGTGCGCACGCCGGTCAGCCCTCGACGCGCTTCTTGAGCTCCTTGAGAGCGGTGTCGAGGATGACCTTCTCCGCCTTGCGCTTGATCATGCCGAGCATCGGGATGGAGAGGTCGATGGTGATCGAGTAGGTCACCTCGGTGCGACGCGCGTTCTCGCTGAGCGTGTAGGAGCCTTCCTGCCGCTTCTGCATCTGGCCCGTCACCAGGGTCCAGGAGACGCGGCGGTCGTCGTCCCACGTGTACTCGAGGACGTAGTCGTCCTTCACCGCGCCGGCGTCCAGCACGAAGTGCACCCGGCGGGCCCGCCCGTCCTCCCCGGTCTCGAGGACCTCGACCACCTTGGCGGCGGCGACCCACTGCGGGTAGGACGGGAAGTCGGCGATGACCGCCATGACCTCCGCCGCAGGCGCCTCGACGACGATCGACTGGGTGGACTGGTCGGCCATGGCTGCAGGCTATCCGCTCCCGCTCCCCCGAAGGAGCATGGACGCGGTTCACCGCTGCTCCCGCATGGTGGTTGCCGGTTAGATTGGCGCCGACGTCCCCGGGTCGGGGTCGCGGGCGACGGTGCCCAGCGGCGGACGGGGAGGAGAGGACCGGGCGTGCGCGAGTTCAGCGTTCCAGCGACCTACGAGGTCGGGACCGGCGAGGCCCTGACCGACATGCTCGCGGCCAACGGCGCCGAGCACGGCGACGAGGTGGGTCTGCGCCGTCAGGTCGACGGCCGGTGGACCGACGTCACCTGGAACCGGTTCGGCGAGGAGGTGCGCGGCGTCGCCAAGGGGCTGATCGCCTCCGGCGTCGCCCCCGGGGACCGGGTCGCGCTGCAGGCCAGGACCCGGTACGAGTGGACGGTCCTCGACTTCGCCATCTGGACCGCCGGCGCCGTCGTCGTGCCGGTCTACGAGACCTCCAGCGCCGACCAGATGGCCTGGATCCTCTCCGACTCCGGAGCGACCGCCGCCGTGGTGGAGCGCGACGAGTACGCCGAGGCGATCGCCTCGGTCCGCGACCAGGCGCCCGACCTCAGGACCGTGCACGTCATCGACGACGGCGCGGTCGAGCAGCTGATCGTGGCCGGCGCGGCCGTCCCCGACAGCGAGCTCGACGCCCGTCGCGCCACGCTGGGCCCCGACAGCCTGGCGACGCTGATCTACACGAGCGGCACGACGGGTCGGCCCAAGGGCTGCGAGCTCACCCACGCGAACTTCCTGTTCGAGGTCAACAACGGGATGAGCCTGCTGGCCCGCTTCATGAACTCGCAGGGCTCGCTGCTGCTGTTCATCCCCCTGGCGCACGTGCTGGCCCGGGTCCTGCAGGTCGGCGCGGTCAAGACCCGCACCGTCATCGGTCACACGCCGGACGTGAAGAACCTGGTCGAGGACCTCGGCGCGTTCAAGCCGACGTTCGTCCTGGCGGTTCCGCGCGTGTTCGAGAAGGTCTTCAACTCGGCGAAGGCGAAGGCCGAGGGCGACGGCAAGGGCACGATCTTCGACCAGGCCGCCCGGGTGGCCATCGACTGGTCCCGCGCCCAGGACGAGGGAGGCGCCGGGCTCGGCCTGAAGGTGCAGCACGCCCTGTTCGACCGGCTCGTCTACGGCAAGCTGCGCGCCGCGCTGGGGGGCCGTTGCCTCGGGGCCATCTCCGGCGGCGCCCCGCTCGGCGAGCGGCTCGGCCACTTCTACCGCGGCATCGGTGTGACCGTGTTCGAGGGATACGGCCTGACCGAGACCACCGCCGCCGCCTCGGTCAACCACGACGAGGCCCTGAGGATCGGCACCGTCGGTCGCCCCCTGCCCGGCGTGGAGTTCCGGGTCGCCGACGACGGCGAGGTGCTCGTCCGGGGCGGCATCGTCATGCGCGGCTACTGGCACAACGAGGACGCGACGAAGGAGGCCATCGACTCCGACGGCTTCTTCCACACCGGCGACATCGGCGAACTGGACGACGACGGCTTCCTCACGATCACCGGGCGCAAGAAGGAGATCCTGGTGACGTCCGGCGGCAAGAGCGTCTCGCCGGGCCAGCTGGAGGAGCGGGTGCGCGACCACCCGCTTGTCGCCCAGTGCATCGTCGTCGGCAACGACCGCCCCTACATAGCCGCCCTCGTCACGCTGGACGCCGAGGCCGTGGAGCACTGGATGACCATGCGCCG
>DASPIH010000185.1:0-10668 GCA_035629195.1 Blastococcus sp. | reverse complement strand
GCGGCTCGGCGCTGCCCCGGCTGCGTCCCGCGGACCTGCGGCTGACCCGCCGGGGGGTGCTCGTGCACCGGCTGCTGGTGCTCGAGGTGCTCCGCGACGAGGCGGTGGCGGCCGCGCTGGCCGAGCTGGGCCTACCGCGCTCCTGACCGGCGGTGCGCCACCAGCACGGTGTCCGGCACCGGGTTGCCGGTCCGCGCGGCGGCTCCGGGATCGCGGTCGCGGGTCTCGGTGACGACGTCGTGCCACTGCGCCGGGTCGAGCACGGCCGCGACGTCCTCGGCCGTGTAGAGCGCACCCGGATCGTGCGCGTGGGAGTGCCCGTGGCCCCAGGCCTCGCCGTGCAGGTGGCCGACGACGAGCAGGACGCCGCCCGGCGCGACGGCGGCGGCCAGTCGCTCGAACATCCCGGAGCGGTCGTTCCAGCTCGCGTGCAGGTAGTGCGCCGTGACCAGGTCGAAGCTCCCCTCCGGTGGCGTCCACGCGTCCAGATCGGCGTGCACCCACTCGATCCGCTCCTCGAGCCCCTGCTCGGCCGCGCGCACGGCGCCGCGCTCGAGCGCGACCGGGGAGAAGTCGACCGCGGTCACCCGCCAGCCGCGCTCGGCCAGCCACAGGGCGTCGGCGCCCTCGCCGCATCCGGCGTCCAGCGCGGTTCCGGGCCGGAGGTCGCCCGCCTCGACGACGAGCTGCCGGTTGGGGCGTCCGCTCCAGACCGCCGGAGCCGAGCGGTAGAGCTCGTCGTAGGACTGGCGGTCGTCGGCCCTCATGCCGTCACGCTCCGCCGCTCGGCCACCGCTCGCCGGGCGTCCTCGGTGATGAGGTCGGCGTTGATCATGGCTCCGGCACGCAGGCCCGCGGCGGCGGAGGCCACCACCTGCGCGCTCAGGTCGGAGACGTTGCCGGCCACCCACACGCCCGGTACGGCGGTGGCTCCCGTCGGGTCGGCCGGAACGGCGCTGCCCACGACGGCGCCCCCCATCTCCTGGTCCTGGGCGCGGAGTCCCAGCGACTCCAGCACACCGGCCCGCGCGGTGAAGCGCGGCGCGACGACGACCGCCGCGCGGGGCACCACCTCGCCGGAGGCCAGCCGGACGCCGCTCAACCGGTCGTCGGTCACCTCGACCGCGGCCACCTCCCCCTCCACGACCCGGATGCCCAGGGCGGCCAGCTGCTCGGCCTGCTCGGGCGGGAGCTCGGGCCCGGTGTGCCGGAAGAAGACGACGTCGTCGCTCAGCTGCCGGAAGAGCAGTGCCTGGTGCACGGCGTTCGGGCCGGTCGCGACGATGCCGATCGGCTGGTTCCGGACCTCCCAGCCGTGGCAGTAGGGGCAGTGCAGCACGTCCCGTCCCCACCGCTCGGCCACGCCCGGCAGGGCGGGCAGCTCGTCCACCAGCCCGGTGGCGACCAGCAACCGGCGCGCCGACACCTCGCGGCCATCGTCGAGGGTCACCCGGAAGCGCCCCTGGTCCTGCCGCGCGGAGGAGACCACGCCGCTCACCACGCGCCCGCCGTAGCCGGCCAGCTCGGCGCGGCCGTCGGCGACCAGGTCGGCGGGACGGGCGCCCTCCCGCCCCAGGTAGTTGTGCACCCCGGCCGCGGGCGCGTTGCGCGGGCTCCCCGCGTCGACCACCAGCACCGTCCGGCGCGACCGCGCCAGGGCCACCGCCCCGCTGAGCCCGGCGGCGCCGCCGCCGATGACCACCACGTCGTAGTTCTCGTCCATGCCGCCCACTGTCCGACCGAAGGACGCCGTTGACAAACACCGTTGCCGAACCGGCAAACTGTCGGCGTGCCCGACGACGACGTGCTCCACGGCGTGGGCCCCCGCCTGCGTGCCCTCCGACAGGACCGCGGCGCCACCCTCGCCGAGCTCTCGGCGACCACCGGCATCTCGGTGAGCACGCTCTCGCGGCTGGAGTCGGGCGGGCGGCGTCCGACGCTCGAGCTGCTGCTGCCGCTGGCCCGTGCGCACGGGGTGGCGCTCGACGACCTGGTCGACGCCCCGGCACCGGCCGACCCACGGGTGCACGGGCGCCCGATCGAGCGGGACGGCGCGACCATGGTGCCGCTGACCCGGCAGGCCGGTGGTCTGCAGGCCTACAAGCAGACGTTCCCGCCGGGCTGGCGGACGGGGCACACCGAGCTGCAGGTGCACGACGGCTTCGAGTGGCTGTACGTGCTCTCCGGCCGGGTGCGGCTCCTGCTCGGCCGCCGCGACTTCGTCCTGGGCGCCGGCGAGGTGGTCGAGTTCGACACCCGCGTGCCGCACGCCTTCGCCAACCCGTTCCCTGAGCCGGCCGAGGTGCTGACGCTGTTCGGCCCCCAGGGCGAGCGCATGCACGTCCGGGCACGACCGGCCGACCGGGCGTAACGGCTCCTGGGCCGGCCGCGTGGACCGGTCCGGCTACCCCTCGTTCCTCGCGCTCGCGGTGCTCCTCGCGCTGGTGCCCGGGGCGGACTTCACCGTGGTGGTCCGGCGTCCGCGGTGCGCGGCACGTACCCGGCCCGCGCCGACGGCGAGATCTCCGCTGGAGCGGCCGGGGCCGGGTGGCGGCAGGGCTTCCTGTCCGGCATCACGAACCCGGAGGTGCTGGTCTCCTACCTCGCGGTGCTCCCCCAGTTCCTCGGTCCCGGCGCGCCGGTCGGCGTGCTGCTGCCTCCACGTGCGCCTGGCCACGGAGCGCACCTGAGCAACGGCTACACGGTGACGACGAGGTTCCCGTCGACCTCGCGCACCGGGTGGACGCGGATCGGGGCGGCCCCGTTCGTCGACACGCCGTCGCTCCACCGGTAGGCGTACAGGTGCAGCGGGCAGACGAGCACGTCGACGTCGGACTGCCCATCGGCCAGCGGCCCGCCCGCGTGCGGGCAGGCCGCCTGGGTGGCGTGCAGCGAGCCGTCGCGCAGCCGGAAGACGGCCACCTGCACCCCACCGGCGACGAACGCCCGGCCCTCGCCGAGGGGGACGTCGTCCACCCGCCCGACGACGTGCTCGTGACCCCGGACGGGTGCGGCCGGGCCGGGCGTCGTCACCTCCGTCGCGGGGCTGCCGATCTCGGTGCCCGGCGTGGTCGGCCGGGCCGCCTCCATGTGCGGAGCGCTCATCGGACCGGGACCTTCGGCAGGGCGATCAGCGGCAGCGCCGGGCGGAACTGGCCGGGCGTGGCCGGGTCCTTGGCGTCCTGGCCCCACGGATCGGTGTAGGCGTCGATGGACCTCTGGATGCCCGCGTCGAGGTCGGCGAGGATGCCCTCGCTGTCCTCGAGCAGCACCTGCTTGATCTTCTCCAGCCCGATGCGCGGAACGAAGTCGTAGGTGCGCTCCAGCCAGTTGGCGTTCTCGCGGTAGTACTGCATGAACCGGCCGGCCAGCGTGATCACCGCCTCCGGCGAGTCGACGGTCGCCAGCAGGTCGCCCTTGCGGACGGTCGCACCCGCGGCGCCGCCGACGTAGACCTCCCACTTGCCGTTGCCCACGGCCACGACGCCGACGTCCTTCACGTAGGCCTCGGCGCAGTTGCGCGGGCAGCCGACGACGGCGAGCTTCATCTTGGCCGGGCTCTCGATGCCCTGGAACCGGGTCTCGAGGTCGATGCCGAGCTGGGTGGAGTCACCGAGGCCGAACCGGCAGAAGTCCGAGCCGACGCAGGTCTTCACGGTGCGGAAGCTCTTGCCGTACGCGTAGCCCGAGGGCATGCCGAGGTCGTTCCACATGGCCGGCAGGTCCTCCTTGCGGACGCCGAGCAGGTCGATCCGCTGCCCGCCGGTCACCTTCACCATGGGCACCTCGTACTTCTCCGCGACCTCGGCGATCCGGCGCAGCTGCGCCGGCGTGGTCACGCCGCCCTTCATCTGCGGGACGACGGAGAACGTGCCGTCGCGCTGGATGTTGCCGTGGACGCGGTCGTTGATGAACTCGGCGTCCTTCTCGGGCAGGTAGTCGTGGCCCCAGATCATCTTCAGCAGCGAGGTCAGGCCCATCTTCGACTTGGCGTCGTCCTTGCCCCCGGGCGCGAGCGCGGCGAAGACGGCCGACACGCTGCGCAGGTCCTGCTCCCGGATCGCGGCCATGAGCTCCGGCTTGGCCATCGGGATGCCGGGCACGTACCAGGACGCCGAGGGGTCCTCGGCGACCTCGCCGTCGGCGGCCCACTCGACGATCTGCTTGACCAGCGACTTGCAGGAGCCGCAGCCCTTGCCGGCGCGGGTGCGGTCCATCACCGCGCCGACGCTGCCGCAGCCGTCGGCGACCGCGCCGCAGATGTCGCCCTTGGAGACGCCGTTGCAGTTGCAGACCTGGGAGTCGGCGGGCATCTCCGCGACGCCGACCTCCTCCGCGCCGTCGGAGAGGTCGACCAGCAGCCGGATCCGCTCCTCCGGCAGCGGAGCACCGCGGTCGAAGGCCTGGGTGAGGAACGCGACCTTGCGGGTGTCGCCGAGCAGCGTCGCGCCGACCAGCCGGTCGTCGCGGATCACCACCGACAGGTGCACGCCCCGCTTGGGCTCGGAGATGACGAGGAACTCGTCCTCGTCGCGCTCGGGGGTGTTGATCCCCATGGTGGCGACGTCGACGCCGGCCACCTTGAGCTTCGTCGCGGTCCGGCTGCCGTGGTACTCGGCATCGGGGTCGGTGCCGGTGAGGACGTCGGCGAGCACCTTCGCGTGCTCCCACGCCGGCGCCACCAGGCCGTAGACCGAGCCGCGGTGCTGCGCGCACTCGCCGATCGCGTAGACGTCGGGGTCGTCGGTGCGCATCTGGTCGTCGACGACGATCGCCCGCTGCACCTCCAGCCCCGAGCGGAGCGCGACGTCGGCGTGCGGCCGGACGCCGGCGGCGACGACGAGCAGGTCGCAGTCCAGCCGCCGGCCGTCCTTGAGGAGCACCCCCTCGACGTGCTCGGTGCCCAGCACCTCCGACGCCAGGATGTCGAGGTGGACGGTGATGCCGAGGGACTCGACGCTCTTCTTGAGGATCGCTCCGGCCTCGGCGTCGAGCTGGGCGTTCATGAGCCACGGCATCGCGTGGACGAGGTCGACCTGCAGCCCGTGGCCCTGCAGCGCCCGGGCGGCCTCCAGCCCCAGCAGGCCGCCGCCCATGACGACGGCGCGTCGGCAGCGTCCGGTCGCCTCGAGCATCGCGCGGGTCTCGTCGATGGTGCGGAAGCCGTACACCCCGGGCAGCAGGCTGCCGTCCTCGCGGCGGACCCCGGCCATCGGCGGGATGAAGGAGTAGCTGCCGGTGGCCAGCACGAGGTGGTCGTAGGGCGTGACGCTGCCGTCGGCGGCATGCACCTGCTTGGCGGCGGTGTCGATGCGCTCGACGCGGACGCCGGCCCGCAGGTCGATCCTGTTCTCGGCGTACCAGTCGTGGGAGTTGAGGACGATGTCGTCCTCGTGCGACTCCCCGGCCAGCACCGGCGAGAGCATGATCCGGTTGTAGTTGCCGTGCGGCTCGTCGCCGAAGACGGTGATGCGGAACTGCTCGCCGCCACCGCGCTCGAGCACCTCCTCGACGAACCGCGCACCGGCCATGCCGTTGCCCACGACGACCAGGCGGCCGCGGACGTCGAGCTCGTCGTCCAGGTGCAGGGTGGTGGCGGCGGCGAGCCGCCCGCCCAGAACGGTGTCCACCGTCGGCGGAGCCATCAGACCTCCACCAGCCCGAGGTCGACCACGATCTCGCCGGTGAGGCCCTCGGGGGCCGCGGCGTGCAGCTCGACGACCGAACCGCCGGGCAGGTCCTCGACCACGCGCAGCGGCACGTGCGTGTCGGACTTGGCACCGATCGGGAACCACCGCATCGGCTCCCCGTCGCGGACGAGCAGCACGTAGACCAGCTCGGCGGTGGCGTTGCCGCCCCGGAAGTACAGCGCCTGGGCGCTGCTGCCGGCGGGAACGGTGTAGCGCAGCGCCGGGTCGAGCGGGCCGGGCTTGGCCAGCCCCTCCCCGGTGATCGGGAAGACGCCTTGCAGGAAGCGGGGTGTGCTCTTCACGGGGGTTCTCCTGGTCGTCGTCGGGCGGGACGGCGGGTGTGGGACGGGGCGTGTGGCGGGGCGGTGGCCGAGCGGACGTGGCTGGGCCGCCGCGGGTGGTGGCGGGAACCGCTCCTCGGGCCCGCCGACCCTGGTGACGGCGACGGCGCAGACCTTGAAGGCGGGCATCTTGGACGTCGGGTCGAGGGAGTCGGCGTCGGTGAGCGCGTTGGCGCTGGCGCCGCCGCCCCAGTGGAAGGGGACGAAGACGACGTCGGGGCGGATCGTGTCGGTGACGTGCGCGTGGAACCGCGCCCGCCCGCGGCGGGTGGACAGCTCGACGACGTCGTCGCCGGCGATCCCGAGCGTGCGGGCGAGGTCGGGGTGCAGCTCGGCGCGGGGAGTCGGCGCGATCATCTGCAGGCTGCGGGTGCGACGGGTCTGGGTGCCCGACTGGTACTGCGCCAGCACCCGGCCGGTGGTCAGCACGTACGGGTACTCGGTGTCCGGGCGCTCGTGGGCATCGACGTGCTCGACCCGCAGGAACCGGGCCCGCCCGTCGGGGGTGGCGAACCGCTCGGTGAACAGCCGCGGCGTCCCGGGGTGGCTCGCTCCGTCGCCCGGGGTGGCCGGGCAGGGCCAGAAGACGCCCTGCTCGTCGTCGATGCGCCGGTAGCTGATGCCGGAGTAGTCGGCCGTTCCCCCGGCGCTGGCCCGGCGCAGCTCGTCGAACACCGTCTCCGGATCGCCGCTGAACTTCTCCCCCACCCCCAGCCGCCCGGCCAGCTCCGCGAGCAGCTCGAGGTCGTCGCGCACGCCGTCGGGCGGGTCGAGCGCCCGGCGGCGGCGGATCACCCGGCCCTCGAGGTTGGTCATCGTCCCGGCCTCCTCCGCCCACATGGCGCTGGGCAGGACGACGTCGGCGAGCTCGGCGGTCTCGGAGAGGAAGAAGTCGCTGACGGCGAGGAAGTCCAGGTCGCGCAGCCGGCTGATCACCCGGCGGGCGTCGGGGGCGCTCACCGCCACGTTGCTGGCCAGCACCAGCAGGGTCCGCACGCCGCCGTCGGTGCCGAGCGCGTCCAGCAGCTCGAAGGCGCTCTTCCCCGGCATGGGCAGGTCGTCGGGGTCGACGCCCCAGACGGCGGCGACGTGCGCGCGGGCCGCCGGATCCTTCAGCGAGCGGTAGCCGGGCAGCTGGTCGGCCTTCTGCCCGTGCTCGCGGCCGCCCTGCCCGTTGCCCTGGCCGGTGACCGTGCCCCAGCCGCTGCCGGGACGGCCGGGCAGCCCGAGCGCGAGCGCGAGGTTGATCCACGCCTGGGCGGTGTCGGTGCCGCTGCGGTGCTGCTCGGCGCCGCGGGCGGTGAGGATGATGGCCCTGTCCGCGCGGGCGAGGGCGAAGACGGTGCGCCGCTGGTCGGCGACGGGCACGCCGGTGAGCCGCTCGACCCGGTCGGGCCAGTACGCGCCGAGGCCGGCCCGGACGTCCTCGAAGCCGGTGGTGCGCGCGGCGACGTACTCCTCGTCCACCAGCCCCTCGGCCACCGCGATGTGCAGCAGCCCGTTGGCCAGTGCCAGGTCGGTGCCCGGCAGCGGCTGCAGGTGCGCGGCGGCGTTGCGGGCGGTCGCGGTGCGCCGGGGGTCGACGACGATGTGCTGCGCGCCCCGCTCGCGCCCGGCGTCGAAGTACTGCATCGCCGGGGGCATGGTGTCGGCCGGGTTGCTGCCGACCAGGACGACGACGTCGGCCTCGGCGATGTCGGAGAGCGGGAACGGCATACCCCGGTCCAGGCCGAAGGCGCGGTTGGCCGCACCGGCGGCCGAGGACATGCAGAACCGGCCGTTGTAGTCGATGGCGCTGGTGCGCAGGGCGACGCGGGCGAACTTGCCGAACTGGTAGGCCTGCTCGTTGGTCAGCGATCCGCCGCCGAAGCAGCCGACGGCGTCGCGGCCGTACCGGGCCTGGGTCCGCCCGATCGCGTCCACCAGCCTGCCGAGGGCGTCGTCCCACGTCGTCTCCACCAGCGGGCTGGTGCGGTCTCCGGGTGTGGCCCGGACCAGCGGGCGGAGCAGCCGCTCGGGGTGGTCGAGCAGCTCGGTCGACGACCAGCCCTTGGAGCACAGGCCACCGCGGTTGGTCGGGAAGTCCAGCGGCACGAGGGTCGCCGGCCGGTCTCCCGCGGTGACGGCCATGCCGCACTGCAGCGAGCAGTAGGGGCAGTGCGTCTCCGTCGTCCGCGACGCCCTCATCCCGGGGACGGCAGCAGGCGAGGCGGTCGTGGACACGGCCCAAGAGTCGGGCGGCGGCATTTCCCGCGGTCGACCCTGGCGTCAATCCTGGGTTCCGTTCACCTCACAGGAGGGTCGCGGACGCTGTGCGTCGCCCGGGACGGAGGATGGGCCCCTGTTCACCGTGACGGACGAGGGAGCGCACGATGACCGAGCCGGATCCGACCGCCGATCCCGACAGCCCCGAGGGCCGCGGCGCAGTGGCCGGCGTCCTGCCCGCCGCCCCGGCCGGCTCCGGGCGGGCCGGGCTCGACCGGCGCCGCGTCCTCGGCGCGGCCATCGAGTTCATCGACCGGAACGGCCTGGATGCCCTCACCATGCGCCGGCTGGGAGCCCACCTCGGCGTCGAGGCCATGGCCCTCTACCGCTACGTGCCCGGCCGGGAGCAGTTGCTCGACGGCGTCGTCGAGTCCGTGATCGACGAGCTCTACGGCGACCCCGACGTCCACATGGCCGCCTCGCACGGATGGCAGGACTACCTGCAGCGGCTGGCGCACGGCGTCCGGCGCATCGCGCTGGCCCATCCCGAGGTGTTCCCCCTGGTGGCCACCCGCCCGCCGGCTGCCCCGTGGGTGCGGCCGCCGCTGCGCAGCCTGCGCTGGGTGGAGTCCTTCCTCGTCGCGATGGTCGACAGCGGGTTCACCGAGGAGGCCGCTGTCGCGGCGTACCGGGCGTACTCCAGCTTCCTGCTCGGGCACCTGCTGCTGGAGGTCTCGCAGAAGGGCGTGAAGATCAGCCCGGAGGACCATCCCGACGGCGTGCCCGACGCCGCGGAGGACACCGACCTCGGCGAATACCCCACCGTCGTCCGGCTGGAGCCACTGCTGTCCCTGGACGAGTCGGCCGCCGAGTTCGAGGAGGCGCTGGAGAACCTGCTGGGCCGCCTCGAGCTGGTCCGCCAGGAGGCGCGCGCTCCCCGCAGGGGGGACGCGCGCGGCTGACGGCCCGTTCCGCGCCACCTGTGTTTACGACGTAAATCGGCGGGCACCGAACCGTTGTCCGCCGGTCCCAGGCACGCGCCGGGCGGCGGTTCCCTTCGACGTCCAGCCCACGAGGAGTGCGCGCGCATGATCACCGAGCAGCAGATCAGCACCGTCATCGGCAGCACCGCCGTCGGTCCCGACGGAAAGCTCGGCACCGTCGGCGAGGTCTACCTCGACGACGAGACCGGCCGTCCGGAGTGGGCCACGGTCCGCACCGGCCTGTTCGGCACCAAGGAAGCCTTCGTGCCCCTGGCCCAGGCCGATGTCACCGGCGACGAGCTCCGCGTCCCCTTCGACAAGAACACGGTGAAGAACGCTCCGCACGTGGACGCCTCGGGACACCTGTCGCCGGCCGAGGAGACCGAGCTCTACCGCTACTACGGGATGGGCACGGACGACACCACCGTCGCCCAGCAGTCCGTGGCCGGAACGGCCGGGCAGGGCACCGTCGGCCACGACACCTCCGGGCACGGCACCGTCGGGCACGGCACCGTCGGGCACGACACCTCCGGCCCGACCACCGACGAGGCGATGACCCGGTCGGAGGAGCAGCTGCGCGTGGGCACCCAGCGGGTGGAGACCGGTCGTGCGCGCCTGCGCAAGTACGTCGTCACCGAGAACGTGTCCGAGACCGTGCCGGTCACCCGCGAGGAGATCCGCGTCGAGCGGGAGCCCATCACCGACGCCAACATCGGGAACGCGCTCGACGGCCCGGCCATCTCGGAGGAGGAGCACGAGGTCGTCCTGCACGCGGAGCGCCCGGTCGTGCAGAAGGAGGCCGTTCCGGTCGAGCGGGTCCGCCTGGACACCGAGACCGTCACCGAGCAGGCCACGGTCACCGAGCAGGTCCGCAAGGAGCAGGTCGAGTTCGAGACCGACGGCGTGACCGACGACGGAACCCGCCGCCGCTGACGCTCCGGGAGGAGCCTCCAGGAGGCCGATCGTCGACGGGGGCCGTCCCATCCGGGGCGGCCCCCGTTCGCGTTCCGCCGCGTGGTCGAATCCACGGGTGACCCAGGGACCGATCATCCGGCGGATCGACGACCCGGACGAGCCGGGCCCGGACGTCCGGATCGCCGAGCAGCGCGACGTCCCCTCGATCGCGGCGACGCTGACCGTCGCGCTCGCCGACTCGCGGTGGACCCGCTGGGCGCTCCCGGACGACGGGCGCATGCAGCGGCTGACCCGGTTGCACGAGCTGGACGCCGCCCACCGCGGGGTGAGCACGGGCACGGCGTGGGTGACCGAGGACGTCGCCGCGGTCGCCGTCTGGGAACCCCCGCCCAGCGCACCGGGGACCCAGCCGCTGCCCGACGACGTCCGCTCGGCGCTCGCACGGGAGCTGCCCCACCTCGGCGGGTCCCGGGCCCGGGTCGTCGCCGAGACCGAGGCGCTGGTGACCGCCGCGCTGCCGGACCGGCCGCACTG
>DASPIH010000184.1:0-3497 GCA_035629195.1 Blastococcus sp. | reverse complement strand
GCCGTGTGGATGACCGGTGAGCACGCCAAGGGCGAGGTGCTCTCCATCGCCTTCGCGGGCGAGGGCCAGCACCAGGACGCCGGCGCCAAGATGGTGCACGCCGCGCCGCACACGTCCTCGACCATCGTGTCGAAGTCGGTGGCCCGGGGCGGTGGCCGCACGTCCTACCGCGGCCTGGTCCAGATCGACGAGGGCGCCTACGGCTCCAAGTCGACGGTCAAGTGCGACGCGCTCCTCGTCGACACGATCAGCCGCTCGGACACCTACCCCTACGTGGACGTCCGCGAGGACGACGTGTCGATGGGGCACGAGGCGACCGTCTCGCGGGTCAGCGAGGACCAGCTCTTCTACCTGATGAGCCGCGGCATGACCGAGGACGAGGCCATGGCGATGGTGGTGCGTGGCTTCGTGGAGCCGATCGCCCGCGAGCTGCCCATGGAGTACGCCCTCGAGCTCAACCGGCTCATCGAGCTGCAGATGGAAGGTGCCGTCGGCTGATGTCGAGCCCCGACACGAACACCACCACGCCGGACGAGCTCGCCCCCGAGGAGCTGGCGGCGGCCGAGACCGCGCAGCTGGCGTCGGAGCTCTTCGCTCCCGGTGTCGGCGCGCAGGCCGGCCCGCCGACCACCCCGGCGTCGGGCACCGGCACCGCCGGTGAGGCGGCCCCCGGTGCGCACAGCCACGGTGGTCCTGCCCGGACCGGTTCACCGGCCGAGCGGTTCACCTCGACCGATCCGGATGCCTTCGGCGTGCCCACCGGTCGCGAGGAGGCCTGGCGCTTCACCCCGATGAAGCGGATCCGCCCCCTGCTCGACGGCGTGCCCTCGGACGCGCACCTGACCTGGACGACCGACCTGGCCGAGGGCGTCGAGCTCACCAGCGTGGACGCCGGCGACCCGCTGCTCAAGGGCCTGCCCGAGCCGGCGGACCGGCTGGCCGCCCTGGCCCGCCAGCGCAGCGGCGGCGCCGCCGTCGTGCGGGTGCCCGCGGAGGCGCAGCTCGACCGGCCGGTCACCCTCGGCCTGGCGGGCACCGGCTCCGAGGACGTCGTGTGGGGGCAGCTGGTCGTCGAGGTCGGCGCGTTCGCCAAGGCGACCGTCGTCCTGGACCACACCGGCCTGGCGCGGTACGCCGGCGGCGTCTCGGTGCTCGTCGGCGACGGCGCGCAGGTCACCCGCGTCTCGGTGCAGGACTGGGCGCCCGGTGCGGTCCACGGCGCCCAGTACGACGCCGTCGTCGGCCGCGACGCCTCGTTCCGGCAGGTCGTGGTGACCCTCGGGGGCGACGTGGTCCGCCTGGTCAGCAACGTGCAGTACGCCGGTCCCGGCGGCAGCGCCGAGCTGTTCGGCGTCTACTTCTCCGACGAGACCCAGCACCAGGAGCACCGCCTGTGGGTCGACCACGCGGTGCCCAACTGCACCAGCAACGTGCTGTACAAGGGCGCGCTCCAAGGTGAGGGTGCCCGCACGGTGTGGATCGGCGACGTCCGCATCCGCCCCGCGGCGACCGGCACGGAGACCTACGAGCTCAACCGGAACCTCGTGCTCACCGACGGCGCCCGCGCCGACTCGGTGCCGAACCTGGAGATCGAGACCGGCGAGATCGTCGGCGCCGGCCACGCCAGCGCGACCGGCCGGTTCGACGACGAGCAGCTGTTCTACCTCTGCTCGCGCGGCATCGACGCCGAGACCGCGCGCCGCCTGGTGGTCCGCGGCTTCTTCGCCGACGTCGTCCAGCGCATCGGGATCGACGCTCTCCAGGACCGCCTGATGGGCACCATCGAGACGCGTCTCGGTGCGCTCCCCGGCCTGGAGGAGCAGGAGGTCCCCGCGTGAGCTTCGAGCGGGTCTGCGGGCTCTCGGAGGTCCCTGACAACGGGGCCCTGCGGGTGGAGCTCGCCGACCTCGACGTCGCCGTCGTCCGCTTCGAGGGCGAGGTGTACGCCCTCCAGGACCTCTGCTCGCACGCCGAGGTGCCGCTGTCCGAGGGCGACGTCGAGACCTTCGACGGCGCTCCCACCATCGAGTGCTGGCTGCACGGGTCGTGCTTCGACCTGCGCACCGGCGAGCCCACCAACCTTCCGGCCACCGAGCCGGTCGACGTCTACCCCGTCCGCGTGGACGGCGACGACGTCTACGTCGACACCGAGGCTGACGGCACCCGTCCCGCCGCGGCCACCAGCTGAGGAGCGAGAAGAAGAGTGTCCGTTCTGGAGATCCGCAACCTGCACGTGAGCGTGGGAGAGGGTGACGACGCCAAGGCGATCCTGCGCGGCGTCGACCTGACCGTCCGCTCCGGCGAGACGCACGCGATCATGGGCCCCAACGGGTCCGGCAAGTCCACCCTCGCCTATTCGATCGCCGGCCACCCGAAGTACACGATCACCGGCGGCACGGTCACCCTCGACGGCGAGGACGTCCTCGCGATGAGCGTCGACGAGCGCGCCCGCGCCGGCCTGTTCCTCGCCATGCAGTACCCGGTCGAGGTGCCGGGCGTCTCGGTGTCGAACTTCCTGCGTACCGCCGCGACCGCCATCAAGGGCGAGGCCCCGAAGCTGCGCACCTGGGTCAAGGACGTCCGGACCGAGATGGCCGGGCTGGAGATGGACCCGGCCTTCGCCGAGCGCAACGTCAACGAGGGCTTCTCCGGTGGTGAGAAGAAGCGCCACGAGATCCTGCAGATGCGCCTGCTCAAGCCGGGCATCGCGATCCTCGACGAGACCGACTCCGGCCTCGACGTCGACGCGCTGCGGATCGTCTCCGAGGGGGTCAACCGGTCCCGCGCCGAAGGTGAGATCGGCGTCCTGCTGATCACCCACTACACGCGGATCCTGCGCTACATCAAGCCCGACTTCGTGCACGTCTTCGTCAACGGCAGGGTCGTCGAGGAGGGCGGCCCGGAGCTGGCGGAGAAGCTCGAGAACGAGGGCTACGCCGCCTACGTCAAGGACTCCAACGAGCAGGCGAGCGCCGAGAAGGCCGCCGCGGAGGTCGCATCCGCATGACCCAGACAGTCTCGCGTCCCGGAGCCGGGGCGCAGCAGGTGCCCCTGCCTCTGGACGTCGAGGCGATCCGGGCGGACTTCCCGATCCTGACGCGCACGGTCCGCGACGGGAAGCGCCTGGTCTACCTGGACTCCGGCGCCACGTCGCAGAAGCCGCGCCAGGTGCTCGACGCCGAGCGCTGGTTCTACGAGAACATCAACGCCGCGCCGCACCGGGGAGCCCACCAGCTCGCCGAGGAGGCGACGGGTGCCTACGAAGAGGCCCGGGCGAAGATCGGCGCGTTCATCGGGGCGCCGGAGAACGAGATCGTCTTCACCCGCAACACCACCGAGGCGATCAACCTGGTGGCCTACGCGCTGTCCAACGCGCGCACGGCGAAGGAGCCGGAGTTCCGCACCTACGCCGTCGGCCAGGGTGACGAGATCGTGGTCACCGAGATGGAGCACCACGCCGACCTCGTCCCGTGGCAGCAGCTGTGCGAGCGCACCGG
>DASPIH010000183.1:0-7278 GCA_035629195.1 Blastococcus sp. | reverse complement strand
GTTCCGCTGACGAGCAGGTCGCGGAGGGCCACATCGGTGCGGCGCCACTCGGTTGCGCACCCCGTTACGGAGCCGGTCCGCCCGGGCACGTGGGCCATGCGCCCCGCCCGGTTGAGAGCCCAGCCGGGCGGGGCAGCTGCGGACGTCGCGCGTCAGCCCGCCCCGTCGCCCGCATGTGCGGAGGCGGTGTCGACACCCGAGAACGGGAGGCGGACGCGGAACACCGTCCTCCCCGGCCGGCTGTCGACGGTGATGTCGCCCCTGTGCCGCTCGACGATCCGGCGGGAGATGTCCAGACCGAGACCGGTGCCCTGGCCCACGCCCTTGGTGGTGAAGAAGGGGTCGAAGACGTGCTCGGCGACCTCGGGCGTCATGCCCGACCCGGTGTCCTCGACCTCCACGACCACCGCGTCCTGGTCGAGGTGCGTCGACACCCGCAGCGTCCCCTGACCGTCCATCGCGTCGAGGGCGTTCGTCAGCAGGTTGGTCCACACCTGGTTCAGCTCCGCGGCGAGCGCCTGGATCTGCGGCACGTCGGCCCCGTAGTCGCGCACCACGGACACGCCCTCGGGGGTGCGGTGCGCCAGCATGACCAGGGTGCTCTCCAGACCCTCGGTCACGTCGGTGACCTGCATGGCGGCCCGGTCCATCTGCGAATAGGACTTGACCGCCCCGATCAGGCCGGAGATCCGGCGGGTGGACTCCTTGACCTCGTCCAGCAGCCCGGTCGCGGACAGCGTGCTCGCCACCCACTCCAGGGCCGACCCCAGCGGAGCCTCGCCCACGGCCTCCACGACCCGCTCGCACCAGTCGACGTCGGCTCCGGCGCCCGCCAGGGCCGGGGCCAGCACCCACTCCCGCTCCACGGCGCGGTCGGCCAGCCAGTCGGAGAGCTCGTCCTCGCGGTCCGCCAGATCCAGTGAACCCGCGCCCGGGGCCTGGGTTCCCAGCTCCCGCCGCAGGGCGTCGATCGCGGTGAACTGGTCGGCCCTGATCGGCACCGCGGCCAGTTGCTGCAGGGAGGAGAGCATCCCCGCGTACGCGTCGCCGAGGGCGTCCACCGCGCGCGTCGCCGCGGCGGCCGGGTTGTTCAGCTCGTGCGCCAGCCCGGCCGCCAGGGTGCCCAGGGCGGCGAGCGACTCGCGCTGCCGCGCCGAGGCCTCGTAGCCGCGGAGGGTCCGGTAGATCCCCTCGACGACGTGGACGCCGAGGGGGAAGGACGCGTCCCACACCTCGCGGAGGGCCTGGGTGGGCACCCGGAGGAGGCAGCCGGCCGACGCGCCCCGGCCGGTGGCGAGGTACCGGCCCTGCTCGTCCCAGGCGCGGAACCCGCCGGCCCACTGTCCCGGGCGGTCCATGACCCCGAGCTGCTTCGCCTCCGGGCCCACGTGACGCACGAGGGCGACGCTCCCGTCCAGGACCACCCACCAGAACTCCGCGAGGTGGTTCTCCTGCCAGAGGACGTCGCCGCGCTCGAACGGGACCTCGGTGCTGGCCCCCACCAGGGCCCGGAGCTGGTCGTCGCTGGTACCCGCGAAGAGCGGGATGCGGCGGTAGTCGGCGAGCTCCATCAGATCGTCGCCAGGTAGCGGTGGACCAGGTAGACCGACATGGCTCCCTCTCCGACGGCCGAGGCCACCCTCTTCATGGATTCCAGCCGCACGTCCCCCGCGGCGAACACCCCGGGCATGCTGGTCTCGAGCGTGAACGGCGGCCGTGCCTCGGTCCACGCGGTGGGGGACGAGGCCAGCAGGTCCTGGCCCGTCACGACGAATCCCTTGGCGTCGCGGACGACGTCGTCGCCCAGCCAGTCGGTGCGGGGTGATGCGCCGATGAAGACGAACAACCAGTTGACGGCCATGTCCTGCCGCGCGCCGGAGGACCGGTCGGCGAGCGTGACGCCCTCCAGGTGGCCGTCCCCACGAGCCTCGGCGACCTCGGTGCCCAGCCGAACCTCGATGTTGGGCGCTGCGTAGATCCGCGAGACCAGGTAGAGCGACATGCTGTCCTCGAGCGACCGGCCGCGGACCACGAGCACGACGCGCCTGGCGTACTGGGCGAGGTTCAACGCGGCCTGGCCGGCGGAGTTGGCCGCTCCGACGATGATGACGTCGTCGTCCGTGCACTGGGCGGCGTCGCTGGCGTTGGCGCCGTAGTAGACGCCGCGCCCGGTGAACTCGGTCAGACCCGGGGCCTCCAGGCGCCGGTAGGACACCCCGGTGGCGATGAGAACCGCGCGGGTCTCCACCTCTCCGGCGCCGTAGCAGACCGCCCGCACCGGCCCGCGCTTCTGCAGCGACATCACGTCGCAGGCCAGCAGCATCTCGGCGCCGAAACGGCCCGCCTGGGCGACGGCCCGCTGGGTGAGATCCGCGCCGGACAGGCCCTTGGGAAAGCCGAGGTAGTTCTCGATGGAGGCGCTCGTGGCAGCCTGACCGCCCGGGGCCTCACGCTCCACGACGACGGTTCGCAGCCCCTCCGAGGCGGCGTAGACGGCCGCGGCCAGCCCGGCCGGGCCGCCCCCGACGATGCAGAGGTCGTAGAGCGGCTGCAGGGCGCGGGTGCGCAGGCCGAGAGCGCCGGCGACGTCGAGCGTCGACGGCGACCGGAGCACCTCCTTGTCCGGCACGAACACCAACGGCAGGTCGTCGGTCTCTGCCCGCGCCAGGGAGACGAGCCGCTGACCCTCGGCCTGCTCCCGGTCCACGTCGACCCAGTGGTAGGGGACGTAGTTGCGGGTGAGGAACGTGCGGATCTCGTGGCTGCGGTCCGACCAGCGGTTGCCGACCACCCGCACGTCGCCGGTCTCCTGGGGGTGCGCCCGCTGCCAGTCGGCGAGCAGGTCGTCGATGACCGGGTAGAGCCGCTCGGCCGGCGGATCCCAGGGCTTGACCAGGTAGTGGTCCAGTCCGATGTCGTTGATCGCCCTGATGGCGACATCGGTGTCGGCGTAGGCGGTCAGCAGTAGGAGCTTGGCCTCCGGCGCGTGCTGCCGGGCCTGCTCGAGCATCTCGATCCCGGTCATGCCGGGCATCTTCTGATCGGTCGCGATGAGTGCGACCGGGCGAAGCCGCAGCGCCAGTTCCTCCAGCGCGGCGAGGGCCTCGGCGCCCGATGATGCGCGGACGATCCGGTAGTCCGACCCGTACCGGGCCCGGAGATCGCGGGCGATGGCCCGGAGGACCATCGGGTCGTCGTCGACCGTCACGATGGTCGCCTTGCTCATGCGGAGAACCCCCTGGCCAGCACGTGCACTGCAGATCAGCGGGGAAGGGCTCCGGCACGCCGTCGTGAACCGATCCGACGACCCGGTCGGCCACCGTCCCGGCGCACCTCACCCGCGGCCGGGCAGGCCGCGGGTGGAGGTGGCGACATACAACCACCGTGCCGGTCCTCGGATGTCCGCCCGGCGCGTGCGAATTCGGTGGATGCGTGCGCGCGCTCTCCGCCGGGAGCCAGGGGTCGGCGCGCCCTCACCTGGGGCTCGTGCGCCGTCACCCCTACGAAGCAGGGCTGACCGGTTGTCGGGTCGGTGGATGGCGGGAAACGGGTGAGGGCAGGAGGCCGGCGTCGCGGGCCCGCTGGACCGCCATCAGCCTGTCGCGCACGCCGAGCTTCCGGTACAGGTGCTCGAGGTGCTTGTGCACCGTCCGGGGGGAGGTGTGCAGCCGGCGAGCGATGGCGTCGGCGGTGAGACCCGCTCCGAGCAGGGTGAGGACGGCGAACTCCCGTTCGGTCAGCCCGGTGCTCCGGACGTGCTCGTACTGCCACTCCGCCACCTGCCGCAGCACCCCGTGGTGGCGCACGAGCGCCGCGAGCGCGGGGCGGACCAGCTTCGCGAGCTCGACGTCGGCGTCGTCGTAGTCGTCGTCGGGACGACTGACCACGTAGGCCTGCATCCCGTCGCCCACCCGGAGTGGCAGGGCGAGCTGGTGGGTGATCCCGAACGGGCGCGCGAACGCCGACCACTCGGCCACCATCGACTCGGCAGCCACCTCGCGGGGTACCCGTCCGAGCGACTGCGGTTCCGAGCTGCCCGTCACGAGGTACCAGCGGATGAGCGGATGCGTGGTCGCATCGGGTAGATCACCGGACGGCGGCGTCGTCGGCAGGTAGTCGTCGGGCCAGCCGCCGACGACGTGGTCCACCCAGGCGCCGTCCACCACGTTCAGCGAGCAGCAGGCCGCGTCGAAGGACGTCATCAGCAGGTCGGCCACGTCGGCGTGCGGGAACTCCCGCGCGCCGGGCCGCCCCTGCAGGAGGTCGCCGACGAGTGCCAGCCACGCGGCGTGACATGTCGTGGTGCGCGACACGTAGCGGAGCGTAGTTCCGCTGTCGCCGATGCCACAAGAGGCGAAGCTCGGGCTCCGGCGGGGCGCTGCGCCGACGGTCGCCGTCCTCATCTGCTTCTACGCATTACTACGTACGGTGCCGCGACTCCTTCGCCCAATAGCGTGGGCCTCTCGCCTCCCAGGTGCGATCAGGGGGAACCATGGCTGTCGACGTCCTAGACCTGCGCGGAGGAACGACGAGCGCGCACCGGCGCGTTCAGGTCGGCCAGGCGCCACCACGTCACGCCTCCTGAACCACCGAATCATCCCGGCGGACGGGCGTCTGGCCATCTGCGTGCAAGCCCCGCCGGCTTCGGGCCGGATGACGGTCGGCCCCGGCGATACTTGCCCGCATCCGCTTCCCCCGGGAGGAAGGACGTCGAGGTGGATCATCCACACGGTGCCCGCATCACGCTGCTCGACGGTTTCGGGCTGAACTCGCCCGGCAGCGGACCGCGGCCCGCCGCTGATGACCTGCCCCGCGCGGTGCAGCGCCTCGTGGCACACCTGTGCCTGGCTCATCGGCCGACCCGAACAGCGACAGCCGGCCACTTGTGGCCCGACGTGCCCGAGTACCACGCGCACGGCAGTCTGCGGTCGGCGCTGTGGCGGCTGAACAAGGCGGTGCCCGGGCTGGTCGAGGTGTCGGGAAACGCCCTCCAGCTGGCGACGGACGTGAGCGTCGACGTGCGCGAGCTGACGAGCTGGGCGCGCCGAGCCGTTGCGGCTGCCCGAGGATCCGACGGCGACGCCCTGCCGAACGCCGCACTGGCTGACACCGCGCTGCCCGACACCGCTCTCCTCGGCGACCTCCTGCCCGGATGGTACGACGACTGGGTTCTCCTCGAACGTGAACGACTGCGCCAGCTTCGCATGCAGGCGCTCGAGGCCGTGGCTGTCCGACTCTCGTTCCTCGGCCGGCACGGTGAAGCCCTGGAGGCGGCGCATGCGGCGATCGGCGCCGAACCCCTGAGGGAGAGCGCCCGTCGGATCGTGGTTCGCATCCACCTCGCCGAGGGAAACGAGGCCGAGGCGGTCCGGGCCTACGAGCTCTTCCGGACCCTGCTGGAGGCGGAGCTGGGCGTGCCCCCGACCGAGCAGATGACCCGGCTGGTCCAGCACATCCCCCGGGTCCGCCGCCACCTGTTCCCCGGAAGTCGTCCGCGTCCCCAGGAGCTCGTCCCTCGAGCGCGGCTCGGAGAGGACGGGGCCGTCGCGGGTCGAGGAACGGCGGGGCTGGCGCGCGGGCATTGAGGGGTGCTCCGGCCGGTACCGCGTCCGCTTCGCCGGCCGGGCTGCACCGGTGAGGAGCACCGCGCGGCGGGAGCGTGCGCGTCGGTGCGTCAGCTGTTCGGGGGACTGTGTCACCGGGCGTGACCGCCGATCATGGGTGATCCCTCACCGTGACCGCATCGGGTGGTCCCAGACGACGGGCTCTGCTTCGAGGCATCCCGTAGGAGACGTGTCGTGGTCGACCACTGGGGTGCAGCACTGCTGATCCGCGTCTGGCTCGAGGACGCCGGCGGTATGAGGGCGCGACTGCTGAGCCTGCCAGACCTCTCCGATGGACGCCCCGCTGAGGAGACGACGGTGGCTGTGGCATCGTCGCCGGGTGACGTGCTCGACGCCGTTCGCGATTGGCTGGAGGGCGTCACCCGGCAGGCCCCCGGCCCGCTGAACGGTGACGCATGAGAACGCATCCTCAGTACGCGGCTGCGTCCGTCGCCGGCTCGACGAACGGGCGGCCGCTCCCGTTGGCAGCGCCGCCGACGGATGTCGTCGACACCGGATCTCCCCGCTGACGTGATCGTCGTGGCCTGCGCACCGGAGTGTCGCAGGAGACCGGTGCTGAGCAGCGCCCCGCGGATACCAGCCGCTCACCGGGGGTGGTCGTAGCGGGCCTCTCCTCGGGACCAAGATCCACGTCCTTGGGCGCCGTCGCGTGTCCGTGCCCCCGGCCGAGGCTGGACGAGCGCCTGACTGGGGCGGGGGAGTCGGTGCTGACACTCGTGTCGGCTTCCGCCGGGTTGGGAAAACGGGGCTGACCGACTGGCTGGCCTCCGCTCCGCCCGGCAGCCGGTCGGTCGCCTGAGTGTCGCTGGACGAGCGCGACAACGACCCCACGGTGTTCTGGTCCCACCTGCTCACCGCACTGGAGGCGGCCCCGTAGCGGGAGCATCCGCGCTGGCCCTACTGCGGTCGTCCCAGCCACCGATCGAGGCGGTCCTCGCCACGCTCCTCAACGACCTCGACGCCCGCCCGGGCGACGTGGTGCTGGTCCTCGACGACTACCACGTCATCAAGACACCGGAGATCAGGAGGGCATGGCGAACCTGCTGGAGCACCTGACGCCGCAGACGAGGGTGGTAATGGCCGGCCGGGCCGATCCCGCTGGCCCGGATGCGCGCACGGGGCGAGCTCGTCGAGATCCGCGCGGGCGACCTGCGCTTCACGGTCGAGGAGGCCGCGGCGTACCTCAACGAGGCGATGGGACTGGAGCTGACGGTACGGAAGGCGTCAGCCCTGGAAGCCTGCACCGAGGGCTGGGTTGCCGCACTCCGACTGGACGACAGGTGCATCGTCGACTACCTGACCCAGGAGGTGCTGCAGCGCCAGCCCGAGGAGGTCCGGAGCTTCTCCTGCTGGAGACCTCCGTCCCCGCCCGGCTCAGCGGCCCGCTGTGCGACGCGGTCACCGGCCGCCCGGGCAGCCGAACTGTGCTGGAGGCCCTCGAGCGGGACGACCCGTTCGTCGTTCCGCTCGACGACCGGCGTCGCCGGTACCGCTGTCACAACCTGTTCGCCGACGTGCCGCACACGCACCTGCTGGACGAGCGGCCCGATGACGTCGCGGAGCTGCACCGGCGGGTAAGCGCCTGGTACGACCGGAACGGCGTGCCCTCCGAGGCGATCGACCACGTGCTGGCCGAGCGAGGACGCCGAGCGCT
>DASPIH010000182.1:0-3598 GCA_035629195.1 Blastococcus sp. | reverse complement strand
GAGGCCGGGGCGGCCTGTCCCGCCGCCGCGCCGAGCAGGGAGCCGATCCCGGCACGTGCCTCGTCCCGGAGCCACTGCGTCCGCTCGGGCCGGCCCCGGTCACTCGGTGCTGTCAACGGCGGGGCGAACGCCACGCTCACGCGGCCGCGCCGGGGGCGGCGACTGCCCCGGGGCAGCACTGCGGCGGTGCCCACCAGTGCGGCCGGCACGACCGGCACGCCGGCCAGATCGGCGAAGCGGAACGGGCCTTCCTTGAAGGGGAGGAGTTCGTCGCCCGGCCCTCGAGTTCCCTCCGGGTAGGCGCACAGCATCCCACCGCCCTGCAGCAGCGCGCGGACGGTGCGCAGCATCTCCGACGAGGGCCGTGACCGGTCGACCGGGATGCTGCGCCACGCCTCGTGCCACACCCGGCTGGGTGGGGACGCGAACGCCTCGGCCTTGGTCAGGAACCACAAGGGGTCCGGCCTGACCGCCCGGAGCACCGTCAGGAGAAGGAAGTGGTCGTAGTAGCTGGCGTGGTTGGGAGCCAGGACGAAGCCCCCCGACTCGGGAAGGTTCTCGAGCCCCTCGACCCCGACGACCCGTCGCGTCACGTGCCAGCGGATCACCGGCCACGACAGGGCCCGCACCGACCGGCAGACCCCTCGGTGGAGGACGCCGGTCACGAGGCGAGCTCCTCGCCCGCGAGGTAGCCCTGCATCTTCTCGATGCTGGTGATCAGCAGACCGTGCTCGCGGGCGAACTCGACGAGCTGAGGCAGTCGCAGCATCTCGCCGTCCGCCCCGATGATCTCGACGATGACGCCCAGGGGGGAACAGCCCGCCAGCCGGGCGAGGTCGACCGAGGCCTCGGTGTGACCGGGCCGGGCCAGCACGCCGCCGTCCCTGGCCACGAGCGGGAAGACGTGCCCGGGGCGCTGGAGGTCCGACGACGTGCCGCTCACGGCGAGAGCGATGGTCGCGGCGCGGTCCGCCGCCGAGATGCCCGTCGTGACGCCCCGTGCCGGCGTCCCGTCGACCGAGACGGTGAACGCCGTGCCCATGTGGTCCTGATTCCGGCTGACCATGAACGGCAGGGCCAGCTCGTCGGCCCGGGCCTTCGGCATCGACAGGCACACCAACCCCTTGCCGTGCGTGATCATGAAGTTGATCACCGCCGGGGTGGCGTGGTCCGCCGCGACGACCAGGTCCCCCTCGTTCTCCCGGTCCTCGTCGTCGACGACGACCACCATCTGCCCCCGCCGGATGGCCTCGATGGCCTCGGGGACCTCGCAGAGCGAGGAGGTGGTCGAGGGTCCGGTGCGCGCAATGCTCTTCATGACTGTTCCTCCGGGTGGATGGTCATGCAGGGGCAGTAGATAATGTGTCAATTAATGACATGTAAGATGCTTGCGGCAGCCGACAATCGAGTCAAGAGCGTCTCGCTACGGGAAGGAAAAGTTCTGGTGACAGCTACGGGAGAGTCGATGCACCGAGAGCACGAGCGACTGCGCCTCCTGGTGCTCGCCGCTCAACGGGACGGCGCCCGCCGACTGGCGGACAGCCTGCGACCGGCCGAGCTCACGCCTTCCCAGGCCGAGATGCTCGGAGTGCTGGCCGACTCCGGTCCGATGTCACTGACGGAGCTCGGACGGCGGATCGTGTGCGAGAACGGCAGTCCCAGCCGGACCATCGACCTGCTGACCCGACGCGGGCTCGTCAACCGCTTGCAGAGCCCTCACGACCGCCGTTTCGTGGAGCTGGAGATCACGGAGGCGGGACGGACACTGCTCCCGACCGTCGTCGAGGGCGTACGGGCGCTCGACGAACGGATCTCCAGCGCCTTGCCGGCTGAGGAGCGCACCGAGCTGTGCCGGCTGCTGAGCAGGCTGCTCGAGGGGACCCCGGACCTGACTGCCATCGAACTCCGCTGCGGGCCCATGGCGGACTGAAGCCCGTCCATCTCGCAACGGGCCGGGCCGATGCTGCGACGGAGGGCTGAGCCTGCACTCCGCCGGTGCACCGACGCCGTGCGGCGATGCGATGATCGGTGGCGCGAGCGCCCGTAGCTCAGCGGATAGAGCAGGTGCCTTCTAAGCACTTGGTCGCAGGTTCGATCCCTGCCGGGCGCGCCAAACCCCGCCGGCCGCTCAGCGTGCGGCCGGCGGCTTGAGGACGGCGAAGGGGTCGGTGACCTCCAGGCCCGAGGTCGCGAACCGGTAGAGCATCGCGGGCCGGCCGCCGGCGCGGCCGGGGGCAGCCATCTCCCCCGTCGCCTCCAGCACACCGCGGCGCAGCAGCACCCGCTGCAGGTTGGTCGCCGTCACCTCGTAGCCCAGCGCGGCCACGTAGACCTCGCGCAGCTCCGCGACGGAGAAGGTCGGCGGCGCGAGGGCGAAGCCGATGTTGGTGTAGGAGAGCTTCGCCCGCAGCCGCTCCAGCCCCGAGCGCACGATCGAGCCGTGGTCGAAGGCGGTCCCCGGCAGCGCGTCCACGGGGTGCCAGGCGGTGTCCTCCGGCAGCGCCGGGTCGACGTCGCCCGGGATCAGCCCCAGGTAGGCCGTCGCGATCGTGCGGGCGCGCGGGTCGCGGTGCGGGTTGCTGCGGGTCTCCAGCTGCTCGAGGTGCGCCAGCTGCGCCACCTCCACCTTGGAGGCGAGCTGCCGGCCCACCGAGGCGCCGAGCGTCTCCTCCGGCAGCAGTGGCCCGCCCGGCAGCGCCCACGCGCCCGCGAACGGTTCGCCGGAGCGCCGCCACAGCATCACGTGCAGCCGCGCCGCCCTGACCTGCAGCACCACAGCCAGGGCCTGGTGCGGATAGGCCGGCCGCTCGGGTGAGGACCACACGGATGTCACGGAACCCATGCTAGGTTTCCCGGCAGAGGTTTTCGCCTGCTAGTTCAAAACCACTCCATCGGAGGTCTCGGTGACCGCAACGCTCCCCGCCCGCACCGCCGCGCAGTGGTCGCCGGAGCAGTGGCAGGACTGGCGGGACGAGGTCCGCCGGCTGGCCGCCGAGCGCGACGCCGTCGTCCTGGCGCACAACTACCAGGCCGCCCAGATCCAGGACGTCGCCGACCACGTGGGCGACTCCCTGGCGCTGTCCCGCATCGCCGCCGCGTCGACCGCGAGCACGATCGTCTTCGCCGGCGTCCACTTCATGGCCGAGACGGCGAAGATCCTCAGCCCGGAGAAGACCGTGCTGGTGCCCGACGCCGCCGCCGGCTGCTCGCTGGCCGACACCATCACCGCCGACCAGCTGCGCGCCTGGAAGGCCGAGCACCCCGGCGCCGCCGTCGTCTCCTACGTCAACACCACCGCCGAGGTGAAGGCCGAGACCGACATCTGCTGCACCTCCTCCAACGCCGTCGAGGTCGTCGAGTCGATCCCGGCCGACCGCGAGGTGCTGTTCCTCCCCGACCAGTTCCTCGGCGCGCACGTCCAGCGGGTGACCGGCCGCACGAACATGCGCATCTGGATGGGCGAGTGCCACGTGCACGCCGGCATCTCCCCCACCGACCTGAAGCAGAGCATCGAGGACGCCCCCGACGCCGAGGTGCTCGTGCACCCCGAGTGCGGCTGCGCCACCAGCGCGCTGTGGATGGTCGGCCAGGGCGAGCT
>DASPIH010000181.1:0-3482 GCA_035629195.1 Blastococcus sp. | reverse complement strand
CAGCAGCACCCCGCGGACGGCGAGGAGGAGACCCAGCGCGCCCAGGAGCAGGCGGGCGCCGGCGGCGTCCCAGGCGACCGCCACCACGGCCACGGCGATCATCGTCAGGCCGAGAGCCAGCCAGCGCGGCCACGTGCGCCGCGCGACGTCCGGGGTCGCCGCCCCCGCGGTGGTCGCCGACAGGATTCCGGTTGCGTTCGCCACGACCCCAGTCTCCCTCACCCGGGAAGGCCGTCGGGCAGGCACCGGCCCGTGTGCCGTGCCACGCTGGATCGCTCCCCGCAGACGGCGGGGGCGGCGAGCGGGCGGAGGTCCGTCGGATGAGCGCGCGGGACACCACGGGGAGAGCGGCAGGGGCGGCCGGACGGGCCGGGAACAGCGACGGGCTGGAGAACCTGGCGCGCATCGGGCTGATCGCGTACGGGCTGGTGCACGTGCTGGTCGCCTGGCTGGCTCTCCAGCTCGCCTGGGGCGGCAGCAGCCGGCCGGCCGACCAGTCCGGCGCACTGGCCACCCTCGCCCAGCAGCCGTTGGGCACGCCGCTGCTGTGGGTGCTCGCGGTCGGCCTGTTCGCGCTGGCCGTCTGGCAGGCCGCCGAGATCCTGCGCTGGCGGCACGGCTGGTCGGCGTCGGGGAAGACCCGGACGAAGGCGCTGGAGAAGACCGGCAAGGCCGTCGCCAAGACGATCATCTACCTCGCGCTGGCCGTGCTCGCGGTCCGGTTCGCCACCGGCGGGGGAAAGGGCAGCAGCGCCTCGCAGCAGCAGACCACCGCCGGGGTCTTCGGCTGGCCGGCCGGGCGATGGCTGGTCGGCGCGGCCGGGCTGGTGCTCATCGGCGTCGGCGTCTACCACGTCTACAAGGGCGTCACGAAGCGCTTCCTCAAGGAGATCGACCTCAGCGACTGCCCTCCGGCGACGACGCGGCTGGTCACCCGGCTGGGCCAGGTGGGCTTCCCCGGCAAGGGGCTCGCCCTCGGGCTGGTCGGCGGGCTGCTGGTGTGGGCGGCGGTCACCTTCGACCCGGCCAAGGCGTCCGGTCTCGACGGCGCGCTGCGCACGGTGCTCACCGCTCCCGCGGGGCCCTACCTGCTCACCGTCGTCGCGCTGGGCATCGCCGCCTTCGGCGCGTTCTGCTTCGTCCGCGCCCGCTACCCCGAGCGCACCTGAAGGGCCCCCGCCCTCCGATGCCTCGCGAACCGGGCACGACCCTCGGGCCGAGAGCTGCCCGTCCGCTGCTCGACCGCGTCGTCGGGCGGGCCCGCGCGGTCACCGACCACCCGGGGCTCACCCACCTGGCCCGCGTGGGGCTGGTGGCCTACGGAGCCATGCACCTGCTGATCGCGTTCCTGGCCGTCCGGATGGCGCTGGGCCTGCGCGGAGCGGACGCCGACCAGACCGGGGCCCTGCTGACCGTCGCCCACGGCCCCGGCGGCCGGCTGCTGCTGTGGGCGATCGGGCTGGGCATGCTGTCCCTGGCCCTGTGGCAGGCCGCCGAGGTGCTGCTCTGGTGGCGGGGGCTGCTCGATCCGGGCCACCGGGTGCGGGTCGCCGTCGTCTGCGCGAAGTGCCTGGCCAAGGGCGGTGTCTACGGGTTCCTGGGGCTCACCGCCCTGCTGTTCGCTCTCGGCCTGGAGTACGAGGCCGACGAACGGCTGCGCGACCTCACCGACGAGACCCTGGAGATCCCGGGCGGCGCGGTCATGGTCGCCGCCGTCGCGGCCGGGGTGGTCGCGGTGGGGCTGTACACGCTCGCGCGCGGGTTCACCGGCGGCTTCATGAAGGACATCGACCTGCCGGCCGCCCCCGACCGCTGGGAACCGCTGATCGAGGCGGTCGGGCGGGTCGGGTACGCGGCCAAGGGCATCGCCTTCGGCCTGGTGGGCGTGCTGCTGTGGCGAGCAGCCACCTCCGCCGACGTCTCGACCGCCACGGGTCTGGACGGCGCCATGACGGCCGTCGCCGGGGTCGGGGCGGGCCCGTGGCTGCTGGGGGGCATCGCCGCCGGCTTCGCCGCCTTCGGCGTCTACGCCCTGGCCCGTGCCCGCTACCCCGACCGCGACCCGTCGTCCTGAGCGGACAGCGTGCGTGCGCGGCCGAGCCGCACGCCAGGCGGACGCGCCGCCCCGTTCGGGACGAGGAGCCCGGTCAGGAGGCCGCCTCGGGAGGCGACGTCAGGAAGCCACGTCAGGAAGCGAGGCTGTCCACCTGCTCGCCGCCCAGCAGGGCCCACAGGCCGGTGATCTGCATGGGGCGGACGACGGCGCGGGTGGCGGCCAGGACGCGCAGCCGGACGTCGTCGGCCGTGGCGCGGCGGTGGACGACCGCCAGGACACAGAGACCGGCGGAGTCCAGGAAGGTCACGGCGGTGAGGTCGATGGTGAGCTCACGGGCGCCGGCGTCGAGCAGCCGCTCGATCCGCTCCTGGACGTGCGGCGCGGTGGTGCAGTCCACCTCGCCGGTGGCCACGAGGCGGGGCGTGGCCGGAGAACCGGAGACGGCCAGGGTGACTAGGCCGAAGTCGGAGAAGTCGGCGGTCGAGAGCTCGTCGGCGAGCGATGAGCGGTCCAACGAAGAAGCGGTCACGGACGTGCCTCTCGGGCGGTTACCGGACCAGTGAGCCTGCGGCACGCGAACGACACGACAACCAGCACTGGCAGTACGGCTGTTGGTTTAACCGCTGCCTCCAAACTAGGCAGCCCGCGGTCGCGGCGCAAGAGGTGATAGGTCACGATCGAGGGTCCGAACACCCTGGTCGGGCGGGTGTCGAGGGCCTCGTCGGCCTCGCCGGGGCCGCGGCGGATACTGGTCGGCGTGACCCAGGAGAACCCGACGCCCCGCCGCGTGTCCCCGCTGCTCGCCGCGGTGGTCGTCCTCGGTCTGGCCGTCGCGGCGGGCAGCTTCGTGGTTCTCGACCCGTTCCTCGCCGCGTTCGTGGCGATCGTGGTGGTGGTCAGCCTGGCGATGGCCGTCGCGGCCCGCAACTGGGACCAGCACGAGACGTTCGAGGAGCGCGAACTGGCCCGCGCCCGTCGGCGCGCCGAGAAGTGGGACCGCAACGCCGACGTCCGCGCGCGCGACCGGGCCCGCTGGGAGGCGCACCAGGCTCGCAAGGCCGAGGCCCCGGAGGGCGGCTCCCGCTAATCCGCTCGACGCCCGGCGCCGCCGGGCCTAGCGTCTCCCCCATGCGGATCCGCACCTCCTGAGCAGACGCGCCGCGGGCCGGTTCCCACCGCCCGCCGTCCGCGCCCGGCAGCTGCCGGGCGCCCGCTCCCCTCGTCCGGCCCGGGCCCCGTCGTGCCCGCGGACGCATCTCACCGCACCGCCCCGGAGGTTCTCCGTGTCCCGTCCTGCCCCGATGTCCTCCCGTTCCGCCGCCGACGCCCGCGCCACGCTCCCGGAGCCGGAGGCCGCCGCGTTCGACCGGCTCGCGCACGCCGTGCTCGCGTCGCCGTCGGCGCCCCTGGGGCCGCTGCTGCGGGC
>DASPIH010000180.1:0-2546 GCA_035629195.1 Blastococcus sp. | reverse complement strand
TCGGCGAGCGAGGCGGCGCCGGCGACCGCGAGCACGGCACCGGGGCGGGCGGCGGCAGCCCAGGCCGCGGCCGGCCCGTCGCCGTGGAGGACGAAGTCGATGTCCACCTCGGCGGCCACGGGATCCTGCCGGCGGGCGGTGTAGCTGCGCAGCGCGACGCCGTGGCTGCCCTGGGGCCAGACGATCCGGCCGTCCCGCTGGACCCGGGGCCAACGCGGCTCCGGATCGCCGACGCGCGGCACGAGCAGGTTCACGGTGGGGCCGGCCGCCGCCACGGCCGCGGGCTCCCCGGACAGCGTCACCCGGCGCACCGAGGGGGTCACGTCGGCGACGGCGACGACCGTCAGCACGTCGACCGTTCGCACGCCGTCGGTGAAGACGGCGCCATCAGGAGAGGTCACGTCGCTCCAGCGTAGGCGGGCCCTGCGGCCGGCTCCCGATGTGTGCGCGCGGCCCGCCGCGGGCAGGCAGGAGCAGCACCGTCCACGAGCGGGAGAGGCTATGGCCGACGACTTCAAGAAGGGTGACCACGTCACCTGGAACAGCCACGGTTCGACCACCGAGGGCACGGTCAAACGGAAGATCACCTCCGACACCGAGGCCTCCGGGCGCACCGTGCGGGCCGACAAGGACGACCCGCAGTACGAGGTGGAGAGCGACAAGAGCGGGAAGACGGCCGTGCACAAGCCCGGCTCCCTGCACAAGGACTGATCCGCCGGCCCGGCGTTCCGGGCCAGACACGAAGGAGACACCGTGACCGAGTCCGCGGGCGAGTTCGCCGGCGCGTCCTCACGCAGCACCAAGCACAACCCCCGGCTCGACGAGGAGCTGGAGCACGAGATCCAGGGGATGCTCAAGGCCGAGCGGGCCACCCGGGCGCACGAGTGGCGCGAGGCGGAGCCGGTCGCCGAGGGCGAGCCGGACATCGCCGCCGATCCGGCGGGCACGCTCGTCGGCGGTGTCCCGGTCGGCATGACCGAGGACGCCGTCGTCGTCCGCGCCGAGCTGGCCCGATGGCTGGACCGCGCCGACTTCCCCAGCAACGGCCCCGACCTGGTCGAGGCAGCCCTGGACCACCGGGCTCCCGACGCCGTGGTGGCCGAGCTGCAGCGGCTGCCGGAGGGCGAGACCTTCGAGCGGATCGGCGACGTCGTCCGCGCACTCGGGTACCCGACGGAGACCGGACCGGGACCTGGCGCCACGGAGCCGGGGGCCCCGGCCTCCTGATCCGCGATTCCGGGAGGGTGCCGGCTCAGTAGTCGGCACCCTCCCGCGCGTCGTCCTCGGCGATCTCCTCGGCGCCCCGGCGGCGGAACAGCTTGGAGCCGGGGATGCCCTTCACGAGCTGCCGCATGTCCTGGACGGTGTCGACCAGGTCGTGCACGTCGGTTCCCACCGTTCCGAGCGTCTCCAGCACCGGCAGGATGTCCTCGTCGAGGTGGGTCAGCAGCGTGGGCAGGCGGTCGATCAGCGTGACGAGCGCGCCGACCTCCGACGGATCGAACGAGGCCGCCAGCCGCCGGACCGCAGGGGCGAGAGCGGTGAGCGCCGGCTCGTAGTCGGTGAGCAGCGGTTCCACCCGGCCGACCATCCCCTCCGCCCGCTCGACCACTCCATCGGCGCGGTCGGTCGTGACGCCCACCCGGTCGATGGCGTCGTCGGCTTTCTGCTGGGTGGTGCCGACGGCGTCGATCGCCTCGTCGGCTCTCTGGCGGGTGGTGCCCACGGCGTCGATCGCCTCGTCGGCTCTCTGGCGGGTGGTGCCGACGGCGGTGATCGCGTCGTCGGCCCTAGAGCGCGTCGTGTCGAGCCGGTCGAGGGTGCCGTCCAGACGTCCCACCAGGCCGTCCACCCGGTCCAGGACGCCCGACACCCGGCCGAGGACCTGCTCCAGCTGGCCGAGGAGGCCCGCTGCCCGGGGGACGAGCCCGACGACGTCGTTCACGCCCTCCCGGAGGCCGTCCACGAGAGCGAAGACGTCGGACGGGCCGGGCACCGAAGGCAGACGCACCTGCCGCACGCTACGCATCGCCCTGGTGGGCCACCATTCGGTTGCCCCCTCCACGTCGCCGGCCCTGCCGCGCGTCGGCCTGGTACGCGCGCGATCGCCCGTATCGTGGGTCGACGGACACGGACGTGCGAACGACGAGAAGGTGTCGACACCTGTGGAGGACCAGCCGCCGCGAGACGGTGGGGATGCTCGTGGCGTCCCCGGCCGCACCCGTCGCGGACGTTCCACCAGGCGAGGCGCCGCCGACCCGGTGACCGTCGAGCAGTTGCTGGCTCGGCAGGGTGACGGAGCCGTTCGACGCCGTGCGGCTCGCCGCGCGGCCGACCCCGTACCCGAGCGGGCGACGCCGCCTGAGCGCGCCGACGACGCATCCGCCGTCCGTGCCGGCCTCCCCCCGGTACCTGGCGCCGCTCGCCCGGCGTCCCGGCATGCGAGCGCGCAACCCGGGCTGCCTCCTGTCCCGGGTCCGCAGGCGGGGCTGCCTCCTGTCCCGGGTCCGCAGGTGGGGCTGCCCCCTGTCACGGGTCCGCAGGTG
>DASPIH010000179.1:0-3529 GCA_035629195.1 Blastococcus sp. | reverse complement strand
GACGTGGGGAACCACCGGAGCCGACGCGCCCGGCGACCGTGACTGGGGAGGCTCGGCCGAGCGGTCCGCCGACGTCCTGCCCTTCGACCTCGATGCCCCGGGCGGTGGCGACCGCGGGAGCCGGGCCGGCAACGGCACGGCGAACCGCAACCGCCGCACCGAGGCTTCGGGCGGGTTCGGCGACCGGCGCTCGGCCGGCCTGGACCCCGGCCTGAACCCCAAGTACGTCTTCGACTCCTTCGTCATCGGCAACAGCAACCGTTTCGCGCACGCCGCGGCCGTCGCCGTGGCCGAGGCGCCGGCCCGGGCCTACAACCCGCTGTTCATCTACGGGGAGTCCGGGTTGGGCAAGACCCACCTGCTGCACGCCATCGGCCACTACGCCGCCCGGATGTTCCCCAACGTCAAGGTGCGCTACGTCAGCACCGAGGAGTTCACCAACGAGTTCATCAACCTGGTGCACTCCGGCCGCGCCGAGGACTTCCGCCGTCGCTACCGGGACATCGACTTCCTGCTGATCGACGACATCCAGTTCCTCGAGCGCGCCGAACGCACGCAGGAGGAGTTCTTCCACACCTTCAACACGCTGCACAACGCCAGCAAGCAGATCGTGATCACCTCCGACCGCCCGCCGAAGAAGCTGACGACGCTGGAGGACCGGCTGCGCACCCGCTTCGAGTGGGGTCTCATCACCGACGTCCAGGCGCCGGACCTGGAGACCCGCATCGCGATCCTGCGCAAGAAGGCATGGGGCGAGCGGCTGCAGGTGCCCGACCAGGTGCTGGAGTTCATCGCCAGCAAGGTGCAGACCAACATCCGCGAGCTCGAGGGCGCGCTCATCCGGGTGACCGCGTTCGCCAGCCTCAACCGGCAGCAGGTGGACCTGCCACTGGCCGAGCTGGTGCTGAAGGACCTGATCAGCGACGAGCAGGGGCCACAGATCACCGCGGCGATCATCATGGCCGCCACCGCCGAGTACTTCTCCGTGACGATGGAGGAGCTGCAGGGGACCAACCGCAGCCGCACCCTCGTCAACGCCCGGCAGATCGCCATGTACCTGTGCCGCGAGCTGACCGAGCTCTCCCTGCCGCGCATCGGAGCCTCGTTCGGCGGCAAGGACCACACCACGGTCATGCACGCGGTCAAGAAGATCACCAACCTGATGAGCGAGCGCCGGGCCACGTACACGCAGGTCACGGAGCTGACCGCACGCATCAAGAGCCGCGCCCGGCAGTAGGGCCCCGTCCGGACGCTCGCCCCGGTCATCCGAGCGGGAGGGTGGCCTCTCGCTGCTGCGCGGACGTTCCCGGTCCGCGCAGCAGGACACCGCGACCGGTGGCCGTCCCTGCCGGGAAAGCGGCCGAGGGCCTGACCCGGTTCCCGTTCCCAGCTGCTCCAGCGACCGGGCCGGCATGGTCGACAAGTCGTTGTCCACACCTGTGCGGAAGCCTGGGGAAGACCGGCCGGCAGGATTTCGGCCCCAACGACGCAGGTCAGCCCACCGCGAGCGGTCGACGTGTCGCGAAGTTGTCCCCAGGGATGTGCACAGCCTGGGGAGATCCTCCGCCGGCCGCGTGACGGACGACGTCGGCCCGCGGTGGACCGGACGACCGGTGATCGTTGGTAAGTGCCCCTGACCTGCGTGTACGCCCTGCACCCGCCCGAAGCGGTCTGCCGCGACGGCACGGCGCTCGAGGAAACGGCCCCGGACTGGGGACGAGCGGTGGGCGAACGGGGGACAGGGCGTGGACCGGCGACGGTCACGGTGCACAACCGTCGATCTGTCCACGTGTCGACAACAGGAGGACGCCGACCACCCACAGCGGGCCAACAGCCCCATCCGCCCGCTGACCTGGGCAGAGGGCCGCGATCCCCAGCTTCCACACCAGTGATGACGAGGATGAGGGAGTTGTCCCGGGATGTTCTCGAACCACACTCTGGGTGGGGACGCTGCGCTGGGAGGTGCTTCGGCCCTTCCCACGACGCACCACGGCCATCGAGGGACGGGGTCTCCCCACCGGGCACGGCACCAGGCACGATGAGCAACGCATCGGAGCCCTCGGCTCCGCTGCACGACGGACGACGAGCTCCTCCCTGTCCCGGCTCCCGCGATCGGGCCGCCGGTGGGTGGACCGAACATGGGTGGTCGAGAATGAAGTTCCGGGTGGCACGTGAGGTGCTCGCCGACGCCGTCGCCTGGACGGCGCGCAGCCTCCCGCCGCGGCCGTCGGTGCCGGTTCTGGCGGGCATCCTGCTCGAGGTCGAGGGAACCCAGCTGTCGGTGTCGGGCTTCGACTACGAGGTGTCGGCGCGTGCCGAGATCGACGTCCAGACCAGTGAGAGCGGGCGCGCGCTCGTGCCCGGCCGCCTGCTGGCCGAGATCACCCGCGCGCTCCCGCCGCATCCGGTGGACATCACCGCCGAGGGCCCCCGCCTGGCCATCGCCTGCGGTAACGCCCGGTTCAGCCTGCCGACGCTGCCGGTCGAGGACTACCCCTCGCTGCCCTCCATGCCCTCGGCGGCCGGCATCGTCGACAGCGACGTCTTCGCCGAGGCGGTCGGCCAGGTGGCCGTCGCCGCCGGTCGGGACGACACGCTCCCGATGCTGACCGGTGTGCGGCTCGAGATCGAGGACGACCTGATCACCCTGGCGGCCACCGACCGGTACCGGCTGGCGGTTCGGGAGTTCGCCTGGCGCCCGGAGACCCCGGGGCTGTCGGCCGCCGTCCTCGTGCCCGCGCGCACCCTGGCCGATGCGGCCAAGACGCTGACCAGCGGTCCCGAGATCACGCTGTCCCTGTCCTCGGGCAGCTCGGGCGAGGGGATCCTCGGCCTCTCGGGCAAGGACCGGCAGACGACGACCCGGTTGCTGGACGCCGAGTTCGTCAAGTACCGCGCGATCATGCCGAACGAGTCGCTCTCCGACGCCACGCTCCCGGTCGGGCTGTTCACCGACGCCGCGAAGCGCGTAGCGCTGGTCGCCGAGCGTGGCACCCCGCTGCGCTGCGAGTTCACCCCCGGCCAGGTCACCCTCCGCGCCGGCGGTACCGACGACGAGGGCCAGGCCGAGGAACGCTGCGACGTCGACTTCGACGGCGACCCGCTGACCATCGGCTTCAACCCGACGTTCCTGCTCGACGGGCTGGCGGCGGTGCACACCGAGCGGGCCCGCATGGACTTCACCAGCCCGCTCAAGCCCGCGGTGCTCTCCGGGGTGGAGGAGCCGCCAGGGGACGACGCGCCGGCGGCCCCTGCGGAGCGCCCGGGCAGCTACCGCTACCTGATCATGCCGGTGCGCCTGCCCAGCTGAAAAAGGACCCCGCTGCCCCCCACCACTCGCACGCTCGTGGTGGGACCCTGCAGCGGGGCCGGGGGGCGGTAGGCCTCCGGGTCTAGCACGATGAGCACTGATCCGATTCGCGACGAGGGGACTTCCACCGTGCAGCTGGGGCTGATCGGGCTGGGCAAGATGGGCGGCAACATGGCCGAGCGGGTCCGCCGCGCCGGTCATGAGGTGGTCGGCTACGAC
>DASPIH010000178.1:0-4586 GCA_035629195.1 Blastococcus sp. | reverse complement strand
GGCTCCCGGGCGTACTGCTGGATCTCCAGCACCTTGTCCGGGGTGATGTCCATCTCCTTGGCCAGCTCCTCCGGGGTGGGCTCGCGGCCCAGGTCCTGGAGCAGCTCGCGCTGGATGCGGCCGAGCTTGTTGATGACCTCGACCATGTGCACCGGGATGCGGATGGTGCGGGCCTGGTCGGCCATGGCGCGGGTGATGGCCTGGCGGATCCACCACGTGGCGTAGGTGGAGAACTTGTAGCCCTTGGTGTAGTCGAACTTCTCGACCGCGCGGATCAGACCGAGGTTGCCCTCCTGGATCAGGTCCAGGAACGCCATGCCGCGGCCGGTGTAGCGCTTGGCCAGGGAGACGACGAGGCGCAGGTTGGCCTCGAGCAGGTGGTTCTTGGCGCGCTCGCCGTCGCGGACGATCCAGTTGAGGTCACGCCGCATCTGCGGGGGGAGCTTCTGGCCCTCCTCCTCGACCTGCCGCAGCCGCTCGGCGCCGTAGAGCCCGGCCTCGATCCGCTTGGCGAGGTCGACCTCCTCCTCGGCGTTCAGCAGCGCGACCTTGCCGATCTGCTTGAGGTAGGCGCGGACGGAGTCGGCCGAGGCGGTGAGCTCGGCGTCCTTGCGGGCCTGCCGCAGCGCCTCGGACTCCTCCTCCTCGTCCCACTCGAAGTCGGTGCTGCCCTCGGCGGCGTCCTCCTCGGTGGGGGCGACCTCGACGCCGTCCTTGCCGGTGACGACCGTCTCGTCCAGCTTCAGGCCCTCGGTGGCGGCGTCGACGACCGCGACGGCGGGATCCCCGGTGGCGACGGCGGTGAGGACGGTGCCCTCGCCGGCTCCCGGGGACGGGGCGATGGCCGGCTTGGCGCGGCCCTTGGCGGCGCCGGTCTTGGCCGGCGCCTTCTTCGCACGGGCACCGGCCGTGGCCGTCCTCGCGCGTGGGGCGGTGCTCGCTGCGGCTGCTTCCGGTGCGGGCTGATCGGCGGGCACTCAGGTTCCTTCCCCTGCTGATTTCGTTCCCCGGGGGACCGTGTGGTCCGCGGGCAGCGGCTCCGGCCAGCGTCCCGGGGCGGGGGAGGTCCCGGCGGACCGGCGCGGCGTTTGACCGCGGTCGGGGCAGGGGATCCCTCCCGGCTGGAGGGCGGCGGGCTGAGGCTCCACCATTGTAACGGCGTCGCGTGGCGAAACCATCGCCTCGCATCCGCGGCCCTCGCTCCGACGGGGCGGCCGGCTCGTGCCGCGGTGGAGAGGGAGCCGTTCCGCGGGCGCCCGGGTCAGCGTTCCAGCTCCTCGGCGGCGGCCAGCGCGGCCCCCACGATGCCCGCGTCGTTCTGCAGCTCGGCGGGCACGACCTCGGTCCGCGTGGAGAGCAGCGGCACCCACTTGTGCGCCTTCTTGCTCACGCCGCCGCCGACGATGATCAGGTCGGGCCACAGCCCCGCCTCGAGCACGTCGAGATAGCGGTCCACCCGCCGCGCCCACTGGGAGTAGCTGAGCTCCTCGCGCTCGCGGGCGGCTGCCGACGCACGCCGCTCGCCGTCCTCGCCGTCGACCTGGATGTGGCCGAACTCGGTGTTGGGCACCAGCCGGCCGTCGACGAACAGGGCGCTGCCGATGCCGGTGCCGAAGGTCAGCATGAGCACCACCCCGGCGCGGTCGCGGCCGGCGCCGTAGCGCATCTCGGCCAGGCCCGCGGCGTCGGCGTCGTTGAGCGTCTGCACCGCGCCCGGGATGAGCTGCTCCAGAGCGGTGTCGACGTCGGTGCCGATCCAGCTCTTGTCCACGTTGGCCGCGGTGTGCGCGACGCCGGACTTCATGACGCCGGGGAACGTGACCCCCACCTGACCGGTCCACCCGAAGGACCTCACGATGGTCGCCACGACCTCGTAGACCGGGTCGGGCAACGAGGGCTGCGGGGTCTCGATCCGCACCCGTTCGCCGATCAGCCGACCCTCGTCCAGGTCGACCAGGCATCCCTTGATGCCGCTGCCGCCGATGTCCACCCCGAAGCCCTGCACGCGGACAGGTTAATGACCCGCGGGCCGGTCCGTCGGCTGCTGCGGCAGGATGCCCCTGTGACCACCCCCGGAGGTGACGGCGCCGACCCTGCAGAGCTGCTCGCCCTGGCGGTGACGGCGGCCGTCGAAGCCGCCGGGCTGGTGTCCCGGGGACGTGAGGGAGCGGCCGAGCACGTCGCCACCAAGTCCAGCCCCGTCGACGTCGTCACGGCGGTGGATGCCGCGAGCGAGGAGCTGCTCGTCAGCCGGCTCCTGGGGGCCCGGCCGGACGACGGCGTGCTGGGGGAGGAGGGAGCCTCCCGCGAGGGCACCAGCGGAGTCCGCTGGATCGTCGACCCGATCGACGGGACGGTGAACTTCCTGTACGACATCCCCGCGTACGCGGTGTCGGTCGCAGCCGAGGTCCACGGCGTCGTCCGAGCCGGCGTGGTGCTCAACGTGGCCACCGGCGAGCGGTTCACCGCCACGGCCGGCGGAGGGGCGTGGCTGGCCGTTCCGGGGCGCCCCGACCGCAGGCTCGCAGTGACCGGACCGCCCTCGCTGGACCGCACCCTGGTGGCCACCGGGTTCGGCTACCAGGCGGAGCAGCGGCGGGCGCAGGGCCAGGTCGTGGCGCGGCTGCTCCCGCGCGTGCGTGACATCCGGCGATGCGGGAGCGCGGCCGTGGACCTCTGCTCCGTCGCCGCGGGCCGGGTCGACGCCTACTACGAGCGCGGCCTCAACCCGTGGGACCACGCGGCCGGCGCGCTGGTGGCCGCGGAGGCCGGTGCCGTGGTCTCCGGCCTGCCGGGGACGCCCCCGGGTCGGCCGATGGTGATCGCGGCCGCGCCGTCCATCAGCGGGCCGTTCGGAGACCTGGTGGCCGAACTGCACCGCTGAACGGGAGGGGCCGTGGCTGCCGGCCGTCAGCGCGGAGTCAGCAGTCCGCCTGGGTGTCCTGGGCGGCGGCGAGCGCCTCCGCCACCTGCGCCTCGCCGGCCAGGCCGCTGAACTCCGGACCCAGGACCAGGTCGACCACGGCGGTGGCCCGGGTGTCCTGGTGCATGCCGGCGCCCGGCAGGAACACGGTGAGGTAACGCGCCTGATCCTGCCCACGAGCCCCGAAGCGGACCTCCCCGCTACCTTCCACCTCGCGCTCGCTGGGGTCGTTGGCGACCTCGCTGACGACGAGCCCGCGGGCCTGCAGCTGCTCGGCGACCTGCTGCGCCAGTCCAGCCGAGTCGGTGGCGTTGAACACCCGCACCGACACGCTGCCCGGCTCCAGCGAGGGCGGCGCCTCGTCGGCGCTGGCGCAGGCGCGGGCCTGCGCAGCGTCCAGCGAGCGGTCCTGGCGCACGACCATCAGCCACACGACCCCGGCGGCCACGGCCAGCACCAGCAGGAAGATCAGCGGCGGCAGCGGCCGACGACCGCTGCGAGGGCGCACCGGGGGGCGGGTCGCGGTGCGCTCGGACACGGTCATGCTCCTCGGCGAAACACCCGGCAGGCGTCGCGATGACCAGCCGGTCGGACCGGCGGGCTCGACGTCCTGGTGCGGACGGCTGTCGGCAGGAGCTTAGGGCCGGGGCGCACTCCCGGATCGCACCGTCCCTCCAGCGCGGCGCGTCCGGGGCCGGCCGCCGTGATCGAACTCGACGGGGACCTTCGCCGGCACTCCTGCCCCCTGGGCCGGAGGGGAGTTACGGGCCCACGACGGCCGGATCGGCACCCGGACGGGTCGAGACGGCGGCAGGGTAACCTCTGGCGCTCCGCCGCCCGCCCGACCCCGCGTGGGCCCGATGTGCCGCCTCTTCGCGGGCGGGCACAAACCGGGCTCCCTCGACGTTGGGCGGCCTGCCGGTCCTCCGCGAGGAGGGTCGGGTGGACCGGGCGCCCGAGGAACGGGCCCCACACCGACCAGCGGTCGCCCACCGGCGGCCGGAAGGACGACGGCGTGCATCTGGCGCTGCGTCAGACGAGCGGGCACGACGCCCGCGGAACCCCGGAGGAGGGGCACACACATGGCCACCGACTACGACGCCCCGCGCCGCAACGAGACCGACGAGCTCGGCGAGGATTCGCTGGAGGAGCTCAAGGCGCGGCGGGCCGAGGCCCAGTCGGCGTCGGTCGACGTCGACGAGACCGACTTCAACGAGAACCTCGAGCTCCCCGGCGCCGACCTGTCGAACGAGGAGCTGACCGTGCGGGTGCTGCCGAAGCAGGAGGACGAGTTCACCTGCTCGCGCTGCTTCCTCGTGCAGCACCGCAGCCGCATGGCCGCCACCAAGGGCGACCAGATGTACTGCCGCGACTGCGCCTGAGACAAGGACCACCCTTCCCCCACGCCCCGCAGGCTCGGCGTGGGTCTGCGAAGGGCGGCCGTACCAGCCGTGACCAGGAGGACGAGGCATGACCGAGGGATGGGGGCGCACGGGGGCGCCACGTGACGTGCCACCTCCGCGGCCGGTGGCCCCGCCTCCGCCCGTTCCGGCGGAGGAGTCCCCACTGGTCCGCGCCGCGCGGGCCGTCGCCGAGGCCGTCGCCGGCTTCGCGGGGACCGCGGCGGGGCGGTCGGCTGCCACCGGGCTCCGCGACGTCGTCG
>DASPIH010000177.1:0-4801 GCA_035629195.1 Blastococcus sp. | reverse complement strand
TCGCCACGGCGGTGACCGCCACCGTGGCGACGACCACGGCGACGACCAGGGCGACGAGCAGGGCGATGACCCGGGCGATGACCCGGGCGGGGGCGGCGGCGATCCCGTGCCGGGGGGTCGGGCCGGGCGCCTCGAGGCGGCCGATCACCCCGTCCAGCGTCGTCCGCGAACCTGGCAGGAAGCTGTGAAACGGCGCGGTTCCGGCCGGTCGTGACCCCGATCTGACGGCGGGCGGTCGGTCGTGACCGGCCGCAGCCTCAGGACGACGCGCGGTGGCCCGTCCCCTCAGCGGTCGGCGAGCCAGACGGCGGTGTCCGGCGGCAGCGCCACGCTGGCGGCCGAGCGGCGCACGGCGGTGCTCGAGGACAGCAGCACCGTTCCGCGCGACCGGACGAGCGCCGTTCCGGAGCCCATGTTCACCACGCAGCGGACGACGCTCCCGTCGTCGGCGGTGCACCGGACGGTGAGGACGTTCCCCCGGGTGCTCACCGTCGCCCGGCCGGAGCCGAGCGCCGCGTGCGCCTCCCGCAGGGCCAGCGCCCGCCGGTAGAGCGTCAGCACCGAGCCGCCGTCGCGGGCCTGGCGCGAGACCGCGAACCGGTTCCACTCCCCGGGCACCGGCAGCCACGGCTGCTCGGCACCGGCAGCGGAGAAGCCGACCCCCGGGGAGTCGTTCCACGGCATCGGGACGCGGCAGCCGTCCCGGCCCGCGCGGGCCCCGCCGCTGCGGAGGAAGATCGGGTCGCGCCGGGCCTCGGCCGGGACGTCGGCCTGGGGGAGCCCCAGTTCGTCGCCGGCGTAGACGTAGGCCGAGCCGGGCAGGCTCAGCATCATCAGCGCGGCCGCGCGTGCCCGGGCCTCCCCGACCTCGCCGCCACCGAACCGGGTGACCTGCCGGTCCTTGTCGTGGTTGCCGAGCACCCACGACACCGGCGCGCCGACCGTGCCGAAGGCGTCCAGCGCGCTGCGCACGCCGTCGGCGAAGGCCTCGGCCGACCAGCCGGACTTCAGCAGCCGGAAGCAGAAGGACTGGTGCATCTCGTCGGGCCGGGAGTAGAGAGCCACCTGCTCGGGGTCGGCGAGGCACACCTCGCCCACCAGCATGGTGCCGGGGTACTCGTCGCAGACCGAGCGCCAGCGGCGCCAGACGTCGTGCACCTCGGGCTGGTTCCACGTCATGGCCTGCTCGGGTCCGTGGCCGAACAGCGTGGGGGAGTAGCTGCCCGGGTTGTCCCGCAGGCCCGGGTCCTTGAACAGCCCGTACGCCACGTCCACACGGAAGCCGTCCACCCCCCGGTCCAGCCAGAACCGCAGCGTCCGCTCGAAGTCCTCCGCGACGGCCGGGTCCCGCCAGTTCAGGTCCGGCTGCTCGGGTGCGAACAGGTGCAGGTACCAGCGGCCGTCCGGGGTGCGCGACCACGCCGGCCCGCCGAAGAGGGACTGCCAGTTGTTGGGCGGCTCCTCCGACGCCGGGGCGAAGTGGTACCGCCCGGCCTCGGGGGAGTCGGGGTCGGCCAGCGCCGCCTGGAACCACGGGTGCTGGTCGGAGGTGTGGTTGGGAACGATGTCCAGCAGCACCCGCAGGCCCAGTGCGCGGGCGTCCGCGACGAGGGCCTCGAGGTCGGCGACATCGCCGTACTCGGGGTCGACGGCGCGGTAGTCGCTGATGTCGTAGCCGCCGTCGGCCCCGCCCGAGGGGTAGTGCGGATTGATCCAGAGCGCGTCGACGCCCAGCCAGCTGAGGTAGGGCAGGCGAGACCGCAGGCCGGCCAGGTCACCGATGCCGTCGCCGTTGCCGTCGGCGAACGAGCGCAAGTAGACCTGGTACACGACCGCCGTCCGCCACCAGGGGATGTCCGTGCGCGTGCCCGGTGCGGCTGCCCCTGCCGGGGCGTGCCGCTGAGCCGGGGACCGCATCGTCGCGAGCCGAGCTGCCATGTGCACTGGATCGGCAGTCCGACGTGTCCGGTCGCCTGCCGGGATCGACGAACGCATCGGCCGCCTTCGGCTGTTTCCCACAAGGAGCGCGGCGGCGGCACCTCATCCGGCGCACGAATCCCGTCCGTCGCGCGCGCCCCACGCCGGGCTCGTCGCCGGGCCCGGGCGCCCGTTCACGGGTGGGCAGCGGCCTGCTTGACTGCCGACCGGGACCTGCACGGTCACCGGCCGGCCGGCCGGCGCCGTTCCCTGACTCGCGGGAGGACCAGACATGCACCTCGGCGTCGACAGCTTCGTCTCGGCGGTGACCGATCCGGGCACCGGCCGGCTGATCGGACCCGAGGAGCGCATGAGCCACCTGCTCGAGGAGATCGCCCTCGCCGACGAGGTCGGGCTGTACTCCTTCGGCATCGGGGAGCACCACCGCAGCGAGTACTACGACTCCTCGCCCCCGGTCATCCTCGCCGCCGCGGCCGCCCGCACCTCCCGCATCCGGCTCGGCAGCGCCGTCGCCGTGCTCAGCGCCGCGGACCCGGTGCGGGTGTTCCAGCAGTTCGCCACCCTCGACCTGATCTCCAAGGGCCGCATCGACCTGGTGGTCGGCCGGGGCTCGTTCACCGAGGCGTTCCCGCTGTTCGGCCTCAGCCTGGCCGACTACGACGAGCTGTTCGCCGAGAAGCTGGACCTGCTGCTGCGCATCCGGGAGTCCGAGCACGTGACCTGGTCGGGAAAGCACCGGCCACCGCTCACCGGGCAGGGGATCTACCCGCGGCCCCTGCAGGACCCGCTGCCGATCTGGGTGGGCGTCGGCGGCACACCGGAGTCCTTCGCCCGCGCCGGCCTGCTCGGGCTGCCGCTGATGGTGGCGATCATCGGGGGCGAGCCGCGGCAGTTCGCGCCGCTGATCGATCTCTACCGCCGGGCCGGCGCGCACGCCGGGCACGCCCCCGAGACACTGCAGGTGGGGTTGCACGTGTTCGGCTTCGTGGCCGAGAGCACGCAGGCCGCCGCGGACACCATCTATCCCGGCTGGCACGAGCTGTTCAGCAAGGTCTCGCGGGAGCGCGGGTTCGCGCCGCCGAGCCGTGCGCAGTTCGATGCCACCAGCGGTCCGGACGGCGCGTTCTTCATGGGGGATCCGGAGACCGTCGCGGAGAAGCTGGTGCGGATCGCCGGCCAGCTCGGCGGGGTGGACCGCGTCGCCCTGCAGATGACCAACCCGCGCCTGGCGCACGCCGACCTGCTGCGCGGCATCGAGCTGCTCGGCACCGAGGTCGCGCCCCGGGTGGCGGGGGTGCTCGGCCGCTAGCCGCCGGCCTGCGCCCGGAGGTGGTCGCGAGCTCGCCGGCGGCGGCGTCGACGACAGGCGCTCCGTCCGGTTTCAGGGCCCCTGGTCCCTGGGCAGGCACCCGGCGTCGGCCGGGCATCCCGGCCGGGATGTGCGAGGAGTGCCGCGATGCGAGCGATGGTCTACCGGGGGCCCTACAAGATCCGGGTCGAGGAAAAGCCCGACCCGGTGCTCGAGCACCCCAACGACGCGATCGTGCGGGTGACCCTGGCTGCCATCTGCGGCTCGGACCTGCACCTCTACCACGGCCTCATGCCGGACACCCGGATCGGCCACACCTTCGGTCACGAGTTCATCGGCGTGGTCGAGCAGGTCGGCTCCTCGGTGCAGAACCTCTCGGTCGGCGACCGGGTGATGGTGCCGTTCAACATCTTCTGCGGCAGCTGCTGGTTCTGCTCCCGCGGCCTGTACTCCAACTGCCACAACGTCAACCCCAACGCCACCGCCGTCGGCGGCATCTACGGCTACTCGCACACCACCGGTGGCTACGACGGCGGTCAGTCCCAGCGGGTGCGGGTGCCCTTCGCCGACGTCGGCCCGGTGAGGATCCCGGAGTGGATGCACGACGAGGACGCGGTGCTGCTGACCGACGCCGCCGCGACCGGCTACTTCGGCGCCCAGCTCGGTGAGATCGCCGAGGGCGACACGGTCGTCGTCCTGGGAGCGGGGCCGGTCGGGCTCGTGGCGGCCCAGTCCGCGTGGCTGATGGGTGCCGGCCGGGTGATCGTCATCGACCACCTCCGGGAGCGGCTGGAGAAGGCGCGGACCATGGCGCACGCCGAGACGCTGAACTACGACGAGTACGACGACATCGTCGTCGAGATGAAGAAGCAGACCGACTACCTGGGCGCCGACGTCGTCATCGAGGCGGTGGGCGCCGAGGCCGACGGCAACCTGATCCAGCACGTCGCCGGCACCAAGCTCAAGCTGCAGGGCGGCTCACCCGTCGCGCTCAACTGGGCCATCGACGGTGTGCGCAAGGGCGGGAACATCGCCGTGGTGGGCGCCTACGGGCCGATCCCCAATGCGGTCAAGTTCGGTGACGCGCTGAACAAGGGCCTGACCCTGCGCATGAACCAGACACCGGTGAAGCGGCAGTGGCCGCGGATGTTCGAGCACGTCCGCAACGGCCACCTCACCCCGCACGAACTGGTCACCCACCGGTTCCCGCTCGAGCACGTCGCCGAGGGGTACCACGTCTTCTCCGCCAAGCTCGACGGGTGCATCAAGCCCCTCGTCGTGCCGGGCGCGGCCTGAGCGAGAGGGATCGACCATGGCCTACACCCCGCAGAAGCCCCCGCTGCCGGAGACGACCGAGCAGCTCAAGGCCCGCATCCCCTTCTGGGGCGTCGACCTCGACCCGGCCGACCGCCCGTCGGTGCCCAAGCTGCAGTGGCAGGACGACTTCTCCGGCGCCCACTGGGAGGTTCCCGACCAGCAGCCGGAGAGGCACGGACCGCGCGAGCACTCCATCGAGCACGCGTCCGTCACCCCGGTCTTCGGCACGGCGCAGAT
>DASPIH010000176.1:0-10386 GCA_035629195.1 Blastococcus sp. | reverse complement strand
TCGCGTGAACGTCGTTGATGCGGGCGGCGGCCGCGTCGGCCTCGGCCGTCGCCGCTGCTTCGAGGGCCTCCCTCGTCGTGCGCTCGGCGACCGCTCGCACCCGGTCGGCGAGGGACGCCCGCTGCTCGGCCTCGGCGATCTCGCGTCGCGCGTCGGTGCGGATGGCCGCCCGCTCCACCTCGAGCAGCTCTGCGTCGGCCGCACCGGTCAGCACCTCCCGCGCACGGCCCACCTGCTCCTCGATCGCTGCCAGGGTCTGCCGGAGCCGGTCGGTGACCTCGGTCAGGGCCTCGGCGGTGGGGGTTCCCGACTGCGCCGCGGCGGGCGGATCCGCCGCGGCCGGAGCGCGCCTGGTGGCCGCCGCCCGGCGAACGGTGAAAGCGGTCGTGCGGTTGTGGTCCGGGCGGGAGCAGTACGACGACCGGCCGCCGGTCGGCGGGGGTGGCGCCACAGGGCGGTCGCAGTCCGGAAATGCGCACGTCGCCGTGCCGGTCGTCATGCTCTGAGTATGCGGTCGTTCGTCACTCTCTGCGGGTTGGAACGAACAGACGAACGACCGCACCGCCTTTTCTCAGCGCTCTGTAACACTCCATAATCAACTGTTATGGAGTCCGAGATGTCGTCGTCCGAGCGGGTCACCGAAACCCCCCTCGAACAGAGCCGGCGCGGGCTCGTTCCGGTCGAGGACGCCGACGGCGGCCTGGTGCTGCCCGGCGACGTCGAATCGGTGGGGCGCTACCTCACCGCGGCCAAGGCCGAGGCGACGAGGAAGGCCTACGACGCGGACTTCCGCGCCTGGTCCGCCTGGGCGCGGCAGCGTGGTTTCACCCCGATGCCCGCGGCCGACGCCGCGGTGGCGGCCTACCTCGCGGCGCTCAGCGACGCGGGAGCGAGCCCCCGCACCGTCGCCCGGCGGCTGTCCGGCATCGGGCACGCGCACCGGGAGGCCGGGTATCCCAGTCCGTCCGAGCACCCCGGTACGCGGGAGGTCCTCCGGGGCATCCGTCGCGCGGCGGCCCGGGCCGGCCGTCGTCCGAAGAAGGCACGAGCGCTCGACACCCAGACGATCCGGGCGCTCGTCGAGGACCTCCCGGTCGGGGTGGCCGGCCTGCGCGACCGCGCACTGATCCTCACGTCCTTCGCGCTCGGGCTCCGGGCCTCGGACGCCTGTGGGCTCGACGTGACCGACCTGGCCCCGGCCGGGCACGGCGGCCTCGACGTCACCGTCCGCTGGTCGAAGACCGACCAGGAGGGTGCCGGCGAGGTCCTGGCACTGGCGTCCGGGATGCGGGCGCAGACCTGTCCGGTGCGCGCACTCCAGGCGTGGGTCGATGCGGCCGATCTCGGCGGCGTCGACGGGCCGCTGTTCCGCAGCGTCGGGCGAGGCCCTCAGCCACGGATCGGGCAGACGCGGATGGCGAGGTCGTCGGTCCGCCTCATCCTCCGTCGCGCCGCCGAGCACGCCGGCGTTCCGCTCGACGGGCTGAGCCCGCACAGCCTGCGACGGTCGTTCGCGACCGAGGGCTACAAGGCCGGTGTCAGCGAGCGGGAGCTGGCCCGGACGGGCCGGTGGGCGTCGGTGACCACCCTGCGGGGATACGACGCCAGCAGCCGCTGGGCGGCTCCGGCGTCCGCACGGCTCGGTCTCTGAGCGGCTCGCACCGAGCCGTCGCACGCTGGGCCGGCCCTCCGCACGGTGACCGGTCCGAGGTCAGCCGCACATGCGTCGGACGTTCACCGGTCGGCCGGTCGCGCCTCGGGAGCCAGCCGGCGCCAGATCCAGCTCGACGGAACGCGCCGCCCGGTGAGCACGTACTCCCGGGCGGCGTCCACCACGAGGGTCGTCTCGAGCGCACGGCGGGCGGCAGGCCAGCCGGCCAGCAGCAGCTCGTCCCCCGGGGCCAGCACGAAGTCGGGGCCCGGCGCGAGCGTGGCGTCGGCGTCGCGGAGGAGCAGCAGCGGCGTGGCGTGCAGCGGGCTGTCCCGGTTCTCGGGATTGCGGAGGAAGTCCTCGAGCCGTGCTCCGCCGGAGGCGAGCCAGGTCGTGAGCGCAGGCGCCTCCCGCGGTGTGAGACGGACCTTCCACAGCAGGGGGAGCTGACCATCGCCCAGCTCGGCGAGCCGGTCGACGAGCTGAGCCGCCCAGGCGTCGCCGTGGGCCGGCATCTCGCGGATGAACCGCCACAGCAGCGGCGTGGACAGCTGCGCGTAGACCTCGTGCGCGATGACCTGGGTCGGGACCAGCAGCGTGTCCGCCCGCATCGCGGAGAACAGCGGTGCGCTCGCGGGCAGGTTCTGCCGGGCGGCGACGAACAGGGACGGGTTCACCCGACGCGCGGCCGCGACCAGCGAGAGGTTCGTCGTGTCGTTGTCGGTGCCGGCCACGAAGCCGACGGCGTCCTCGAGGTGCGTCTGGGCCAGCACGTCCGGCTCTGCGCCGCTGCCCATGACGAGGGCGTCGTCCGCCTCGCCGGTCGGCCGCGGCTCGACGACGGTGACCTCGATGCCCGCGCTCCGCAGGTCCGCGGTCAGCTCGCGGCCCAGTCGTCCGTAGCCGCACATCACCCACCGGCCGTTGCGGGGCGCGGTGCCGCGACGGGGCACCGGGGCACCCGGCCCGCTCTCCAGCCAGGTGAGGAGCTGGTACGAGGCGGGTGCTCTGAGCGCCAGGCGGAGGTGGTCGCCGAACCGGTCGAACGGGTCCACGACGCTCGGCGATCCGAACGCCTCCATCCGTTCCCTCATGCCCCGTGAGGTGGCGCGGGCGATGACCGGCACGTCAGGGCGGAGCAACGCGGCCGCCATGACCACGGCGAGGTTGACCTCGTCGTCGTCCGTGAGCGCCACCACCGCTTCGCACGACGGGTGGTCCAGGCCGGCGAGGCCGAGGTAGCCGGGATCGCGCACGTCGGCGGCGAGGCCGGGCACGTCGGCGTGGTAGGCACCGAGCTCGAGGCTGTCGATGCGCTCCTGCGAGACGTCGAGGACCACGAACCGCCGGCCCAGCCCGTCGATCGCCTGCCCGAGCAGCTCACCGGCCCGCCCGTAGCCGGCGACCAGCAGGAACGGCTGGCGCAGCCGGGCCACCTTGCGGCTGAAGTGTTGCAGCGCCAGGGCCTGACGAAAAGTCCGGTCCTGCATGAGGGTGAGCAGTGAGCCGATGGCGTAGGCCCACCCGATCACCGCCAGGTAGATGGAGATGGTGACCCACATCCGCTGGCCGTACGTGAACGGGTACGGGATCTCGCCGAAGCCGATGGTGGAGGCGGTGTAGCTCATCACGTAGAAGGCGTCGAAGAACCCCATCCGCCACGGCCGCCCCGTGCCGTCCTGCCCGGGGATCAAGGTCAGGCCGAGCACGCTCACGGCGAAGATCATGATCAGCACGATCAGCGGTGCACGCATCCGCCGCATGACCAGGAAGATCGTGGCCGACGCCTGGGCCGTCGAGGCCGCCTCGATCCGCCGCACAGCTCGCCGGGTCCGCCGTTGGTCGTCCTCCTGCTGCGTCAGGCGCATCCAGAAGATGAGCAGGGGATTGCCCACCCCGGCCTCCTCTCACCCGCGGTGGAACGACACGGTCTCGACGACGAGCAGCACGACCGAGACGAGGTTGGCCAGCAGCGCACCGCCGGAGAGCGACACCACGCTCGCCATCCAGGCGGCCGTGAGGCCCGCGGAGGAGACGTACTCGGCGTAGCCGAAAGCCAAGGCAGCACCGATCAGTTGCAGGTCGGCGACCAAGCTGGTGGCCAGGTGCACCGCGCCGATCTGCGTGCGGTCGCCGAACTTCAGGACGGTCGCGATGAGGCTGACCACGACCGCCGCGAACAGCTCATAACGGTTGTGCAGCGTCGGGTCGTCGATGTCGCCGATGAAGAAGCCGAAGTTGAGGGTCGCGGCGAGCAGGACGAAGAAGCCGAAGACGACCTTCTCCAGGTTCACGCGGCCTCCTCATTCCTGGGACGTCGGCTGCGCTGATCCTGCCTATTCGAGCACCAGAACGGGAGTCCGGCCTGCTCGAGTGTTCATGGGGGACGGATCCGACGACTCGTTCCGCGCCGCGAGGTCGCCAGCATCTCAGACCCTCGCCCGTCGGCACGACCACACGGCTGACCCGGTGATCGGCCTCCGCCACGGGGAGACGCCCCAGCGAGTGTGAAGCCGCTTCGGCGCTGGGATCCGATGGCCGGACGGGGGCGCAGCACCCGGTGCGCGCCAATGCCTTACCGCGACCTCACCGTGCAGGTCGGCAGCGTGGGGGCGCCGATCGCGGGGTCGGTGCCGTTGCACGACTTCGTGGCCGCGGCCGGCAGCCTCAGCCATGCACAACGCATGACGATCGTCCAGCAGGCACTGGTCCTGCTGGAGGGAAACCACGTGCACCTGCCCCTCAAGGTGGCCATGCACGCGGTGGATCCGGTGCAGCGGTTGCGGCTGCTGCGAGCCCGGCTGGGGCAGCAGACCGTCCGTGTGGAGGGCTACGCAGGCGGGGAACTCGTGGCCGCGCGCACGCAGGCGATCTGACCCGGCGGCGTGCCGCTCCGCTGATGAGTCGGTCACGGCGGCTCCCGGCGTCTGCGGCACGCCGGCGCGCCCTTCCGTCCCCCGGGCGTGGGACGGCGCGGCGGTGGCGGGTGCCATCCGCGGAGCGGTGACTCAGGCCCCGGGGTCCGGGCTGCGGCGCAGGGGAGCGGCCGTCACGCCTCGACGTCCATGCGGCGCACGAGATCCCCGTCGAAGGAGTGGACGTGGCGGACGTCGGCGATGTCGAGAACGGTGCCGGCCCGGTTCCGTACCACCTGGTGGACGCCGACCTCGATGGTTCCGTCGCCGCGCTCGGAGATGGTGGTCGGCCGGACGTTGGGCCGGATCTCGGCCCACTGGCGCTCCCAGTAGCGGCGGACGGCGTCGTGGCCGACGACCCGTCCGCCCTGCCATCCGTTGGGCCAGTCGATGGCCGGTGACATGGCCGCGATGACCCTGTCGATGTCGCGTGCGTTGAACGCCTCGTAGAGCGAGCGCAGCAGGGTCGGGCGGCCTTCGGTCATGGCAGCGTGCCTCCTCGGCGACGGAGCGGGCGGAACGGTGCACGGTCGGGGGCACGGGATCGCCGTTGCGGGAACACCGTGACGCCCGGTCGCGTCCGCGCGCATGCGTCGCCGACCTCCGGTCGTGGAAGCTACCGGCGCGCACGCCCGGCCGGTGGTGGCGGCGCTCCGCGAGACCTCCGGATCCTGTGGCGCCGCGACTCCGTCATGCTGCCCGGCACCAGCGGTCCGACGTCTGGCCGCGAGGGCCGGCCCCTCCATGAGCTTCCGACAGCCCGGTACGGATCCTCGGCCGGCGGACCGACCCCCTGGTGCCGGGTGGGCGTGGCTGACCGGAGCGCCCTGACGGTCACCACGTCGGCAGGCTTCCGGGGTACAGCAGCGCGACGATCTCGCCCCAGAGGTCGGTCGCGGTGGTGGCCTCGGCGTCCGCCGCGTTGACCATCACCACCACGCTCGCCTCCTGCTCCGGCAGGTGGAAGACCATGTCGCTGTAGCCGAAGATCGAGCCGTTGTGGCCCACCCAGTTCCCGAGCTGGAGAACGCCGAGGCCGTACTGCGCCCGGACGCCGGTCGAGCTGAGCGGCGTCCACTCCTGGCGCAGCCGGGCGGTCTCCGGGGCGAGGCCCACCCCGGTCGCCAGCTGCTCGGCGTAGCGGGTCATGTCCGGCACGGTGGAGATGACCGCACCGGCGGTGAACGGCACCATGGGGTTGCTGAACGTCACGTCCCATGGCTCCTCAGCGTCAGGATCCGCCGGTCCCAGCTCGGTGTCGGCGTTCATGTAGCCGTGGGTGAACGGCTCCGGCAGGGCCGCGGTCGTGGGATACGACGTCGCCGGAAGGCCGAGGTCCTCGATCACCGAGGTGGTGTCCTGCTGTGCCGAGCGGCCGGTGACCCGCTCGATGATCAGCCCGAGCAGGACGTACTCCGAGTTGGAGTACACGGTCGCCTGGTCGGGTGGAGTGGCCTCGTCGGCGTGCGCGCGGATGATCTCGAGAGCGTCGTAGGGGGACCACCCCGGTAGGAGCGGATCAGCGACGTACCGCGCCATGAACTCCTCGTCGGCGACGAAGTCGTACACGCCGCCGCGCATGCCCAGGAGGTGCTGGACGGTGATGTCATCCCCGTGAGGGATGTCGGGGACGTACGTCTCCACGGGGTCGTCGAGGGACAGCCTTCCCTCGTCGGCCAGACGCAGGACAGCCTGGGCGGTGAAGGTCTTCGACACGCTGGCGATGCGGTAGTGCATGTCGGTGGTCATCGGGGTTCCTGCGGTGTCCGCGGTGCCGTAGGCCTGGAGGTGGCTCCCCCGGACCGGATCGGAGATGCCGACCACCGCGCCGGTGATGCCGTTGGTCAGCGCGGTCTGGGCCAGGTCGTCGATCCGTGCGGCGAGGTCCGGGTCGAGGGTCGCGACCGGCGGGGAAGCGGGCCCGGCCGCGAGAACCGGGGGAGCCGGAAGGCCGGTCGTCCCGGCCCCGGCGAGCAGGGCGAGTGCGAGGGCGGCGGGGCGCAGCCATGAGCGCATGAGGAACAGCTCCTCCCGTGGAGGCAACGGTGTGGTGTCGCGGTGGCCGGGGCTCCGTCGGGCGGACCCGGTTCGCCAGGGGCGCCGATCAGTCGGCGTAGAGCTCCTCGATCACTGCCCGGGCGAGCTCGACGGCCGGGCCGTCGCCGTTGGGTGCGGGGGCGGTGGAGGTCCACGTGACGACGGTGATGTCCCGGACCGGGTCGTGGCCCATGAAGGAGTTGGTCCCGGGCAGCTCGCCGGTGTGTCCGTACACGGGACCGAAGCTGGCCAGGCCGAGCCCGTAGCCGGGGCTGGCCGGGTCGTCCGGGTCCAGCGGCTGGACGCTGGCGATCCGCTGCCGCTGCAGTTGCGGGCTGAGCAGGCACCCGTCGACCAGTTCCTCGACGTAGTCGGCCAGGTCCGGCGCGGTGGAGATCCCGGCGCCCGCGGTCCACCCCCAGGAGGGATTGGCGTCCGTGACGTCCATCGGCTCCAGGGTGCCGGCGCGGGCTGCGGCCTGGACCTCCGGTGGGAGCACGAGGCTGTCGATGGTCTCCACGTTCGTGCCGAAGGTGTACATCTGCGGGTGCGGCTCGGGGATCGATGCGTCGGTCAGCGCCGGGAAGGAGGTCTCGCTCAGCTCCAGCGGGTCGAAGATCCGCTCCTGGAAGGCCTGCTCCACCGGGATCCCGGTGAGCTGTTCGATGATCACGCCCAGCAGCACGTAGTTGGTGTTGGAGTACAGGAACCCCTCGCCCGGGGGGAAGGCGGGCGGCTCGGCGAGGCCGATCGCGAGCAGTTCCTCCGGGTTCCACACCCGGCCGGGGTTGCTGTCCATCTGCTCGTTCAGTTCCAGGTCGGTGGTGTAGTTGGCCAGCCCGCTGCTCATGTCCAGCAGCTGGGCGATGGTGATGTTCTCCCCGTTGGGCACGTCCGGGCGGTACCGCGACACCGGGTCGTCCAGGTCGATCCTGCCCTCGTCGACCAGTTGCAGGATCACCGTGGCGGTCCAGGTCTTGGTGTTGCTGCCGATCCGGACGTGGTCGGCGAGCCGGACCGGCTCGGTGCCGTGCCAGGTCCGGGTGCCCATCGTGGTGGCCCAGTCGCCGAGTTCCGGAGACCGCACCAGCACGACGGCGCCGGTGACCGCCAGGTCCTCCATGAGCCGGTCGAGCTCGGGCCGGACCGCCGTGGCGTACGCCGGGACCTCCGACCGCGACGCCCCGCCATGCGGTGACGCGTTCGCCGGGGCGGGAGCCACGACCAGCACCGCCACCGCCGTCGTCGCGATCGAGGCGGCCAGCGAACCGGGTGGCCGGTGGCGACGTGATCCGCACGGGCGCTCGAGAGCTGTCATGGTCGACCTTCCGATAGGTAGCCGGTCAGGGGTTGTCCGGAGGTCCGCACCACGTCGCTCACTGGTGCACCGCCGGTGTCACAGGGCCTGCTGGAACGCCGCGGCGACGGCCGCGACGTCCTCGTTGGCGTCGTGCAGGCCGGTGGGCACGTCGGGGTACGTCGCCCCGCTCATCGACAGGGAGAACACCAGCCGCTCGCCCCGCTCGGTCGTGAGGTAGCCGGCGAGACTCTCCACCTTGTAGTAGACGCGACCCGTGGTGGGGTCGACGTCGACGCTGGTTCCCGTCTTGGCTGCGACCTCGCCCGCGGCGGGACCGTCCTGGCCGGTGCTCGCCAGCGTTCCGCTCACCCCGAGGACGGGCAGGTCCGCCGCGAACTCCACGCCCCAGGGTTGCGTCCGCGCCCACCTCAGCCAGGCGACCATCTGCTCGGAGGTCGTCGAGGCCGGATCGGCGCCCTGCCCGTCGAACAGAACCACGTCGTCGGAGGCGATGCCGGCCCTGTCGAGCTGGGAGTGCACCGCCGCCAGCCCGTCGAGGCAGTCCGGCGAGCCGCCGTGCGCCGCGAGCAGGCACATCAGGGCGTTCGCGCCGGTGTTGTAGCTGGTCTCCAGGATCATGCGTCCGAAGGCCTCCAGCGGTGGGGAGGTCAGGGAAGCGACCCGGTCCTCGGCGGGATAGGAGCCCGTGGGCGGCAACACCGTCTGGTCGTTGGGTCCGACGGCGGGGGAGGTGACGGTCACCCCGGCGCGGCCGAGTGCCTCGACGAACAGGGTGCGCGCCCAGGAGGCCGCGTCGGGAACCCGGTGGATGGCGAGCTGGGAGGCGCCGGCCGCGATGGTGCCGCTGACCGTGACCGATGTCGGATCGCCCGGATCGGCGGTGACGGTGAGCGACGTCGGCGTGCCTGCGTCCGTGGTGGTCACCGTCGACGCCACGGTGACGGCCTGGGTCTCCGGCCGGAGGTCGAGGACGGCGGGCTGACCGATCCCGGTCGACGTCACGGTGATGTCCAGGATGTTGTCGTTGACGTAGATCGACGGTGCAGGCCCCTCCTGGCCGTCGAACGTGTTCCACAGCCGGGTGTCGATGACCACGTCGCCGGCGATCTCGGTGACGCCCGAGGCGGCCACCTGCCGGGCCAGATCGTCGAGGCCGGCCAACGGGTCGTCCGGGACCAACGCCGCGTTCGGCGCGATGTCGCCGTAGACGTGGTCGATCGTGCCGGCGGTGAACGCGTGGTCCACGCGGCCGCTCATGGCGCCCCGACCGCCCATGGCCAGGTCCCCCGACGCCACCAGCACCAGGTTCCCGGCGAGGACGCCGCCGGCCGGCTCGGCCGTCGCGTACACCGGCGTGGTGAGCGTGGCGTCGGTGCCCAGCGTCGCGTACGCGGTGCCGACGGTGAAGTTCTTCGCGGTCGACGCGGTGAAGACGAACTCCCCGGCACGGTCGGCGAGGACGACCCGACCCGTCTCGGCCTCGGCGACGGAGTAGAGCCACCGGGCCGTCTCGAACTCCGGCTTGGACATGATGGCGGCAGCGGCGGCGGGGAGTTCGCCGATCTGCGGCCGGAGCGTGGGCCCGGCGCCTGGAGAGGCGGACGACTCGGTCGACGAGGCGAACGCGGTGAGCACGACGGCCGACACCACCAACGGGACGACGGCCGCTCGACGGTTCATGTGAGCGACCCTGGCGACGTCGGCACCGCCCGGCAATGGACCGGAGTGGCCCGCCCACCTGGACCTGGGTACAGGGTTCCGCGGAACTCGTCGCCGGTGCGATGCTGCACCGAGCGCGCCCCGCCGGTGCCATGCTGCACCGATGGCTCGGGGAGGTGCGCGATCGGCGCTGGCGCGGGCGCTGATGGTGAGCCTCGCGCTGATCGGCACGTTCGGTGTCGTCGTCGCCGGCGTCGAGATCGCCCTGTTCGCCGGCCAGGATGTCGCTCCGTGGTGGCTGCTCGCCCTGTTCCCGGCCGGGGGGTGTGTCTACCTGGCCGCAGGTCTGGAGGCGTGGCGGCGCCGGCCGAGCAACCGGACCGGCCCGATCATGGTCATCGGAGCCCTGTCGTGGTTCGTGGTCGCCCTCGCGAACACGGGAACACCCGCCCTGGTGGCGGTCGGTGTCGTGCTCGCGACCACCCCGCTCGCCGTGGTGGTGTGGCTGCTGCACGCCTTTCCGTCCGGCCGCCTCCGCTCGCGCACCTCCCGCCTGACCGTGGTGGGGAGCTTCGTGGTGTCGCTCGTGCTGGAGGTCCCGGGTTACCTCTTCGACCCGGGTGCCAGCCCGGGCGGCATGCTGTCCGTCGGTCACCGGGGGGATCTCCTCTCCGCCGGCACCTGGCTCCAGCGAGGCGCGGGGATGGTCGTCATGCTGATGACCGCGGGCGTGCTGGCCGACCGGTTGCGCATCGCGACGCCCGGCCAACGGAAGGTCCTGCTGCCGCTGTACGCCTACGGGA
>DASPIH010000175.1:0-2729 GCA_035629195.1 Blastococcus sp. | reverse complement strand
CATGTTCACAGAGTTACGGCGGTCATGGCGAGAGGGAAACGCCCGGTCACATTCCGAACCCGGAAGCTAAGCCTCTCAGCGCCGATGGTACTGCCCTGGAGACGGGGTGGGAGAGTAGGACACCGCCGGACATACCTTCCGTTCAGGGCCCCAGCATCCGTGCTGGGGCCCTGAACCATTTCCACGACCGTTGCCGGTCCTGCGGCCGATCCGCGCCCGCCGCGGAGGCCTTCACCGTGATCGGCGGGTCAGCGACGTGGTTCCGTCGTCGACGCGCCCACGTTGTCGGCGAACCAGGCGTTGAGCGGGTGCAGATCCCGCCATGCCTGCCGGATCCGATCGAGAGCGGCGGCCGTGTGCAGCCAGTCCTCGGGCGTCCAGTGCAGCGTGGCGTGCAGCGACCGGTGCTTCAGCAGCCCGAGACGCTGCGAGTCGGACGAGAAGCCGGCCGGTGCGCGCACCAGGCGTTCCCCCTGGATCTCCCAGCCTGCCGCCCGCAGCCGGGCCACCTCCGCCTCCAGTCGCGGACCCTGGACGTCGTCGGCCACCGCCCGCCGGTAGCGGGCGACCTGGTCGGACTCCAGCCGCCAGCATCCTCCCGACACCAGCAGTCCGTCGGCGGAGATCTGGACGTACCAGGAACCGGCGCCGCGCCGCTCTGGGGTGACGACCGCCCCCTGGTGGGTCTTGTACGGCGTCTTGTCGTTGCTGAACCGGACGTCGCGGTACGGGCGGAACAGCTTGGCCGTACCGAACTCCGGTGCGAGTTCCGCGAGCAGGGCCGACATCGGCTCGCGCACGTGCGCCTCGAAGTCGCTGCGGTGTGCCGTCCAGTACGTCCTGCTGTTGTCGGCCTCGAGGCCCTCGTAGAAGACCAGTCCCTCGTCGGGGAAGCCGGAGAAGCTCATCGGTCGGTGGCCTCGTCGTCCAGGCGCGTGGACCAGCGCAGCTCCCGCAGGGGCTCGGCTCCCGTCTCCAGCGTCCGGGCCCAGCCGTCCTCCGCCCAGCCGGCCGACTCCAGGAAGGCGGCCGAGGCGCGGTCGGACTCGAGCAGCCACGCGTGCAGCGTCGTCCGGCCGTCCGTGGCCACGAGGTCGGTCACCGCCGCCAGCAACCGGCTGCCGTGCCCCCGTCGGCCCCACCGGGGCTCCACGAGCAGGGGACCCATCTCCGCCTCGGCCGCCCCCGCGGCCGGTGCCACAGCGGCGAACCCGACCACGTCGGCGCCCTCGACGGCGACGAGCACGAGGTGCGCCGGGGTGGGAGGTGCGGTGATGGCGGAGTGCCAGGATGCGGCGACCGCGTCGTCGTCCCAGCTGTCGAGCACGTCGGCGGGCAGGACGTCGCGGTAGGCCGTCCGCCACGTCGTCGCCTGGACCCGGGCGATCGCGGGGGCGTCACCGGGTCGGGCGGGGCGGACCGAGACCTCCGCGGACCCCGTGAGCCGGGGAAAGGGCGGCAAGGATGTCACCCGGGCAGCGTAGGCAGCCGGCTCCCGGCCGCGGACGTCGTACCCGGCAGGCAGGATCGTTCGCCGTGACCGCTGCAGAACGGCTCTCCGCCGCGCTGGCCCGGCGCATCGCCCTGGCCGCGCAGGGGTTCGCCGAACCGCGGCCCGTCGGGGCCGTGGGCGCGCGGCAGCTGCGCCGGCTGACCGACCGGCTGTCCGTGGTGCAGATCGACTCGGTCAACGTCCTGTCCCGCTCGCACTACCTTCCGGCCTTCAGCCGGCTGGGGCCCTATCCGCGGGCGGCACTGGACGCGCTCTCCAACCGGCGGCACGAGCTGTTCGAGTACTGGGCGCACGAGGCGTCGTTCCTCCCGGTGCGGCTGCACCCCCACCTGCGCTGGCGGATGGCCGCCGCGGACAGGGAGGCGTGGGGGAGCATGACCCGCGTCCAGCGGGAACGCCCCGACTACGTGGCCTCGCTGCTCGAGCGGGTGCGCGCCGACGGCCCGCTGCGGGCCGGCCAGCTGCAGGAGGAGCGTCCCAACCGGCCCGGCAGCATGTGGAACTGGCATGCCGGCAAGGCGGCCCTGGAGTACCTGTTCTTCACCGGCGCGCTCACCGCCACCGCGCGCACGGCCGGTTTCGAACGGGTCTACGACCTGCCGGAGCGTGTGCTCCCCGCCGAGGTCCTGGCCGCTCCCACGCCGGGTCGTCCTGACGCCGTGCGCGAACTCGTCCGCACCGCTGCCCGCGCGTTGGGAGTGGCCACCGAGACCGACCTGCGCGACTACTTCCGGCTCGCGCCTGCGGACACCCGCGCCGCCGTCACCGAGCTGGCCGAGACCGGGGAGCTGCTACCCGTGGATGTGGCCGGATGGGGGCGCCCCGCCTGGCTGCACCCGGACGCCCGCCGTCCCCGCTGGATCCGGGCGCGGGCGCTGCTGAGCCCCTTCGACTCCCTGGTGTGGGAGCGCCCGCGGATAGAGCGCATCTTCGGCTTCCGCTACCGGCTGGAGATCTACACCCCGGCCGACAAGCGCGTGCACGGCTACTACGTGCTGCCGTTCCTCCTCGGCGACCAGCTGGTGGCCCGTGTCGACCTCAAGGCGGACCGGCAGGCCGGTCTGCTGCGGGTCCGGGCCGCGCACGCCGAGCAGGGCATCGAGCGCTCGCAGGTCTCCGCCGCGCTCGCCGAGGAGCTGCGGCTGATGGCCGGCTGGATGGACCTGGACGACGTCACCGTCGTCGAGCGGGGCGACCTGTGGCCCGAGCTCAGCCG
>DASPIH010000174.1:0-4856 GCA_035629195.1 Blastococcus sp. | reverse complement strand
CTGATGCGCACCGTGGAGGCGGTGCAGGGCTTCATGTTCACGGTCATGTTCCCGCTGACCTTCGTCGCGAACACGTTCGTCCCCACGGAGAGCATGCCGTCGTGGCTGCGGGCGATCTCCGAGTGGAACCCGGTGTCCGCGCTGGCCCAGGCCTGCCGGGAACTGTGGGGCAACGGGCTGCCGGCCCCCGCGGACGCCGCCTGGCCGCTGCAGCACGCGGTGCCGGTGTCGATCGCCTGGTCGTTCGTCCTCACGGCGATCTTCGCGCCCCTGGCCGTCGCCGCCTTCCGCCGCCGCTCGCGCGACTGACCACCAGGGGTCAGGTCTCCACCTGGTCCAGGAACCGTCGGATCGTCTCCAGGAAGACCTCCGGCTGCTCCGAGTGCACCCAGTGGCCGGCGTTCTTGATCCGCACCAACCGGGTGGCCGGGAAGAGCTCGTCCATCCGGGCACGGTCCTCCGGCAGGACGTAGTGGGAGTTCGCCCCCGCGATCCACAGCACCGGACCGTCATAGGTGGCGCCCGGGGGCGGGGCCGGGAAACCCCGCAGCTCGCCGAGGTCCCGGGCGAGGAGGTCGAGGTTGAGCCGCCACCGCCACCGGCCGTCGCTCCCCAGCCCCTCCCGCACGAGGCTCTGCAGCAGGAAGCTGCGCACCATGCGGCTGCGCACGGCCGCCCGCAGCGCGGCGTCGGCCTCGTCGCGGGTCTTCAGCGACTCGAGGTCGACGGCGCGCATCGCCGCGATGAACGCCTCGAACGGGGAGGCCTCCTCGTCCGCGTCGTCGGTCCGACCGCCCTGAAGGGGGTACTCCACCGGGGCGATGTCGACGACGACCAGCGCCCGCAGGAGCTCCGGCCGACGCAGCGCCAGCTGCATCGACACCTTGCCGCCCATCGAGTGCCCGACCAGGGTGACCGGCTCGGCGAAGGATTCGAGCTCGGCGGCCACCAGCTCCGCCATGTCCACGTAGTCCACCCGCTCGGTCCAGGGGGAGTGGCCGTGGTTCGGCAGGTCCAGCAACGTCACCCGGTGGCCGTCGGCCAGCCCCTTGGCGATCGTCGTCCAGTTCTTGCCCTGGCCGAACAGGCCGTGGACGAACACCACACGCGGTCCGGCCTCGCCGATGGTGCGGGCGGACAGCCGCTCGTCGGCAGGAAACGGCTCGGTCACCCGGCGATTCCATCAGATGGGTCGTCCCCGCCGCCGCTTACCGTGCCGGGGACGAGGGGGGAGCACCGACGCATGCCACCACGACGACGGCGGACCACGAGGACCGGCAGCCGCGGCACCACGGCCACGGGGACGCGTACCCGGAAGCCGCGCACGCCGTCGGCACGGAAGCCGGCACCCGCGCTGCCCACCGCAGGGCCGGGGGAACGGGTCTGGGTGCTCGCCGTGCCGTTCCGCGCCCCGGCACCCGGCGCGGCGTGGCACCCGGGCCTGCAGGCACACGTCGTCGTGGGCCGGGCCCTTCCTCCCGAGCTCGCGCCCTACGACCCGCCGCCGTACAGCCTCGAGCGGTTCCTCGAGGACGAGCTGAACGAGACGCCGCGACCGCTGCCGGTGACGCCCGCGCTGGTTCCCCGGGATCTGCAGGAGACCGGCGCCGAGGTGGTCGCCGCGCACGCCGCCGCGGGTGGCCGGGTGTTCCTGCTCGGCGACGACCCGGGCGTCGGCAAGACCGGAACGGCCATCCTCGCGGTGCACGGGATCGCCGCGGCGCGGCCGGTGCGGACCGTACTGGTCGTCGCCGACCGGCCGGCGGCCATCACCATCCCGCACTGGGCACGGTCGATCGCCGGCTTCGGTGACGGCGGCCTGCGCTGGTGCGTGACCACCTGGGACCGGCTGGGCAAGGTGGCCGGGATGCGCTTCGACGTGGTCGTCGCCGACGAGGCGCACATGGCCCGGCACACGACCACCCAGCGGTGGAAGCACTGGAAGGCCGTATCCGGCGCCGGCCGGGTCAGGGACGTGCCGTACGTGCTGGCGGCGACGGCGACGCCCGCGCACACACCACTGGAGCTGCCCTACCTGGCCCCGGAGTTCGCCGCCCGCCACGGGGAGTCGATCCGCGAGTGGGCGGACCTGCCCACTGCGCTCGGCCGGCACGGGTTCCACGTGGAACAGAGTCGCTACGGCTGGCAGTGGACCGACGACGCCGACGCGCGACGCACCGATCTCGCCCGGCTGCACGCCTGGCTGGCCGGCGCCGAGCCCCCGGCGACGCTGCACCGGCCCGCGCCGTGGGGGCCGGTGTCGGTGACGGGCACGCCGGTGCTGCTGACCCCGGCGGAGCGGGCGTCGTACGAGGCGGAGTGGTCGGAGTTCCGTGCCGAGATGCGGCTGGCCCGCCGCGGCCGGCAGTCCGCTCGCGGCCGGGCCGCACTGCTGCGCTTCCGGCAGAAGGCCGGGCTGATCCGGGTGCAGGCCACGGTCGACTGGATCAAGGCCCAGGTCGAGGCCGAGCGGCAGGTGGCGGTGTCGGTGGAGTTCGTGGAGACGGCGGCCGACCCCATCCGCGAGGCCCTCCTCGACGCGGGCGTCCCGGTGGCCGGGATCTACGGTCGGGACCGGTTCGATGGAGAGGCCGAGCGGCTGCGGTTCCAGCGCGGCGAGGCCCTGGTCTGCGTGTTCACCGTGACCGCGTCGATCAGCCTGCACGCCGGCGAGCTGCTGCCCGACGGGTCGACCGCCTCGGCCGCACCACGGGTCGGGCTGTTCCACCAGCCCCGCTTCTCCGGCATCCAGGCCCGCCAGGTCACCGGCCGCACGCACCGCGACGGGCGCAGCTCGCCGTGGCGGGTGGCGTTCGCCGCGGACACCGTGGAGGAGCAGGTGGCCCGCGTGATGGTCGAGCGGCTGGCGGTGAGCGGGTCGGCAGCGGGGGCGGACACGTCGTCGCTGCGGGAGATCGCCGAGCTGCTGGACGCCGACTGGCTGCCGTCCACCGCCCTCACCGACGCCTGACGGCTCAGGGCACCAGGACGGCCCGGCCCACCACCCGGCCGGCACGGAGGTCCGCCAGTGCCGTCGAGGCCTGCTCCAGCGGGTACTCGGTGACCGACGTCCGCAGCCTCCCACGCGCAGCCAGGTCGAGCGCCGCGACCAGCTCGGAGCGCCGGTTGCCCACCGACGTGACGATCCGCTGCTCGGGGACGACGAGGGAGAGCGGGGTGATCTCCACGGTGTCGAAGCTGTACCCCACGTAGACGAGCGTTCCGCCCTTGCCGAGGGAGGCGAGGGCGGCGGCTCCCGTCTCCCGCGTGCCCACCAGCTCGAACACCACGTCGGCGCCGGCGCCGTCGGTGGCCTTCCGGATCCCGGCCACGACGTCGTCGCTCGTGGCGTCCACCGTCACCGCCCCGAACTCCCGCGCCAGCGCCAGCCGCTCGGGGTTGCGGGCCACCGCGATCGGGCGGGCGCCCGCCTCGCGGAGCACCTGCACCATCGCCAGACCGACACCGCCGGCCCCGTAGACCACGGCGGCAGCGCCCGGCTGCACCCCTGCCACGTCGACGGCGTGCAGCGCCGTGGTGGCGCTGCAGCACAGCGTGGCCGCGACCGACAGGTCCAGCTCCTCCGGAACCGGCACGACGGCCGAGGCCGGTACGGCGATCCGGTCGGCGAAGCCCCCGTCGGTGACGAAGGCGAGGAACCCCAGCGGGGCATCGCACAGGTGGTCGTTCCCGGCCCGGCACGACCGGCAGCGGTGGCAGGCGTGCAGGTAGTGCACGGCCACGCGGTCGCCCGTCCGCACCCCCGCCACGTCCGCGCCCACCCCGGCGACCACGCCGGCCACCTCGTGCCCCAGCGTGACGGGAGTGCGCGCCGGGCTGAGCAGCCCGTCGAGGAAGTGGAGCTCGGTTCCGCACACGCCTGCCGCGGCGACGTCGATCAGCACGTCGTCGGACCCGATCCGCGGCTCCTCGACCTCCTCGACGGCCACCGGCCGGCCCGGCCCGGAGAAGCGAACGGCACGCATCGACTGCCTCCCTACGCCGGCATGACCCGGACAGGTTCGAACGGTCGGCGGCCGCAGCCGCCCTCTCAGCCCACTGCGATGGGCTCCCGCGGTACGCCAGGAACGGTAGCCAGGTCCGGTGGTTCCGGCACGACGGCCGTCCCCTCCGTGCGTGTTACGTTCGGCGGGTACGTGGCACGGGGTGTCCCTCCGGGACTGAGAACACACCCGTCGAACCTGCCCCAGTTCACACTGGCGAAGGGATGTCACCGGCATGTCCGATGCGGTGGGAGCGATCGACCTGCGCGCTGCGCGCGAGGCGCTGACCGCGAGCGCCCCCCTCGTGCACTGCCTGACCAACACGGTGGTGCAGACCCTGACCGCCAACGCGCTGCTGGCCGTCGGAGCGGCTCCGGCGATGGTGGACGCCCCGCAGGAGGCCGGCGACTTCGCCGCCGTCGCCTCGGCCGTGCTCGTCAACGTCGGAACGGTGCACGAGCGGACCGCCGAGGCGATGCGGCTGGCCGCCCGCTCCGCCCGGACGGCGGGCACTCCGTGGGTGCTCGACCCCGTGGCGGTCGGCGGGCTGGCGTACCGGACCGAGCTCGCCGCGGAGCTCGTGGAGCTGGCGCCCAGCGTCGTCCGCGGGAACGCCTCCGAGGTGATGGCCCTGGCCGGGACCGGCGCCGGAGGGCGAGGGGTCGACAGCACGGCCGGGGCCGAGGACGCCGCGACGGCGGCCGCCGAGCTGGCCCGGCGCACCGGTGCGGTCGTCGCGGTCAGCGGCGCGGTGGACCTGATCACCGACGGCACCCGGACCGTGCGGGTGGGTGGCGGCTCGCTCCTGCTCACCCGCACCACCGGCGCCGGCTGCGCCCTGGGCGCGCTGGT
>DASPIH010000173.1:0-8213 GCA_035629195.1 Blastococcus sp. | reverse complement strand
CGGCTCGTCCGCGCCACAGGTGCCGACCACGCGCCCGGCGCCCGCCGAGCCCGAGGCGATCGACCTCCTCGAGGTGGCCGGCGGAGCGGCGGTGTCCCGCTACGCCGCGCCCGCAGCCGGCGTGGCTGCCGCCGTGCTGGTGATCGCGCTGCTCGTGCGCCGCCGACGCCGCCGCTGACCCCGGCGCACTGCTCGCGCAGAGGGCCGATCACCGGCGACGGAAACTGTCGGACGCTGGCCCTATCGTCGTACACGTGTTCGAGGGTGGTGGCTACGGCGTCGGCGTGACGGTCGACGTCCTCGCCGTCGCGCCGTGGCCGGATGCGCTACCGGACGGCGTGACGGCGCGCCCGACCCGGCTCGGCGAGATGATGCCGGTCGCCGCCCGCACCGATGCGGAGATCGCTGGCGAGCTGCAGCGCATCCAGCAGGTCGAGGCGCGGCTGGCCGCCTACACCGCCGAGCTGGTCGCGGAACTGGCCTCCCGTCGGCCCGGCACCCTGGACCGGGAGGAGGGCGAACCGGGCGCCGCCTCGCCCGACTGGCTCCCCGGCCCCGGGAACGAGCCGGTGCCCCAGGTGAGTGAGTTCTTCGCCGACGAGCTGGCCCTGGTGCTCAACTGCTCCCGCACCGCGGCGACCACCCTGGCGCAGGTCGCGGGCCTCCTGGTCGGCCGGCTGCCCGCCACGTGGGCGGCGCTGGCCGACGGAACGCTGGACTGGCCACGGGCACGCGCGATCGCCGCCGAGCTGGGCCCGGTGGCGCACGACGTGGAGCCGCACGTGCTGTGCGCGGTGGAGGCTGCCGTCCTGCCCACGGCGCACGAGCTGTCGGTGACGCGCATCCGGGCCGCTGTGCGACGCGAGCTGCTGCAGCACGACGCCGACGCCGCCGAGCGGCGGCGGAAGCAGGCCGAGCGCTGCGCCGACGTGACCGTGCGTCCCGCCCGCGACGGGATGGCAGAGCTCGGAGCGTTCGCGCCGCAGCCGCTCGCAGCGGCGATCCGCGACACGGTCGACGCCTACGCGCGGATGGCCAAGGCCGACGGCGATCCGCGGCCGATCGGTCAGCTGCGCGTCGCCGCCCTGGCCGATCTGGTGCTCCGGCCCTGGGACACCAGCCGGCCGCCGGTCACGGCCCACCTGGACGTCGTCGCGACCCTGGGCGCTCTGGTGTCCGCCTCGGCCGGGCACGACGCGTGCGCCGTCGGCCACCACGTGCACCGCCCGAGCAACCACGGCGCCTGCGGCGTCGGCTGCCGGAACGTCGTCCCGGCGGAGGTGAACGGACACCCGATCACGGCCGGTCAGCTGCGGGAACTTCTCGAGCAGCTCGACGCGCTCTGCCCCGGCGGGCTGCAGGCCCCGAGCGGCGGCACGCTGGGTCTCTCGCTGCTCGATCCGGCCACCGGTGCCCTGCGCGCCGCAGCCGGGCGCAGCGAGCTGGAGCGGCTGGCCCGGCGCGGCTGCCCGGACCACCCGGAGGGTGAGTGCGCGTGCCCGGTGCTCGACCGGCCGGCTGTGACGGACCGGTACCGCCCGTCAGCGGCGCAACGCCGCTTCACCACCACCCGCGACCGCGCGTGCCGGCATCCCGGCTGCCGCGTCCGCGCCGGGTGGGCGGACCTCGACCACGTCGTTCCCCATGCCGACGGCGGCGCGACCGCGTGCGAGAACCTCTGCTGCCTGTGCCGCCGGCACCACCGGCTCAAGACCTGGGCCCCTGGCTGGCGGTTCGAGATGACCGCCGACGGCGTGCTGACCGTGACCACACCCAGCGGTGTCACCCGGGTGACACGACCACCGGGCCACCTCCCCGGCGTGGCCGGCCCCGCACGGTCCGTCGAACCGGCGCGGTCCGGCGAACTGGCCGGGTGCGATCCCGCACCGTTCTGAGGGGCCGCGGTGAACCGCGGTGCGGGAGCCCGGTCGGGGTGTGGGGCCAGCGTGTCCCGCCGGGGGTGTCAGGCGGGGAGCACCTCGGTGAGCCAGGACATCGCCGCGGCCGCGGCCAGCGGTGCGTTCTGCCGGAGCGAGTGGTCGCCGGGGACGGCGTACACCGACGCACCCGCATGGCCCCGCAGAGCCGCCGCGACGTGCTCCGGTCGGCCGAGTGCGTCGGTCTCGCCCTGCACCACCACCAGCGGCACCGGAACGGCGGTGAGCTCGGCGGCGCGGCTCTTCTCCGGCTGCCCGGGCGGGTGCAGCGGAAAGGCGAGCGCCAGGACGCCCGCCGCGCCCTGGTCGGCGGCGGTGCGGCAGGCCACCCGGGCACCGGCGCTCCGGCCGCCCAGCACCAGCCGTCCCGGCAGCCGGTCGAGCACCCGCAACCGGTCCAGGACGGCGTGCCACGCCTCGTCGAGCCGCGGCGGCGCGGGCGCGATCCGCTTTCCCGCCACCCGCCAGGGCTGGTCCACGCGGTGCACCAGCCAGCCCGCATCCGCCGCCTCGACGGTCAGGGCCGTGAGGTCCACGGACTCCGAACCGCCTCCGGCGCCGTGCCCGAGCACGAGGGTCCCGGCGCTGCCGTCGCCGGTGCTGGTCACCCGCGCCGGGCCGTGCGGGGTGTCGACGTCGAGCGGGGTCACCGCGCCGGGCGCGCGAGGAGGGCGTCGACCGCGCCGGCAAGGGAGTCCGCCTGCACGTGCGGCGCCCCGTAGACGGCCGGGAAGCTGCGCTCGCTCCGGGGGAACCAGGCCCCGGTCAGCCCGGCCCGCTGGGCGCCCTGCACGTCCCATCCGTGCGCGGCGACGAGTGCCATCCGGTCCGGCGCCACCCCGCACGCGCCCGCTGCCCACAGGTAGACCTCGCGCGAGGGCTTCCACGCGCGGATCGTCTCGCTGCTCAGCGTCTGCTCGACCAGCGGCGTGATCCCGCCCCGCGCCAGCCCGGCCTCCGCCACACCGGGCGAGCCGTGGGTCAGCGTCACCACCCGCACGCCGGCCTGCACGAGCCGGCGCAGAGCCGGCTCCACGTCGGGGTGCGGCGCGAGCTCCCCGAACGCGTCGGCGACCGCGGCGCGGGCATCGGCCGGCAGGTCGCTCTCCTGCGCCAGCGCCGCGTCGAAGGCGTCCCGGAACCGGCACCAGCTCCCGGCGAGGGACGCCGCCATCCCGGTCAGCAGGGTGCGTGCGAACACCGTTCCCAGCAGGAACTCCGGCTCCCCGGCCTCCACCAGTGCGGCGCGCACCGGCGCCAGGTCCAGCAGCGTCTCGTTGACGTCGAAGGCGACGACGTCGGGACGCGAGCCCCCGGTCATCCCTCGACGCCCGCGGTCCCCGCGTCGGTGCCGCCGCGGGCTGCCCGCTCGCGCCGGTGCCGGCGCACGTCCTTGAAGCGCTTGTAGACCAGGTAGCCGACGCCGAGGACGACCCCCGCGACGACGACGTAGTCGAGGTACTTCAGGTTGTTCTCGATGAAGTCCCCGGCCGCCACGCCGAGCCCGATCAGCACGGTGTTCCAGATCAGGCTGCCCGCCGCGCTGAACAGCACGAACTGGCCGATCGGCATGCGCACCACGCCCGCAGGCACGGAGATGAAGCTGCGCACGATCGGCACCATGCGGCCGAAGAACACCGCCGACCGGCCGTGCCTCTCGAACCAGGCGAAGGTCCGGTCCACGTCGGCGGTCTCGACCAGCGGCAGCCGGTCGAGGAAGGCGTGCGCCCGGCGGGGCCCCAGCGACCGCCCCACGTAGTAGAAGAAGATCGCGCCGAGGATCGAGCCCAGGGTGGCGAACAGGATCACCGGGAGGATCGACATCCGGCCCGCGTTGATGTTGGCCCCGGCCAGCCCCAGCACCGCCTCGCTGGGGATCGGCGGGATCACGGTCTCGGCCAGGATGCTCAGCCCGACACCGACCGCGCCGAGCTGGTCCACGAGTTCGAGCAGGAAGCCGGTGACGCCACCCTCGTCGGAGGCTGCGGCGGCGAGGAGGTCCATGACGTCCACGGTATCGGGGTGAGAGCGCCCTGCCGCGACGCCCGGCGGTGTCGGCACTACCGTCGGCAGGCATGCGCCAGCGCTTCACCGCCCGGGCCGCCGTCGTCGGTGACCGCGCCGGAACGGTCGTCCCGGACGCGGTGGTGGACGTCGCCGACGGCGAGATCACATGGGTGGGCCCGGCCGGCGAGGCCCCGGCCGCGGACGGCGCCGAGGCCGTCGACCTCCCCGGGGTGCTCACCCCGGGCCTGGTCAACGCCCACTCGCACGCCCCGATGGTGCTGTTCCGCGGCCAGGGCGAGGGCCTGCCGCTGGACCGGTGGCTGCGCGAGGTCATGTGGCCGCGCGAGGCCCGCCTGACCCCCGAGGACGTCGAGGTCGCGATGACCGCGGCGTCGGCGGAGATGCTCGCCGGCGGCATCACCACCAGCGTCGAGATGTACTTCCACCCCGAGCGGATCGCCGCCGCCGTCGGCACCACCGGCGCGCGGGCCGTCGTCGCCACCCCGTTGATCCCGCTGCCGGGCCTGCCCCCGGTCGCCGAGCAGCTCGACGCGGCGGTCGCCCTCGCGGCCGGCGCCGCGTCGGACGGCGCCGTCGAGTTCGGCATCGGTCCGCACGCCGCCTACACGGTCGCGCTGCCCGTGCTCGCCGACGCCGCGAGCGCCGCCCGTGAGCACGGTCTCCTGCTGAACCTGCACGTCGCCGAGACCGCCACCGAGGGCGAGGACCTGCTCGCCGCGCACGGGCTGTCCGTGCCGGCCCTCCTCGCCTCCTACGACGTGCTCGGCGGCCGCGTCCTCGCCGCCCACTGCGTGCACGTGGACGACGCCGACCTCGAGCTCTGGCAGGAGTACGACGTCGCCGTGGCGCACTGCCCGGCCAGCAACGCCAAGCTCGCCAGCGGGATCGCCCCGCTGCGCCCCATGCTCGATCGGGGCATCCGCGTCGGGCTCGGTACCGACGGGCCGGCGTCGAACGACTCCCTGGACCTGTTCGCCGACCTGCGGCTGGCCGCCGGCCTGGCGCGCCTGCGCGAGCGGTCGGCCACCGCGCTCTCCGCCGCCGAGGCGTTCTGGCTGGCCACCGGTGGAGCGGCCGACGCGATCGGTCGCCCCGATCTCGGGCAGCTCGTCGCGGGCCGGCGCGCCGACCTGGTGCACGTCGACACCCGCGACCTGGTCTTCGAGCCGGTGGGCGATCCCGGCGACGTCCTCGCCCACCTCGTCTGGTCCGGCGCCGGCCGGCACGTGCGCGACGTCTGGGTGGGCGGCCGGCCGGTGGTGCGGAACGGCGCCAGCACGACCGTCGACGTGGCGGCGCTGCGGGCCGACGTCGCCGCGCGGGCCGCCCGGCTCGCCGCCGGCTGAACGCGCCGGCAGCCCCCTCCGAGCCCGCGAACCGTGTCCGGGCACCGGGACGTGCTCCATGATGCGGTCGGGTGGGAGACCATCCGGGTCGACGATCACAGGAGCAGCAGATGGACATGAAGCTCGAGCTGGTGCCGGTCCCGGTCACCGACGTCGATCGCGCCAAGGCCTTCTACACCGAGCAGCTCGGCTTCGTCGCGGACGTCGACGTGCGTCCGGCCGACGGCGTGCGGGTGGTGCAGCTGACCCCGCCCGGATCGGCGTGCTCGATCGGGATCGGCACGGGCCTGCCCGCCTACGCCATGGCCCCGGGCTCGATCCGGGCGCTGCACCTGGTGGTCGAGGACATCGAGCGGGCGCGGGCGGAGCTGGTGGCCCGCGGAGTCGACGTCGGTCCGGTCGAGGACGTGGGTGGCGGGGTGAAGTACGCCGGGTTCAGCGATCCGGACGGGAACACGATGACGCTCCAGGAGATGCCGTGGCGCACGGGGAACGCGTTCTGACCAGGCCAACGACAGGGAACCGGAGGCCGTCCCGTCCGCTCCGCTATGCCCGCAGCGAGATCGTCTCCCCGCGGTAGGCGGGGCGGATCGTCCCCGGCAGCCGGCGCCGGGCCACCTCGGCCACGAAGTCGCCCAGCGGGGACGCGAACCGGTCGTAGTCGTCGTAGTGGACCGGCACCGTCACCGGCGGCGCCAGCAGCTCCACCAGGTCGGCGCCCTGCCTGCCGTCCATCGTCACCGTCAGTCCCAGCGCCTTGGTGCCGCCCAGGTGCGGGATCACGACGTCGAGGGGCCCGCAGCGCTCCAGCACCTCACCGAGGAACGGCCGGTAGAGGGTGTCGCCGCTGATGTAGCCCCGCCAGCTCACCTCGCCGCCGCGCACGAGCTCCAGCACGCTGCCCATCACCGGCGGCAGCACCTTCGCCAGCGGTCCGGGCCCGTGCACGCCGGGCACGGAGGTGATCCGCAGCTCGTCGTCGCCCGAGGACAGCACGTGCCGCTGCCAGGGCCGCAGGTCCGACGTCGCCGCGAACCCCTTCCGGTTCAGCGCCCTCGCCGCCTCCTGGGTGGTGACGACGGGCGTCGCCTTGTCCAGGGTGCGGGTGGCGATGTCGTCCCAGTGGTCGCCGTGCATGTGCGACAGCAGGATGGCGTCGAGGGCCGGCAGCTGCGTGGGCTGCAGCGCCGGATCGGTGAGCCGTCTGGTCCACAGCCCCTTGCCGAGGTAGGCGCGCTGCCCCCGGTGCAGGAAGTTCGGATCGGTGAGCAGGGTGAAGTCCCCGATCCGCAGCAGCATCGTGGCGGTGCCGCCGAAGGTCATGGTCACGTCGTCCGCCGGTGCGGTCATGTCCCGGCGGCTACCCGCCGCCGGTCGATCCGCAACCCGGGCGCGGGCTCGGGAGCCCCGCAACGGGGCCGCTGGTAGACAGGGGTGCGTGCCAGCACCCCGCGCCGTCGACGAGACGTTCCTCGCGCTGCCGTTGTCCGCACTGACCGATGCCGCTCTCACGCGGGCGGTGGACCTGGGTTGCGAGCACGCCGACATCCGTGTCGAGCGCATCCGCACCCAGGTGATCAGCCTGCGGGATGCCCGGCCCGAGGCGTTCACCGACGGAGAGGACCTCGGTCTCGCCGTCCGCGTCGTCCACGAGGGCACGTGGGGGTTCGCCGCCGGGGTCGTCCTCACCGCCGCCGAAGCGGTCCGGCTCGCGGAGGAGGCGGTGACCGTCGCCCAGGTGGCGGCCGCGCTGAACCGCGACCGGGTGGAGCTGGCGCCGGAGCCGGTCCACGCGGACGCCACCTTCGTCTCGGCGTACGACGTCGACCCGTTCACCGTGCCGGACGGCGAGAAGTCCGCGCTGCTCACCGAGTTCTCCGAGCAGTTGCTGGCCGCCGACGGGGTCGAGCACGTGCAGGCCACGTGCATGCTGGTCAAGGAGCAGAAGTACTACGCCGACACCGCCGGCACGCGAACCCGTCAGCAGCGGGTGCGGGTCGACCCCGACGTCACCGCGCTGACCATCGACCGGGCCACCGGGTCCTTCGAGAGCATGCGCACGCTCGCCCCGCCGGCCGGGCGCGGCTGGGAGTACCTGACCGGCACCGGCTGGAACTGGCACGCCGAGCTCGCCGAGCTGCCCGAGCTGCTGCGGGAGAAGAGCAAGGCGCCGTCGGTGACCGCCGGCCGCTACGACCTGGTCGTCGACCCGTCGAACCTGTGGCTGACCATCCACGAGTCCGTCGGCCACGCCACGGAGCTGGACCGCGCGCTCGGCTACGAGGCCGCCTACGCCGGCACCTCGTTCGCCACCGTCGACAAGCTCGGCACGCTGCAGTACGGGTCGCCGCTGATGAACGTCACCGGCGATCGCACCGCCCTGCACGGGCTGGCCACGATCGGCTGGGACGACGAGGGGGTCGCCGGCCAGCAGTGGGACATCGTCCGCGACGGCGTGCTGGTCGGCTACCAGGTCGACCGGAACATGGCCCGGCGGCAGGGCATGGAGCGCTCGAACGGTTGCGCCTACGCCGACTCCCCGGGGCACGTGCCGGTGCAGCGGATGGCCAACGTGTCCCTGCAGCCGGCGCCCGACGGCCCGTCCACCGAGGAGATCATCGGCGGGGTCGAGCGCGGCATCTACGTCGTCGGCGACAAGAGCTGGTCGATCGACATGCAGCGCTACAACTTCCAGTTCACCGGCCAGCGCTTCTACCGCATCGAGGGCGGGAAGCTGGCCGGGCAGCTGCGCGACGTGGCGTACCAGGCGACGACGACGGACTTCTGGGGATCGCTCCAGGTCCTCGGGGGCCCGCAGACCTACGCCCTGGGCGGCGCGTTCAACTGCGGCAAGGCCCAGCCCGGCCAGACCGCGGCGGTCAGCCACGGCTGCCCGACGGCG
>DASPIH010000172.1:0-3277 GCA_035629195.1 Blastococcus sp. | reverse complement strand
CGCCACACTTCGAGTCCTCTGCGCTCCTGGTGATCGATACGCAGGTGGACTTCTTGGACGGAGGCGTAAGTCCAATTGCTGGCACCTCTGACCGGCTGCCCGAGATGATTTCGCTGGTCGAGGCGTACCGGGCGGTCGGCAGGCCGATCGTGCACGTGGTCCGCTTGTATGACGGAGAGGACGTCGACCTCGTCCGCCGCGCTGCCACTCAGGACGGAGCGGGGATCGTGCGGCCCGGATCGGCCGGCGCCCGGATTGCTCCGTCTCTCCTGCCCGACTCCGAATTGGAGCTGGACAGCGACGCTCTTCTCGCGGGCCAGCTGCAGACGGTGGGGAGGGACGAAGTCGTGATGTGGAAGCCACGGTGGAGCGCCTTCTACCGCACCCCGCTCGACGAGTACCTCCGATACCGCAAGATTGACACCGTCGTCGTGGCTGGCTGCAACTTTCCGAACTGCCCGCGCGCCACCATTTTTGGCGCTAGTGAGCGCGACTACCGAGTGGTCCTGGCCCAGGATGCAACGTCCGGGGTCACGCCTGACCGACTCGCAGATGCCGTGAACATCGGCGTGTGGGCTATGTCGACCGAGGCGGTGCTCAGTGAAGTTGCCGGGTAGCCGCGCGCACAGCGATAGCTTTCTCGTTGAGTATTCGGCCTGCGGTGTACTGCGACGTGGCGTCATCCCACCGAGCGTCGCCGACGGCGTGCCAGTCCAGGTGGTTTCGGAGCGCCTGGGTCACGCGAGCGCCACGATCACGCTGATGGTCTACCAGCACGTGCACCCCGGCATGGGCCGTCAGGCGGCGGACCGTTTCGCGGCGCTGCTCGAGCGTTGATCTCCGGTCCCAAGTATCACGCGGGCATCACCAGAGATCCAGCCCGACAGGGACCATTACGCGTCTCTGGGCTGCAGGAATGCCGAGATGAGGTAGTGCGGGAGGGGGGACTCGAACCCCCACGCCCGAAGGCACCAGATCCTAAGTCTGGCGTGGCTGCCGTTACACCACTCCCGCGTCGCCGCCGAGTCTAGGAGCAGCCCGGCCGGGTGCTCCGGCAGACGGTGGGCGCGCTGATCGGCGCGCCGTCTGGCAGGCTGTCGCCGTGCCTCGCGACCCACGACAGATCCAGCTGGAGATCGACTCGGCCCGGGAGTCGCTGGCCGCCACCCTGGACCAGATCGCCTACCGGACCAGTCCCACGCGTCTGAAGACGCAGGGCAAGAACGCGGTGCAGCGGTTTCTGAAAACCCCGGCCGGCCAGGCCACCGTCGGCGCTGTCGGCCTGCTGGTCACCTTGGTCGTCGTCCAGAAGGTCCGGCACCGCAACGACTGACCGACCCCCTCGACGACGGAGGCCGGTCCACCCCGCAGGGTGGACCGGCCTCCGTCGTCTCGAGCGGATCAGACCGACGCGCGGATCAACGGCATGACCACGGTGTCGAGCACCTCGTCGGCGAAGGCGTCGTCCACCGGACGGCCGGTGAGCAGCCAGCGCTGCACCAGCAGGGCGCTGATGGTCTCGCTGGCCACCGAGCTGCGGAACGACGGGTCGATCTCCCCACGGGCCTCGGCGTTGTCCCAGACCTGCTGGAACGAGTCCTGCCACACCGTCAGGGGACCGGTGCGGAAGGCGTCGGCGAGCGCCGGGTGCCGCGGCACGGTGGACAGCAGCGACAGGGTGGCCGCACCCGTCGGGCCGTTCACCACGCCCACCAACGCGTGCATCAGCTGCCTCAGGTCGCCCTCGAGGGATCCCGTGTCGGCGGTCTGCACCTCGGCGCGGGCGAGGTCGGAGATGGTGTCGACCACCAGGTCCTGCTTGGTGCGCCAGCGGCGGTAGATCGTCGCCTTTCCCACGCCCGCCTCCGCCGCGACCGCGTCCATGGTCAGCGCGCCGTAGCCCACGTCGGCGAGCAGGTGCAGGATCGCGGCGCGGATGACGCCGTCCCGGCTCGGGTCGCGCGGCCGTCCGCCGCGACTGGGTCGGGCTTCTTCGACTGTGGAGAGAGCGGCCATGGGCAAACCTTAGACATTCAAGTTGTGAACTGGACGAAACACCCCCGTGACTACTTCGAGACGTCGGTTCGCTACGCCACGACCTCCCTGCGTGTTGTTCCCCGCGTGCGGTCGCCGGTCAGTCACCCTCGTGACGTGGGAACCCACTGCGGCAGTGCCTGCGGGTGCCGGCAGACCTGGCAGGTGCCCGGCCGCGCCAACCGCGCGCTGCTCGCCACCTCGATCGGGCACGTCCTGCCGCACGTCGCCCGCACCGCCAAGGCTCTGGGGCTGTCCGTCTGCTCGATGCCGCACCTGGTCGACGTCGTCGACGAGCAGGCCGGCGGCCGAGGACTGGAGCGGCTGTTCCAGAAGCTGGCGCGGGAGCTGACCGCCGCCGAGACCGACGCGGTGCGCGTCTGCACCGATCCGCCGCACGACGGCGCCGCGCTGACCGCCCGCCTGCTGACCGCGCCCACGCTCGCCGTGGAGCTCGCGCGGCGCGGGGTCACCGTGGAGGTCGGGGTGCTCGCCGAGGCGGAGTTCTGGTCGGTCTACCAGCCGATCGTCTCGCTGGCCGACCGTTCCGTCGTGGCGCACGAGGCGCTGCTGCGGGGGCTGGTCGACGGCCGCGAGGTCGGCGGCGGCGACCTGTTCTTCGTCGCCGAGTCCGCGGGCTGGCTGGACCGGCTGGACCGCATCGGCCGGGAGTCCGCGATCACCGGCGCGATGCCCTGGCTGGGCCGGGACGACCTGTTCGTGAACTCCGATCCCAGGTCGATCTACCGGCCGCAGGTCTGCCTCGCCGGCACCGAGCAGGTCGTCCATGACATGGGGATCGACCCCCACCAGCTGGTGTTCGAGGTCGTGGAGGCCCACGTCGTCGCCGACCGCGGGCACTTGGTCTCGGTGCTCGAGCACTACCGCTCGCTGGGCTGGCGGGTGGCGCTGGACGACGTCGGGATCGGCTGGTCCAGCCTGGCGCTGGTGACCGTGGCCCGGCCCGACGTCGTGAAGCTCAGCAAGTCCCTCGTCGCCCGGCTGGAGGAGCCCGGTCCGCAGGCCGTCGCCCGGGCGCTGTGCGAGCTGACCCACCTGCACGGCGGGCAGGTCGTGGCCGAGGGCGTGGAGTCCGAGCGGCTGGCCGACCTGGCCCGCCAGGTCGGCGCGGACCTGGGGCAGGGCTGGCTCTTCGGCCGTCCGGTGCGCCCCGAACCGCTGGCCGAGCCGGAGCTCGTCCTCGCCTGAGGCGCCCGGCGGTGATCAGGGGACCTGATCACCG
>DASPIH010000171.1:0-2345 GCA_035629195.1 Blastococcus sp. | reverse complement strand
CCCAGCTCGGCGGCGACGGCGTCGGGGTCCAGGGGCAGCGACGACCCCGCGAGCGCGCCCGAGCCGTAGGGGCTCACCGCCGTCCGCCGGTCCCAGTCGCGCAGCCGGTCCACGTCCCGGGCGATCGAGTGCGCGTGCGCGAGCAGCTGGTGGGCCACGAGGATCGGCTGCGCGTGCTGCAGGTGGGTCATGCCGGGAGCGGCGACGTCGGCGTAGCGCTCGGCGAGACCGACGAGCGCGGACTCCAGCGAGGCGAGCTCGCCGACGAGCGCGCGCACGGAGTGGCGCAGGTACAGCCGCAGGTCGGTGGCGATCTGGTCGTTGCGGCTGCGACCGGCGCGCAGCTTGCCGCCCAGCGCGCCGAGCTTCTCGGTCAGCCCGCGCTCGAGCGCCTCGTGCACGTCCTCGTCCGACTCGACCGGTGTGAAGGCGCCCGATTCGACCTCGGTGGACAGCTCCCGCAGAGCGCCGAGCATCTGCGTCAGCTCGTCGTCGGTCAGGAGCCCCGCGCGGTGCAGCACGCGGGCGTGGGCGCGGGACCCGGCCAGGTCGAACGGGGCGAGCTGCCAGTCGAAGTGCGTCGACCTCGAGAGAGCAGTCAGCGCATCCGACGGACCGCCGCCGAAGCGTCCGCCCCAGAGCCGGGTCTGCGATCCAGGTGCGGTGCTCACGTGCCGGTGTCCTCTTCCAGGTCAGCGCTCAGTTCGGGGTAGACGGCGGGCGTCCGCCGCGCGAGCGCCCGCAGCCGGTCGGCCAGGGCCGGACCGCCGTCGGGTTCGCGCGAGACGACCAGCAGAGTGTCGTCCCCCGCGATCGTGCCCAGGACGTCGGGGAGGCCCACCTTGTCCAGCGCGGAGGCCAGGAACTGGGCGGCCCCCGGCGGCGTGCGCAGCACGGCCAGGTTGGCGCTGCCCTCGGCGCTGGTGAGCAGATCGGCCAGCAGGCGGGTCAACCGGGCAGGAGCGGTTTGCGCCGGCCGCAGCGGGGCGTTCTCCGGTGGCAGCACGTAGGACGCCGGAGCGCCGTCGGACCCGCGCATCTTGACCGCGCCCAGCTCGTCCAGGTCCCGCGACAGCGTCGCCTGGGTGACCTCGATGCCCGACTCGGCCAGGAGGGCGGCCAGGTGGGTCTGCGAGGTCACCGGCTGCGCCTCGATCAGCTGGCGCACCCGTGCCTGCCGGGCGGACCGGGTGAGCGCGGAGGTCACGCGTCCTGCTCCAGCAGCCAGACGAGCACCGCCTTCTGGACGTGCAGCCGGTTCTCCGCCTCGTCCCACACCGCACTCTGCGGGCCGTCGATGACGGCGGCCGCGATCTCCTTGCCGCGATAGGCCGGCAGGCAGTGCAGGACCACGGCGTCGTCGGCGGCACGGGCCAGCGCCGCCTCGTCGAGGGCGTAGGGCAGGAACAGGTCGGTGCGGGCGTCGTGCTCGTCCTCCCGCCCCATCGACACCCAGGTGTCGGTCACCAGCACGTCCGCGCCGTCGGCCGCCGCGGCGGCGTCGGCCGTCCAGCCCACCGAACCACCGGTCTCCGCCGCGATCTCCGCCGCCCGCTTGAGCACGCCCGGGTCGGGCTGGAAGGAGTCGGGCGACCCGACCCGCACGTGCATGCCGGCGGTGGCCCCGCCGAGCAGGTAGGAGTGGGCCATGTTGTTGGCGCCGTCGCCGAGGTAGGTCAGGACCAGTCCGGACAGCGAGGAGGACGCCCGGGGATGGCGCTCGATCACCGTCTGCAGGTCGGCCAGGATCTGGCAGGGGTGGTACTCGTCGGTGAGCGCGTTGACCACCGGCACGCGGCTGGCTCCGGCCATCTCCTCGATGCGTTCCTGGCCGAAGGTCCGCCAGACGATCGCGGCGACCTGGCGGTCGAGCACCCGGGTGGTGTCGGCGACGGGCTCGCCGCGGCCGAGCTGGCTGGTGGCGGCGTCGATGACCAGCGGATAGCCGCCGAGCTCCGCCACGCCGACGGAGAAGGACACGCGGGTGCGGGTCGAGGGCTTGTCGAAGAGCACGGCGACGGCGCGGGGCACGCCGTTGGCTGCGCGCAGCGGCGTGGGCGCCTCGGCGGTGTGCCGACTCGCCTTGAGCGACGCGGCCAGCGCCAGCACCTCGGCCTGCTCGGCCGGGGTGAGGTCGTCGTCCTTGGTGAAGTGCCGGATCACTCGGCACTCTCCAGAGCCGCCGGCAGGGCGGCGACGAACGCGTCGATCTGCGCGTCGGTGAGCACCAGCGACGGCGCCAGCCGGACGACGTCGGCGGCGACGGCGTTGGTGAGGAAGCCGGCGTCCCGTAGCCGCGCCTCGACCGCCGCCGCCACCGGCGCGGTGAGGACGACGCCCAGCAG
>DASPIH010000170.1:0-10134 GCA_035629195.1 Blastococcus sp. | reverse complement strand
CGTCGCGGCCGACCCGACGACGGGCCCCGCGGCGGCGCAGCCCGTCTCGGGCCAGGTCGCGCGTCAGGTGGCGGTGCTCAGCAGTGCCGGGGACGGCTCGCACACGATGACCCTCGTCCTGAACCCGGAGAACCTCGGTCCGGTCGAGGTGCAGCTGACCGTCGCCCGGGGCAGCCTCGACCTGCACCTGCGCGGGGCCCACGACCTCGGCCGCGCGGCCCTGATCGACGCCCTTCCCGAGCTCCGCCGCGACCTCGAGGCGGCCGGCCTCAGCCCGTCCCGGGTGGAGGTCGACGCGGACACCGGCGGGTCCTGGCTGGCGCGGCACACCGCCGAGCAGCAGGCCCAGCAGGGCTCCGGCGACCGCGGTGCCCGGCAGCACCCGACCGGCGAACGGTCACGGTCCGGGGGGCTGCCTGCCGATAGCGGAGACGGGCCCACCCGGCTCTCCACCCGATCCACGTCGTCCGGCGTGGACGTGCGCGTCTGAGAAGGAGACCGACGACCGATGCCGGACGCAGTCAGCGGCACCGTTCCGACCACGGCCACGTACTCGGCCACGACCAGCGTGGACCGCGGCGACCAGATGGGGAAGGACACCTTCCTCAAGCTGCTGGTCGCGCAGATGAAGTACCAGGACCCCAGCAACCCGGCCGACACCAACCAGATGATGTCGCAGACGGCGACCTTCACCCAGGTGGAGAAGCTGGAGGAGATCGCCACGCAGAACGCCTCGATGCTCGCGCTCCAGCGCTCGAGCAGCGCCGGGGCGATGGTCGGCCGGACCGTCACCTACACCGACGACACCGGAGCCGCGAAGAGCGGCGTCGTGACCTCGGTCCGCCTGGGCACGGACACGACCGAGGCCGTGGCGAACGTCGGTGGCCTTCCCGTCTCCCTCGGCCGGATCACCGACATCGGTACGACGACACCCAGCTGACGACCAGCTGACCCCGCGCCCCCCGACAGCCATCCCACCGGAGGAAGTCCCCGATGCTCCGCTCGATGTTCTCCGCCATCTCCGGCCTCCGCGCCCACCAGACCAAGATGGACGTGACCAGCAACAACATCGCCAACGTCAACACCGTCGGCTTCAAGGGCAGCCAGACCGTCTTCCAGGACACGCTGTCCCAGGTGCTGCGCAGCGGCGGCCAGCCGGCCGCCGACCGCGGTGGCACGAACCCGGCCCAGGTGGGTCTCGGCGTCAAGCTCGCCGCCATCACCACCAACTGGACGCAGGGCGCCACCCAGTCCACGGGACGCTCGACGGACTTCATGGTCGAGGGTGACGGCTTCTTCGTCGTCGAGGGCGGAGGCGAGCAGATGTTCACCCGCGCCGGCTCGTTCGACTTCGACGCCAACGGGAACCTGGTGACCGCCGACGGCTCCGTCCTGCAGGGCTGGATGGCCGACGCGGACGGCACGGTCAACCCCAACGGCCCGATCGGTGCCCTCTCGGTGCCGTACGGCCAGATGGTCAACCCCGCGTCGACGACGGCGGGCTCGATCAGGGGCAACCTGCCCTCCGAGGTCGCGGTCGGCGAGACGTTCCAGCTCGGGGCCGACATGTACGACAGCCAGGGCGTGCTGCAGAAGGTCGCCTACACCTTCGAGAAGACCGGCGACAACGAGTGGGACCTCAGCGTCGTGCACGCCGACGGCACGGTGCTGATGGCGCCGACCGGCGTGGTCTTCGACGCCGCGGGGAACCTGACCACCCCGGCCGGTCCCGACTTCCAGCTGCCCCCGTTCACCCCGGTCGGCTACCCCAGCTGGACCAACCCGGTGACGATGTCCCTCGAGGGGCTCACCCAGTTCGGTGGCGCCAACACCTTGGCCGCCCCGAAGCCGGACGGCTACACCCTGGGGTCGCTGCAGTCGTTCACCCTCGGCAACGACGGCACGATCGTGGGCGTCTTCTCCAACGGGCTGCGCCAGCCGCTGGGCCAGCTGGCTCTCGCGTCCTTCAACAACCCCGGTGGGCTGCAGAAGGCCGGCAACTCGAGCTTCCGCGTCGGCGACAACTCCGGCGCGGCGATGATCGGTCTCGCCGGCACCGGCGGCCGCGGCGTCCTCAACGCCGGCGCGCTGGAGATGTCCAACGTCGACCTCAGCGAGGAGTTCACCGGGCTGATCGTCGCCCAGCGCGGTTTCCAGGCCAACAGCCGGGTGATCACCGCGTCCGACGAGATCCTCCAGGACCTGGTCAACCTGAAGCGCTGATGAGGGCCCCTCCTCCCTCCCACCCGCTCGCGCGCGGCGGGCGCCGCGGAGGAGGCCACGGCTGACGGCCCGGTCACCCACAGGTGTGACCGGGCCGTCCGTCACCGGGCCCTCCCCGAGCCCCCGGCCAGGGCGTTTCAGCTCAAGGACGCCGCGTCCGGGGCCGATGACAACAGTGCCGTTCCCGCCCGCTCCCCCGGGCCCCACCGAGCAAGAGGACCGACCCGTGATCCGTGTGACGCGCCTGAACGGCGACCAGTTCGCGCTGAACCCCGACCTCATCGAGAAGGTCGAGGGGCACCCCGACACGGTCGCCTTCCTGGTCGACGGCACGAGGTACGTCGTGCGCGAGAGCGTGGACGAGGTCCTCCGGGAGATCCGCGAGTACCGCGCCGGGATCCTCGCCCTCTCCTACGAGATGGACCGCGGCACCTACCGCAGCGACGTCCCGGTCGTGCTGCCCGGCGACTCCTCCGTGGTGCCCTTCCCGACCCGCGAGGAGCGCTGACCCATGGACCCCGCCACCCTGATCGGGTTCGTCATCTCCATCGTCGCCCTGTTCGTCTTCATGACCCTCGAGGGCGTCGCCCCGACAGCGCTGCTGTTCCTGCCGGCGATCGTCCTGGTCATCGTCGCGACCTTCGGCGCGGCGGTGGCCAGCCAGACGATGGCCGACCTGAAGAAGATCCCCGGCTGGTTCAAGATGGCCGTGCTGCCGGCCAAGGTGCCGCCGGCGACCGAGCAGATCCAGACCCTGGTCACCCTGGCCGAGAAGGCCCGCAAGGAGGGCCTGCTGGCCCTCGAGGCGCAGGTCAAGCAGATCGACGACCCGTTCCTCAAGCGGGGTCTGCAGATGGGCATCGACGGCACCGACCCCGAGGACCTGCGCGCCGTCCTGGAGAGCGAGATCTCGGCGAAGAAGACCGAGGACAAGGTCGCCGCCAAGTTCATGAACAACATGGGCGGCTACGCGCCGACCATCGGCATCCTCGGCTGCATCGTCGGCCTGATGAACGTGATGGGCAATCTGAACAACCCGGAGACGCTCGGCCCGATGGTCTCCGCGGCCTTCATCGCCACGCTGTGGGGCGTCATGGCGGCCAACTTCTGGTTCCTGCCGATGGGCGCCAAGATCCTCCGGGTCAGCGCGCTGCAGGCCGCGCAGATGGAACTGCTCGTCGAGGGCATCACCGAGATCCAGGCCGGCAACAGCCCCCGCACCGTGCGCGCCAAGCTGACCTCGCTGGTGCCGCCCAGTGAGCAGCGCGAGGCGGCATGAGCAGGGCCGGTGGCCACCGCGCCACGAAGCACGAGGAGCACGAGGAGCACGAGAACCACGAACGGTGGCTGGTCTCCGCGTTCGACATGATGACGCTGCTGTTCGTGCTCTTCGTCGTGCTCTTCGCGATGAGCAAGGTCGACGAGCAGAAGTTCGCCGCCCTGGCCAAGGGCATGGCGGAGAGTTTCGGCGGCCCCATCGCGGTGCTGCCCGCGGCGTCTCCCGAGGGGTCGGTGCTCGACGGGCTGCCCGGTGCGACCGACGTCGCCACCGCCATCCCTGCTGATCCCTCGGTGGACCAGGCCCAGGTCGACCAGGCCGCGGCCCAGGCTGCCGTCCAGCGCGCCCAGAACGTCGCGGCCGAGGCGCAGGCTGCCTACGCCGAGCTCGCCGCCGCTCGCGACAAGATCGAGGCGGCCCTGGCCGCGGCCGGGTACTCCGGTGCCGCGCGCTACGAGATCGACGAGCGCGGTCTGGTGGTGCACATCGTCGCCGACGCCGTGCTCTTCGACGCCGAGGAGGCCGCCCTGCGGCCGGAGGGCCGGGCGATCCTCGCCGCCGTCGCCCCCAGCCTCAGGGAGCTGCCCAACCAGCTCGACGTGGAGGGTCACGCCAACCACCTCCCGGTCAGCCGCGGTGGCCCGTGGGCCTCGAACTGGGAGCTGTCGGCCACCCGTGCCACGACCGTGGTCCGGTACCTGGCCACCGAGAGCGTTCCGCAGCCACGCCTGTCCGCCACGGGCTACTCCTCCACCCGGCCGCTGGTGCCCGAGTCCGATCCCACCGCAGTCACCGTCAACCGACGCGTCGACGTCGTCGTCCTGTCCGACGCCTCGGCAGAGGCCAACGCCCTCCTGCCGGGCATCGACGCCGCCCACCAGGGAGAGACCGAATGAGCACGAAGGACAAGAACGCCCCCGCCCAGGGCGAGGAGGGCGAGGCCAAGGGCGGGAAGATGAAGCTCCTCGTCATCCTGGCCGTCGTCCTGCTCGCCGGGGCCGGAGCCGCGTACTTCTTCCTGTTCAGCGGCTCGGGCGAGGCCGAGGCCGAGGAAGCGGAGCTGGTGTCCAGCGGCACCTTCGTCCCGCTCGAGCCGGTGGCCGTGAACCTCGCCGGCGGCGGCTACCTGAAGATCGGCGTCTCCCTGGAGCTCACCGAGGAGGGCGCCGCCGGTGGTGGGCACGGCGGCGGCGGACCGGACGGCTCCAAGGCGACCGACCTGGTCATCTCCACCTTCAGCCAGGCCAACCCGGCCGACGTCACCGGCGCTCGCGAGGCGCTCAAGGAGTCGCTGCAGGAGAAGATCATCGAGGCCTACACCGACCACGGGGTGAGCACCGTGATGGCCATCTACTACACCGAGTACGTGACGCAGTAGCCGTCGCGCCGCTGCGCAGGGGTGCCCTCCGATCCCGGAGGGCACCCCTGCTGCGTCCCACCCGCACCACCCGTCACCGCCTCCCCCCGCCCGGTCAGGGTGCCTCCGGCGTCCGCCGATGAGGTGTTGCGTGACCACCCCCGAGACCGGACCGGCCCCGGCCGCCGCGCCGGCCCCGGACTCCGCGCCGACCGAGACGCCGGCGAGCACGCCCGCCGCGTTCTCCGCCGGCCCCGGCAGCCGCGGCCGGCGCGGAGAACCGCGCACCTACGACTTCCGGCGTCCGACCAAGCTGTCCCGCGAGCACGTGCGCGTCATGCAGATCGCGCAGGAGGCCTTCGCCCGCCAGGCGACGACGACCCTGACGACGTTCCTGCGCGCCGGCGCCCGCATGGAGCTGGTGGGCATCGAGCAGTTCTCCTACGACGACTACGTCGGGACGCTGGCCAACCCGTCCTTCATCTCGACGTTCACGATGGAGCCGCTGGCCGGCAAGGGCCTGCTGGCCTTTCCGCTGGACATCGCCATGTCGATGGTCGACCACCTGCTCGGCGGCTCCGGCACCGCCGCCCAGCCCAACCGGCCGATGACGGCGATGGAGACCACCATCACCAACCACCTGCTGGAACGGCTGCTCGGGGAGTTCGGCCGCTCCCTGGAACCGATCGTCGGCATCCAGCCGGTGCTCGTCGGCCGCGAGTACAACCCGCAACTCGCCCAGGCCGCCGCGGGGTCGGACACCGTCATGGTGGCCACCTTCGAGATGGCCGTCGGCACCCGCGAGGGCGAGGCGACCGTGGTGCTGCCCTTCTCCTCGTTCGCCCAGGCGCTCAACAACGCCGCGTCGCCGCAGTTGTCGGAGCAGGCGCTGCGCAAGCGCGCGCGGGCCCGCGAGGCCCTGGCCGCCCGGCTCAACCTCGTGCCGGTCGACGTCAGCGTCCGCTTCGCACCCCTCGCCGTCTCCTCGTCCGACCTCCTCTCCCTGGCCGTCGGGGACGTGCTGCTGCTGCGCCATCCGCGCGACAGCCCGCTGGAGGTCACGACCAACGACGCGACGTTCGCCTATGCGATCGCCAGCAACCACCGACGCCGCCTGGCCGCCTCGATCGTTCCCACCCCGCACGCTCCGCTCGCCGTGAAGGACTCCGCATGACCGCGCCCCGCACCGACTCGCAGGACTCCCAGACCGTCACGGCGGTCGTCGTGGCCGCCGCGCGCGCCGCGGCGTCGCTGGTCCCTTCGACGTCCGTCCTGGTTCCCGGCACGCCGGTGAGCGACCCGGACACCGTTCCGCTCCCCGCGGCAGCCGCCGTCGCCATCACCGCCGGCCTGTCGGGCGAGGTCTCCGGCGACGTCGTCCTGGTGATCTCCGGCGAGGTCGTCGACGCGCTGCAGAACTCGCCGGTCGGCTCCATGGACGTCTCGACGGCGCTGCGCCCGGCCCTGGAGGCCGCCGCCGGCAGCCTCGGCCGCGTGCGCGTGGCCTCGGAGCGCACCGAGGACCCGGTCGCCGCCCTCGACGGGCTGCGCGACAAGGGCATGTTCGTCGCCGTTCCGCTGCTCGGCGACGGCGAGCACCAGGCCACCTTCGCCCTGCAGGTCACCCTCCCCGCCGCCCGTGAGCAGCGCGGCAGCCTCGAGCTGCTCCGCCACGTGGCCATGGAGGTCACCGTGGAGATCGGCCGCACCCGCATGACGGTGCAGGAGCTGCTGTCCCTGCACCCCGGCGAGGTGGTCGAGCTGGACCGCGCCGCCAGCGCCCCCGCCGACCTCCTGGTCAACGGCACGCTGATCGCCCGCGGCGAGGTCGTCGTCGTGGACGAGGACTTCGGCCTGCGGATCAGCGAGATCGTGACCGACGCGGCCGCAGCGGAACTGGGCGCCGGCGCATGACCTGGATGATCATCCGGCTCTTCCTGTCCCTCGCCCTCATCGCCGGGGTGCTCTGGTTCGCTGCCCGGCTGGCCAAGAAGCGCGGCCTGGGCCAGGGCAACGGTCTGATCGAGGTCGTCGCCCGTCAGCGCATGGGCCGGGCCAGCTCGGTCAACGTGGTGCGGATCGCCGACGTGGTGCTCGTCATCGGCGCCACCGAGGAGCAGGTCACGCTGCTGGCCGAGGTCGACTCCGAGGCCGTCGAGGCCGCGCTCGCCGAACGCCGCGGTCCGGCCCGTGCCCGGCCCGCCGGGCAGGAGCCGGCGGACGGCGCGCCCGCTCGCGTTCCGGCGCACGCTGCCCCGTCCTCCGACGGCGTGCTGGCCGGCTCGGTGCTGGACCGCCAGGGCTGGACCTCGCTGGTCCACGAGCTGCGGGAGCGGACGGTGCGCCGGCCATGACGGCGCCGGTCATGAGTGCGCCGACCCAGCCGCTGCCGGTCGTGGGCAGCCGGCGGACCGGACGGGGCGCCGTCCTGGTCCTGCTGCTCACCCTGCTCGGCACGGTCGTCCTGCTCGTCCTGGCCGACCCGGCGTCGGCCGCCCCCACCCCGCCGACCGCCCCCGTGGCGCCGACGGCACCGGCGGTGGACGGCACCGTCGACATCTCCATCGGCGACGGCTCACCGACGAGCTCGGTCACGCTGATCCTGGCGATCACCGTGCTCTCCGTGGCTCCGTCGGTGCTGCTCCTGGCGACCTCCTTCACCAAGATCATCGTGGTGCTCGGGCTCACCCGGAACGCCCTGGGCATGGCCACCTCGCCGCCCAACCAGGTGCTCACCGGCATCGCCCTGTTCCTCACGCTGTTCGTGATGGGGCCGGTCTTCAGCGACATCAACGAGCTCGCCGTCCAGCCCTATCTGAACGGGGCCATGTCGGTGTCGCAGGCCTACGACGCGGGCGTCGTGCCGCTGCGGGAATTCCTGCTGGACAACACCCGCGAGGACGAGCTGAAGCTCATGGTGGGCCTCTCCGGCGAAGAGGCCCCGGCCGACGCCGCCGCCGTGAGCATGACGACGCTGATCCCGGCGTTCGTCCTCTCCGAGCTGAAGAGCGCCTTCATCATCGGGCTGGTCATCTTCATCCCGTTCCTGGTGCTCGACATGCTCGTCAGCGCCGCGCTCATGGCGCTGGGAATGATGATGGTCCCGCCGACCATCGTCTCCCTGCCCTTCAAGCTGCTGCTCTTCGTCGTCGTCGACGGCTGGGCGCTGATCACGACCGCGCTGGTGGGTTCGTACGGGGGTAGTGGCTGATGAGCGACGCGAGAACGACGTGCGAGCGAGCATCGCAGGGAGCGCCGGCGACCGAGGAGCGGAACGAGCACGGGGTCGAGCGATGAGCGACGCCGATGTCACCGACATCGCGGCGCAGACCATGATGGTCGCCGCGAAGGTCGCCGCACCGATCCTGCTGACGGCCCTGCTGGTCGGCTTCCTCATCTCGCTGTTCCAGGCGGCCACGCAGATCCAGGAGGCCACCCTCTCCTTCGTCCCGAAGATGATCGCCGTCGCGATCGCCCTGCTGGTGACCGGGAACTGGGTGCTCTCCGAGCTGGTCAGCTTCACCCACGCCCTGTTCGACCAGCTGCCGGCGCTGCTCGACCGGACGTAGCGCCATGGACCTCTCGGTCCCGGCTGTCACGCTCGCGGCCCTGCTCCTCGGGGCGGCGCGTGCCGCCGGCTTCGTCCTCCTCGCGCCGCCGTTCAACTCCAGGGTCATCCCGGGGGCGGTCAAGGGCGCGCTCGCGCTCGCCCTGTCGGTGCTGCTGTCGACCCAGATCGCACCCACGCTGCCGACGCCGACCGCCGGGTTCCTCGTGGTCACCGCCGTCACCGAGGTCGTCATCGGCGCGGCCCTCGGCTTCGTCGTCCAGGTGCTGTTCACCGCGGTGCAGATGGCCGGCGACATCCTCGACGTCGCCGGTGGTTTCTCGCTGCAGCCCGGCTACGACCCGATGGCGATGACCCAGAACAGCTCGCTGGGCCGGCTGCACTACCTGCTGGCGACCACGTTGCTGTTCAGCAGCGGCGGGCACCTGCTGATGGTGAAGGGCTTCGCCACGTCCTACACCGGGCTGCCGGTGGGCGGTGAGGTGCCGGCCGACCAGATCGCCGCGGTGGTCATCACCGCGTTCTCGATGATGTTCCTGGCCGCGGTGCAGATCGCCGGCCCGATGGTGGCGGTCCTGCTGCTGGCCGACGTGGCGCTGGCGCTGCTGAGCCGGGCCGCGCCCGCGCTGAACGTCTTCGCCATGGGCTTCCCCGTGAAGATCATGCTGACGCTGGCGATGCTGGGGCTCACCTTCCCGCTGCTGCCCTCCGCCCTGGACGGCCTGCTCGAGCAGGGCGCCCGGGCCATGATGTCACTGCGCAGCGGCTGATGGCTCTGCGGACGGAGACCTGATGGCCAAGGACGGCCCGGGTGGCGAGAAGACCGAGAAGCCGACTCCCCAGCGCCTGAAGAAGGCGCGCAAGGAGGGGCAGATCCCGCGTACCCAGGAACTGGGGACGTGGCTGGGCATCGCGGCGGCCAGCGCGCTGCTGCCGATGCTGGTGGGCAACGCGTTCGACGCCGTGCAGCAGATGTTCGTCCACGTCGGCCGGGTGGTGCGGAAGCCCGAGATCGACACGGTGACGGCGCTGCTCGGCGAGGCGCTCATGACGTTCCTGACCACGCTGCTGCCCACGGCCATCGGGCTGATGCTCGTGGGTGTCGCGGCATCGGCGTCCCAGGGCGGCGTGCACGTCGCCGGCAAGCCGATGAAGCCGACGCTGAAGAAGCTCAACCCGTTCCCGGGGATCAAGCGGATGTTCGGCACCCAGGGTCTGTGGGAGACCAGCAAGGCGCTGATCAAGACCGCCGCGCTGGGCACCGTCGTCATCGTCACCAGCGACCGGGCGCAGACGCTCGTCTCGGCCTCCGGCGCCCTGCCGCTCGCGGCCGTCGCCGCGACCTTCACCGACTCGGCGGTGCTCATGTTCCGCGTCGTCGCGGTCACCGGCCTGGTCATCGCGGTCGCCGACTACCTCGTCGTCCGCCAGCAGATCATGAAGAAGCTCAAGATGAGCAAGTATGAGATCCAGCAGGAGCACAAGCAGTCCGAGGGCGACCCGCACATGAAGGCGCAGCGCCGCGCCACCCAGATGGCGATGTCACGCAACCGGATGATGAGCGAGGTGGCGACGGCCGACGTCCTGCTGGTCAACCCGACCCACGTGGCGGTCGCCCTCAAGTACCAGGCCGACCGCGGCGCCCCGAGGGTGGTCGCCAAGGGTGCCGACGAGGTCGCCGCGAAGCTGCGCGAGAAGGCCGCCGAG
>DASPIH010000169.1:0-8185 GCA_035629195.1 Blastococcus sp. | reverse complement strand
TGGCGGGCGTTCGAGCTGACCGGCGTCCGGCTCGACCTGGTGCAGGCGGTCCAGGTCGCGCGGGCCCAGGGTGCCCTCGTCGTCGACTGATCACCGCCACCGGGGACCGGTGAACAGGGCCTTCAGCGCGCCGAGCAGGCCCAGCGCGGGGACGGCGACGGCGAACCAGAAGCCGGTGTCGATCGTGTCGGGGTCCCAGTCGACCGCGGCCAGCGGCACCAGGACCCCGGCCCCGGCCACCAGGCCGACCAGCAGCGCCAGCACCCCGATCAGCCGGTGGGAGCGCGCCGGGAGGACGGCGAGCAGGCCCAGCACGAACAGCACCCCGCCGCCCAGGACGACGGCCATCGGTTGCCACAACCCGCTGTCCCACAGCGCCTCCGCGCCGCCGCCGCTGAGGTCGTCGAACCCGCGGTCGACCAGGTCCCAGCCGGTCAGATCGCTGCCGGGCAGCCAGCGCAGCAGCAGGCTGACGCCCGCGGCGATGCCGGCGAGCAGCAGCAGCAGGCTGGCCAGGCTGTCCGCACGCCGCACCCGCACCGGCGTCGTCGAGTACTCGGGCGCCGGGCATGGGGCGTAGCCGGGCGGGAGCGGAGGAGGGCCGGGCGCGTAGCCGGGGCCACCGCCGGCCACCGGGGCGGGGATCGGCTGGATGCCGGGGATCGTCTGTTCCCGCCAGTCGTCGGTGCCCCGCGTCCCGGCGGACGGGAACTGCTCGCGCTCGCTCATCTGCACTCCTCGCGCACTCGCGGGCGGGGGAGGCGCCCGCACCTGCGAGCCTAGGGCGGGGTGGCCCGCCCCGGAGCCCCCTCCGGCAGACTGTCGGCGTGCCCGCGACGACTCTTGACGGCAAGGCCACTGCTGCAGCCATCCGCGCCGAGCTCACCGAACGGGTGACCGCCCTCACCGCGGCCGGCCACCGCCCCGGTCTCGGCACGCTGCTGGTGGGCGACGACCCGGGCAGCCGCTGGTACGTCAACGCCAAGCACTCCGACTGCGCGCAGGTGGGCATCGCCAGCATCCAGCGCGAGCTGCCCGCCGAGGCGACCGAGCAGGACGTGCTCGAGGTCGTCGCCGAGCTCAACGCCGACCCGTCGTGCACCGGCTACATCGTCCAGCTCCCGCTGCCCCGCCACATCGACGAGTCGGTCGTGCTGCAGGCGATGGACCCGGCCAAGGACGCCGACGGACTCCACCCGGTCAGCCTCGGCCGGCTGGTGCTGAACGTGCCCGGTCCGCTGCCGTGCACCCCGGTCGGGATCGTCGAGCTGCTGCGCCGTCACGACGTCCCGATCGCGGGGGCCGAGGTCGTCGTCATCGGCCGCGGCATCACGGTGGGCCGCCCCCTCGGGCTGCTGCTCACCCGCCGCACGGAGAACGCCACGGTGACCCTCTGCCACACCGGCACCCGGGACCTCGCCGCGCACGTGCGCCGCGCCGACATCGTGGTCGCGGCGGCCGGCGTGCCCGGGATCGTCACCGCCGGCATGGTCAAGCCCGGCGCGGCCGTCCTCGACGTCGGCGTCAGCCGGGTCGACGGCAGGATCGCCGGCGACGTGGCGCTCGACGTCGTCGACGTCGCCGGTCACGTGGCCCCCAACCCGGGGGGAGTGGGCCCCATGACCCGGGCCATGCTGCTGCAGAACGTGGTCCTCGCGGCCGAGCAGGCAGCGGCGCTCGAGGCGCTGTCGGCCTGAGCGTGACGCGCCCGCCGCTCTACGTCCGCCGCCCGTTCCTGGCCGGTCTGGTGCGGCAGCTGCCGCTGCTCGCGGTCCTGGTCGCCGTCGGTGCCGGGCTGCTGCTGGTCACGTTCGAGCACTGGCGCATCGGCCTCGTCGTGCTCGGGCTCTCCCTGGTCGCGGCCGCACTGCTCCGGCTGCTCCTCCCCGCGCGCCGGGTCGGCTTCCTCGCCGTCCGCAGCCGGCCCGTCGACGTCGTCCTGCTGGCCGGCTCGGGTCTGACGCTGACGGTCGTCGCCCTGGCCGTCCCGGGCGCGTAGCCCAAGGCAGCGGACGGGGCTGGTGGGGGCTAGGTTGGCGGCCATGGCAGCGCAGCCCAGGAACGGCAAGGTCACCGTGGTCGGCGCCGGGTTCTACGGCTCCACGACCGCACTGCGTCTCGCGGAGTACGACATCTTCGAGACCGTCGTCCTCACCGACATCGTGGAGGGCAAACCCGAGGGCCTGGCCCTCGACATGAACCAGTCCCGGCCGATCGAGGGCTTCGAGACGCGGGTGGTGGGCGTCGGCGGCGGCTCCTACGAGGGCACCGAGGGGTCCGACGTCGTCGTCGTCACCGCCGGCCTGCCCCGCAAGCCGGGCATGAGCCGCATGGACCTGATCGAGACGAACGCCAAGATCGTCCGCCAGGTGTCGGAGAGCATCGCGCAGGCCTCGCCCGACGCGGTGGTCATCGTCGTCTCCAATCCTCTGGACGAGATGACGGCGCTGGCGCAGCTGGCGACCGGCTTCCCGAAGAACCGGGTGATGGGGCAGGCCGGCATGCTCGACACGGCGCGCTTCAGCAACAACGTGGCCGAGGAGCTCGGGGTCCCGGTCGCCTCGGTACGGACCCTGACCCTCGGTTCGCACGGCGACACGATGGTGCCGGTGCCCTCGCGCTGCACCGTCGACGGCAGGCCGCTGTCCGACGTCATGGCCCAGGACCGCATCGACCACCTCGTCGACCGCACCCGCAACGGCGGCGCCGAGGTCGTGGCCCTGCTCAAGACCGGTTCGGCCTACTACGCGCCGTCCGCCGCGGCGGCCCGCATGGCCAAGGCCGTCATCGAGGACTCCGGCGCGGTGATGCCCGTGTGCGCCTGGGTCGACGGCGAGTACGGCATCAACGGTGTCTACCTCGGCGTGGAAGCCGAGATCGGACGCGAGGGAGTGCGGAAGGTCGTCGAGGGCGACCTGTCCGAGAGCGAGTTGACCGGGCTGCGCGAGGCGGCCGAGGCAGTCCGCGCCAAGCAGGCCGATGTAGCCGACCTCTGAAGAAGGACCCCGCTGCCCCCCACCGCTCGCACGCTCGCGGCGGGGCCCTGCAGCGGGGCCACGACTGCACAAGGAGAACTACGTGAGCAAGATCAAGGTTGAGGGCACCGTCGTCGAGCTCGACGGCGACGAGATGACCCGGATCATCTGGCAGTTCATCAAGGACCAGCTGATCCTTCCGTACCTGGACGTCAACCTCGAGTACTACGACCTGGGGATCGAGTCGCGCGACGCCACCGATGACCAGATCACCATCGACTCCGCCAACGCGATCAAGAAGCACGGCGTCGGCGTCAAGTGCGCGACGATCACCCCCGACGAGGCGCGCGTCGAGGAGTTCGGGCTGAAGAAGATGTGGCGGTCCCCGAACGGGACGATCCGCAACATCCTCGGCGGCGTGATCTTCCGCGAGCCGATCATCATGCAGAACGTGCCGCGGCTGGTGCCGGGCTGGACCAAGCCGATCATCGTCGGCCGTCACGCCTACGGCGACCAGTACCGCGCGACCGACTTCAAGTTCCCCTCAGCCGGGAAGCTGACCGTCACCTTCACCCCCGACGACGGGTCGCAGCCCATCGAGCACGAGGTGTTCCAGGCCCCGGGCGCCGGCGTCTCGCTGTCGATGTACAACCTCGACGACTCGATCCGGGACTTCGCGCAGGCTTCGCTCAACTACGGCCTGGCGCGCAACTACCCGGTCTACCTCTCCACGAAGAACACGATCCTCAAGGCCTACGACGGCCGGTTCAAGGACATCTTCGAGGAGGTGTTCGAGTCCGAGTTCAAGGACAAGTTCGCAGCCGCCGGCATCACCTACGAGCACCGGCTCATCGACGACATGGTCGCTGCCTCCCTCAAGTGGGAGGGCGGCTACGTCTGGGCCTGCAAGAACTACGACGGTGACGTGCAGTCCGACACCGTCGCCCAGGGCTTCGGCTCGCTGGGCCTGATGACCTCGGTGCTGGCCACCCCGGACGGCCGCACGGTCGAGGCCGAGGCCGCGCACGGCACGGTCACCCGGCACTACCGCCAGCACCAGCAGGGCAAGGAGACCTCGACGAACCCGATCGCGTCGATCTTCGCCTGGACCCGCGGTCTGGCCCACCGCGGCAAGCTGGACAACACCCCCGAGGTGACCCGCTTCGCCGAGACCCTCGAGCGCGTCTGCATCGAGACCGTCGAGAGCGGTCAGATGACCAAGGACCTCGCGCTGCTGATCTCCAAGGACAGCCCGTGGTTGAGCACCCAGGACTTCCTGGCGGCCATCGACACCAACCTGCAGAAGGCCATGGCCTGACGTAGGACCCGTCCTCCTCACCCGTCGCACGCGCTCGGGGAAGCCCGGGACGTGGCCTCGCAGCGGCCTCCTCGCCTCCGGGCGAGGGGGCCGCTGTCGCGTCGTGGTCGCCATGTCTGCTGCGGGCAACGCCGGCACCCGAGCGTGCCGGGGCGGGGGAACCTGACGGCCGATCCGACGTGGGACGACGGGTGCGGTCCCGGGAGGCCGCAGCGACCGGGCACCATGGACGTGTCCGCCCTCCCCCGAACCCCGAGGAGCACGCCGCCGGTGAGCGACGTATGGCTCAACATCGTCATGGTCGTCGCCTTCGTCCTGATCGGCGGGGTGTTCTCCGGCGCCGAGATCGCCCTGGTCTCCCTGCGCGAGGGCCAGGTGCGGGCCATGGCCGACCAGGGCCGCCGCGGCAAGGCGGTGCAGAAGCTGCTGAGCGACCCGAACCAGTTCCTCGCCGCCGTCCAGGTCGGCGTGACGCTGGCCGGCTTCTTCTCCGCCGCCTTCGGCGCCAGCACCCTGTCCCGGCCGCTGGCCGGCTGGCTGCAGACCCGAGGCGTGAGCGAGGGTCTCGCCGGCACCCTGGCCCTGATCATCGTCACCATCCTGATCAGCTACGTGTCGCTGGTCGTCGGCGAGCTGACCCCGAAGCGACTGGCCCTGCAGCGGGCGGAGGGCTTCTCGCTGCTCGTCGCGGCTCCGCTCAACGCCATCGCCAAGCTCTCCCGGCCGGTCATCTGGCTGCTGTCGAAGTCGACCAACGTCCTGGTGCGGCTGTGCGGCGGTGATCCCAAGGCCAGCGGCGAGTCGATCAGCCAGGAGGAGCTGCGCGACCTCGTGGCCGCGCACGAGTCGCTGAGCAGCGACGAGCGGCGGCTGATCGACGAGGTGTTCCGGGCCGGCGAGCGCGAGGTGCGCGAGGTGATGACCCCCCGCACGGAGGTGCAGTTCCTGGACGCCTCCATGACCGCCAGCCGCGCTGCGAAGCTGGTGGCGGAGTCCAACTGGTCCCGGTTCCCGGTGGCCGGACGGGACGAGGACGACGTGCTCGGCTTCGTGCACGTCCGCGACCTGTTCCTGCCCAACCACCCGGCCGGGCGGGCGGCGACCGTCGGTGACCTGGCGCGTGAGGTGAAACGGCTGCCGGGGACCGCCGCGGTGCTCACCGTGCTCAGCGAGATGCGCCGGGAGAACCAGCACCTGGCCATCGTCGTCGACGAGTACGGCGGCACCGACGGCATCGTGACCCTGGAGGACCTCATCGAGGAGGTCATCGGGGAGATCTACGACGAGTACGACGAGGAGGTCGCCCCGGACGCGAAGCAGTCGCCCGACGCGCCGCGGGAGGTCGACGGCCTGCTCAACCTCGACGACTTCACGGAGGCGACCGGCCTGGAGCTGCCGGAGGGGCCCTACGAGACGGCCGCCGGGTACGTGCTGGCCGCGCTGGGGCGGCTCCCCGAGGTCGGCGACTCGATCGAGGTCGAGGGCCGCCGGGTGGAGGTGCTGGAGCTCGACGGCCGTCGGATCGCCCGCCTGAGGGTCAGCCCGCCGCCCCCCGGGGACGATGCCCCGGAGGACGCCGCGGACCCGGCCGCCGCGGGCTGACGCCCGTCAGGGACGGCGGGACCGGGCGACGTCCCAGGCGTCGCGCACGATCCCCACGAGGTCGGTGTGCTTGGGCGACCAGCCCAGGTCGGCGCGGATCCGATCGCTGGAGGCGACCAGCTGTGCCGGGTCGCCGGCCCGCCGCTCGCCCACGCTGACCGGGATGGCGTGCCCGGTGACCTCCCGGGCGGCCTCCACGACCTCCTGCACCGAGAAGCCGGTGCCGTTCCCCAGGTTGTAGATGCGGTGCTCCCCGGCCGCCGGAGCCGGCAGCGCCAGCAGGTGCGCGTCGGAGAGGTCCTCGACGTGCACGTAGTCGCGGATGCAGGTGCCGTCGGGCGTCGGGTAGTCCTGGCCGTACACGGTGAGCGCCTCGCGCTGCCCGGCGGCGACCTGGAGGGCGATGGGGATCAGGTGGGTCTCGGTCGTGTGCCGCTCGCCGAGGCCGTAGGCGGCTCCGGCGACGTTGAAGTACCGCAGGCTCACCGCGGCGAAGCCGTGCGCCACCGCGTAGGAGGTCAGCATGTGGTCGACGGCGAGCTTCGAGGCGCCGTAGGTGTTGGTCGGCCGCGTCGGGGCGTCCTCGCGGATCGGCACCAGGTCGGGCTCGCCGTAGGTCGCCGCCGTCGAGGAGAAGACGATCCGCCGGCAGTCGGCGGCACGCATCGCCTCCAGCAGGGCGAGGGAGCCGCCGACGTTGGTGTGCCAGTAGTCCTCGGGCTGCTGCTGCGAGACCCCGACGAGGCTCTTCGCGGCGAAGTGCAGCACCGCCTCCGGGCGCACCTGCGCCAGCACCGGCGCCGAGTCGTGCAGCGACACCTGGGCGAGCTCGGCGCCCTCGGGCACCGCGTCGGCGTGCCCGGTCGAGAGGTCGTCGAGGACGGTGACCGAATGGCCGTCGGCCAGCAGCGCCGCCGTCACTACGCTGCCGATGTAGCCGGCACCGCCGGCGACGAGTACGCGCATGCCGACACCTTATGAGGGCGGTCGGAGAGGTGGAGGATCTCGTGGTCAGTGCCCGGCCGGCGGTGCAGTCCCTCCCGGCGTACAAGCCGGGCCGCAACCCCGCCGACCTCGCCCGCGAGATCGGGGTCGAGCGCGCGGTGAAGCTGGCCAGCAACGAGGTCGCGTTCCCTCCCCTGCCCGCCGTCGTGCAGGCGGTGACGACCGCCGTAGCCGACACCAACCGCTATCCCGACAACGGTGCCGTCGTCCTCACCCAGGCCCTGGCCGAGCGCTACGGGGTCGACCCGGCGCAGGTGGCGACCGGCTGCGGGGCGGTGGCCATCTGCCAGGAGCTGGCCCAGGCCTACACCGACCCGGGCACCAGCATGGCCTTCGCCTGGCGGTCGTTCGAGATGTACCCGCTGCTGGCTCGCGTCGCCGGGGCCCGTGCGGTCCAGGTGCCGCTGGCGCCCGGCCGGGACGGCGGCCCGCCCGACACCCACGACCTGCGGGCGCTCGCCGCGGCGCTGGACGACACCACCCGCCTGGTCTTCGTCTGCAACCCCAACAACCCGACCGGGACGGCGGTGCGCGGGGCGGCGCTGGAGTCGTTCCTCGACGCGGTGCCGGCCGACACGCTCGTGGTCCTCGACGAGGCGTACCGCGAGTTCGTGACCGACCCCGACGTCCCCGACGGCGTGGAGGTGATGCGCGGGCGGCCCAACGTCGCCGTGCTCCGCACGTTCTCCAAGGCATGGGGCCTGGCCGGGCTCCGGGTGGGTTACCTGCTGGCGGAGGATCCGGCCGTGGCCGAGGCGGTGCGCAAGACGCACCTCCCGTTCAGCGTCGGCATGGTCGCCCAGGCCGCGGCGGTGGCGGCGCTCGGCAGCGAGGACGAGGTCCGGCGCCGGTGTGCCGCGGTGGTGGCCGAGCGCGACCGGCTGACCGCCGGGCTCCGGGACCGCGGCCTGGACGTCGCCGACAGCCAGGCCAACTTCGTGTGGCTGCCGGTGGGGGAGCGGGCCGTGGCGCTGGCTGCCGCGCTCGAGGCCCGCGCCGTCATCACCCGGCCCTTCGCCGGTGAGGGCATCCGGGTCACCGTCGGCACGCCCGAGGAGGACGACGTCTTCCTCGCCGCGCTGGACGAGGCACTCGCCGCCGCGCCGTCGTGACCTGCGCGGACCATCCGCCGGACGCGACCCGGGGGCGGTGGGACGGGGGAGGCGGGAACGGGCGGCGGCCCCGGCTGGTTTGATGGCCGACGTGCCTCTTCCCCGAGTGCTGTCCGGCATCCAGCCGACGGCGGGCTCCTTCCATCTCGGCAACTACCTCGGTGCGCTGAGGC
>DASPIH010000168.1:0-7854 GCA_035629195.1 Blastococcus sp. | reverse complement strand
GCGGCGGCCGCGGCGGCCTCGCGGGCGGCACGCTCCGCCGCCGCTGCTGCCGCCGCCTCCTCGGCCCGCTTCTGCGCCGCCCACTGGTCGTGGGCGTTGCGGGCGCCCTGCAGCTCGAGCAGGTGGATCTGCGCGGCCTTGAGCTGCTCCTCGTACTGGGCCTTCTGGGCGGCGACCTCGCCGTAGGCGGCCCGCTGCGCGGCGAGCTGCCTGTCCGCCGCCGCCTTCGCCTCGGAGGCGGCGCCCTCGGCCGCGGCTCGCTCGTCCCGGGCGGCCCGGGCGGCGGAGTCGGCGTTCGCCCGCCGGACCTGCGCGACCTCGAGCTCCCCCAGGACGTCGACCTGCTGGTCGGCGACGTAGTCGAGCATCGCCGCCCGCTGGATGAGCTCACCAGGCCCCTCGGAGTCCAGCAGGGCGGCGGAGCCGGCCAGCGCGGAGGCGTTCATGTAGCTGTCGCGGGAGAAGGTCGCGATCCGCGCCTCCGCGGCTGCCACCGCGTCGGCGGCAGCCTGCAGCTCGGTGGCAGCCTGGTCGGCCGCCTCCTGAGCCATCTGCAGGGCCTCCTTCGCCGCCTCGTAGGCCGTGCCGGCCGCCTCGGCCCGGATGCCGACGCGCTCCAGCTCGGCCTCCGCACCGGCGAGCAGCCCGAACAGCCGGCCCACCTCCGCGGAGGCGGCGTCCTGCGCGGACTGCGCGGCCCCCAGCTCGCTGTCGGTGGGGTTCGGCGGCGGGGCGGGCAGAGCGACGGCGGGGGTCGCGGTGCCCAGCAGCAGGACCCCTGCCACGACCCCGAGCAGCGCGTTCCGCAGGGTGCGGGCAGGACGGCCCGCGACGGACCGGCCGAGGCCCGCGCGCGGAGCCGCCGGTCCGGACGGACGGCGCTGGGACATGACGGTCTCCCTGGGGAAGAGGGTGGGGCGTTGAGCCCAGCGAGAGTCGCACCGTCACCAGAGGTCACCACGGCAACACGCGGAACACGTGCCGCGCCGGGGGTAGAACGTTCAGTGAGCGTCTAACTGCAGTCAGTATGTCGACACACCGACTCAGTGAGCGGGGCGCTCCAGCTCATGAGCCAGCGCGTCGAGTTCCGCACCGCCGGCCATCAGGCGGGTCAGCTCGTCCCGGCTGATGTCTGCCTTGGCGAACTCGCCGAGGCTGCGCCCCCGGTTCAGGACCAGGAAACGGTTCCCGACCGGGTAGGCGTGGTGCGGGTTGTGCGTGATCAGCACGACGCCCACGCCGCGGTCCCGGGCCTGAGCCACGTACCGCAGCACGACGCCCGCCTGCTTGACGCCGAGCGCCGACGTCGGCTCGTCGAGGATCAGCACGCGAGCACCGAAGTGCACCGCCCGGGCGATCGCCACCGACTGCCGCTCGCCGCCGGACAGCGTGCCGACCGGCTGATCCGGGTCCCGGATGTCGATCCCCATCGCCGCGAGTTCCTGCCGGGTGGTCTCCTTCGCCCGGGCGGCGTCGAACCGGCGGAAGGGACCCCAGCCCTTCGTCGGCTCGGCACCCAGGAAGAAGTTCCGCCAGATCGCCATCAGCGGGATCATCGCCAGGTCCTGGTAGACGGTGGCGATGCCCGCGTCCAGCGCGTCGCGCGGCGCGCCGAAGGACACCGGCTCGCCGTCGAGCAGCACGGAGCCGCGGTCCGCTCCGTGCACCCCGGCCAGGATCTTGATCAGCGTGGACTTCCCGGCGCCGTTGTCACCCAGCACGCAGGTGACCTCCCCGGCCCGCACCGTGGCGCTGATGCCCTCCAGGGCGATGACCGAGCCGTAGCTCTTGCCGACGTCCCGCAGCTCGAGCAGCGGCGCCGTCGGCTCCTGCGCACCCCCCGGCTCCCCGGTCATCGCCGGGCCGCCTCGGCGTAGCGGCGGACCAGCCGGTTGGCCACGACGGCCAGCAGCAGCATCGCGCCCAGGAAGAAGTAGAACCAGTCGGCATCCCAGCGCAGGTACGGGATGCCCAACTGGGTCATCCCGAAGATCAGCGCGCCCAGCGACGCCCCGACCGCCGAGCCGAAGCCGCCGGTGAGCAGGCAGCCCCCGATGACCGCCGCGACGATGTAGATGAGCTCCTGCCCTATGCCGGTGTTCGCCTGCACGGAGGTCAGCCGCACCGCCAGCGTCGTACCCACGAACCAGGCCGCTGCCGCCGTCGTCATGAACAGGGCGATCGTGGTGCGGCGAGCGGGCACTCCCACGTTGCGCGCGGCGACCTCGTCACCACCGGTGGCGAACACCCAGTTGCCGAACCGCGTCCGCAGGAGCACCCAGGTCGCGAGCGCGGTGAACAGCAGCCACCAGAGCACGGCGACCCGCAGCTCGGCGCCCAGGATCTCCACCCGCGACGCGAAGATCCACTCGGCGACCGCGTAGCCCGGCGCGTCGTCGATGCCGCTCACGGTGACGGTGTCGGTGAACAGCTTCGTCAGCCCCAGGTTCAGGCCCTGGAGCATCAGGAAGGTCCCGAGCGTGATGATGAAGCTCGGCAGGCCCGTGCGGGTCACCAGCCACCCGTTGAGGAAGCCGATCGCCAGAGCGACGAGCAGGGCCACGCCGATGGCGACCCACAGGTTCTGCCGGAACTGGGTGGCCACGACGCCCACGGTCAGGGCGGTGGTGCCGGTCATGACCCCGGCGGACAGGTCGAAGTGCCCACCGATCATGAGCAGCGCGACCGCGACCGCCATGATGCCCAGCGTCGAGGCGGGGTCCAACCAGTTGGCGACGCCGCGGGCCGAGCGGAAGGTCGCCGACTGGACGGCGAAGAACGCGAAGACCACCACGGCCCCGACCAGCGCGCCGAGTTCGGGCTTGACCAGCAGCCGGCGCAGCGGGCCCGGTGCGGCCAACCGTTCGTCCGCCCGCCGGCCCGCGGGAGCGGTGGTCTCCCGGGTGCTCAGCGCGTACCGGCCGAGGCCAGGTCGGCGATCTCGTCGACGTTGTCGGCATCCACGATGCCCGGACCGGTGAGCACCGGCTGCCCGCCGCCCACCGTGTTGAGGTTCTCCGCGTAGAGCTTGAGCATCACGACCGGCAGGTACCCCTGCTCGTACTGCTGCTGGTCGACTGCGAAGGCGATGTCGCCGGCCTGGATGCCGCTGATGACGTCCTCGTTGAGGTCGAAGGCGGCCACCTGGGCCTCCGAGCCCGCGTCGGCGACCGCCTCGACGGCCACGGCCGCAACGGCCGAGTTCAGCGTGAGGACCGCGTCGACGGAGGCGTTGCCCTGCAGCTGCGAGGCGATGGCCGACTGCGCGCCCGGCAGGTCGTTGATGTCGACCTGCAGCGTGGCCACCTCGGCGCCGAGCCCCTCGGAGGCCCCGGAGCAGCGCTGCTCCAGGCCGATGTTGCCGGCCTCGTGGATGACGCAGAGCACGTTGGTCGCGCCCGACTCCGCCAACTGCTCCCCGGCGCCCCGCCCCGCGATGGCCTCGTCCTGCCCCACGTGCCCGATGGCGCCGAACTCCGCGGACCGGTCCCCGCCGGAGTTGATGGTGATCACCGGGATGCCCGCCTCCACCGCCGCCCGCACCGACTCCTCCAGTGCGTCGGGGTTGGCCAGCGAGACGACGATGCCGTCGACGTCCTGGTTGACGGCCGCGTCGATCAGCTGCGCCTGGCGCTGGGGGTCGCCGTCGCTCTGGTAGTCCACCTCGATGCCGAGGTCCTCGCCGGCGTTCTCGGCACCGTTCTGCACGACGTCCCAGAACGCGTCGCCGGCCGATCCGTGCGTGACGACCGAGAAGGTGAGGTCACCGGCGTCGGCCGCGGCACCGCCCGATCCGCCGCCCTCGGAGCTGCTGCCACCGTCGGTCGTGCACGCGGCGAGCAGCAGGGGTGCGGCCACGGCGAGAGCCAGCAGACGCTTCGGTGCGGCCATCGGGTTGTCCTCCTGTGGTCACGGGGTTCCCCCGCGCGATCGATCCGACCACGGATCATGCTCCTTCGCCCCCCGGCACGCGACGACGCGGGGCCGACGGCCCGCCGTCTCCACCGGCCGGGGGACCGCCGGACGAGTTCTACGCTTCTCCCGTGGACGTCCTGGCATCGGGCCATGAGCAGGTCGTGTTCTGCAGCGATCCCGCGTCGGGGCTGCGGGCGGTCATCGCGATCCACTCGACCGCCCTGGGCCCGGCGCTGGGCGGCACCCGCTTCTACCCGTACGCGACCGAGGAGGCGGCGGTCGCCGACGTGCTGCGGCTCTCGCGGGCCATGTCGTACAAGAACAGCCTGGCCGGCCTCGACCTCGGCGGCGGCAAGGCCGTCATCATCGGGGATCCGCGCACGGGCAAGACCGAGGCGTTGCTGCGCGCCTACGGCCGGTTCGTCGAGTCGCTGGGCGGCCGCTACCTGACCGCCTGCGACGTCGGCACGTACAACGCCGACCTCGACGTGGTCGCTCGCGAGACCCGTTACGCGCACGGACGCTCGGAGGCCTACGGCGGGTGCGGCGACTCCTCGGTCCTGACCGCCTACGGCGTCTTCCAGGGCATGCGCGCCGCCGCCCAGCACTGCTGGGGATCCCCGTCGCTCGCGGGGCGCACCGTCGCGGTGGCCGGCGTGGGCAAGGTCGGCTCCTGGCTGACCGGGCACCTGGTGGATGACGGCGCCGACGTCGTCGTCACCGACGTGGACCCCGCGGCGGTGGCGCGGGTGCAGAGCCGCCATCCCTCGGTGCGCGCGGTCGCCGACACCGCGGCGCTGGTCCGCACACCGCACGACGTCTACGCGCCCTGCGCGCTCGGCGGGGCGCTGGACGAGGAGACCGTGGCGGTGCTGCCCGCGCGGGTGGTGTGCGGAGGCGCGAACAACCAGCTCGCGACCCCCGAGATGGCCGTCCGGCTGGCCGAGCGAGGCATCCTCTACGCCCCGGACTTCCTCGTGAACGCCGGCGGGGTGATCCAGGTGGAGGACGAGCGACACGGCTTCTCGTTCCCCCGCGCGCAGGCCAAGGCCTCGGGCATCTTCGACGTCGCACTCCGGGTCTTCCGGCTCGCCGACGCCGAGGCCGTCTCCCCCGCGGTCGCAGCCGATCGACTGGCCGAGGAGCGCATGCGCGACGTGGGCCGACTGGCCACCATCCGCCTGCCGCGCTGAGGAAGGACCCCGTCCTCCCCACCCCTCGCACGCTCGGGGCGGTGCCCTGGACGGGGCCACGGGGGAGGGCGTGTGCCCGCCGCCGATCCGTGTCGTAAGCTCGGTCGAGACATAGTCACTCAGTCGGGGTCGCCACGCGGGCCGTCCAGCCGCGGGCTGGGCCGCCGCACTCCGGTAACGAGGGGGTCGAGCCGATGGGGCGCGGCCGAGCGAAGGCCAAGCAGACACGCGTGGCCCGTGAGCTCAAGTACAGCTCACCCAACACCGACCTCTCTGCGCTTCAGCGCGAGCTGGCGGGTTCTCCGACGTCGTACTCCGCGCCCAGCGCGGCGGACGACGATGACGAGGACGACGACACCTACGCCGATCGCTGGGCGGACGACGACTCCGACGACGACTGGGCCGCCAGCCGTTGACGGGGAACTCCTGACCTGATCGTCGGACACCGCGACACCGCTGCCCCCGGGCAGCGGTGTCGCAGTGCTGCACGGCTCCTGACGGGGCCCCGCCGCCGGCCCCTCACGAGCGCGCGAGGGACGAGGAGGACGGGGTGTTCGTCAGCGGCGGTAGGAGCCGGTGAGCCGCGCGGCCGGCGCGGCGTCGTCGGGCGCTTCCTGAACGGTCCCGGCGATCCATGCGGGCACCCCGCGGTCGGTGAGCAGCCGGACGGCGGCATCGGCCTGCCCGGCCTCGACGGCGGCCACCATCCCGACGCCGCAGTTGAAGGCACGCTCGGACTCCGGTCGCGGCACCCCGTGCTCCTCCATGAGCCGCACGGCCGGGGGCAGCGTCCACGTGCCGCGGTCGAGCACCGCCTGCAGGCCGGCCGGGACCACCCGGGCGGTGTTGCCCGCGAGCCCGCCGCCGGTGATGTGCGCGAACGCGTGCACCGCCGCCACGCCCAGCTCGCCCACCAGCGCGAGGCAGTCGCGGGCGTAGATCCGGGTGGGTTCGAGCAGTTCGTCCCCGAGCGGCCGGCCCAGGCCGGCGGGGGTGTCGGCGAGGTCCAGTCCGGCGGCCGAGACGACCCGGCGCACGAGCGAGTAGCCGTTGGAGTGGAAGCCGGAGGAGGCCATCGCCACCACGGCGTCACCGGCGTGCACCCGCTCCGGGCCCAGGACGGCGTCGGCCTCCACGACACCCACCGCGGTCGCGGCGAGGTCGTACTCGTCGGGGTCCATGAGGTCGCCGTGCTCCGCGGTCTCCCCGCCCACCAGAGCGGCTCCGGCCTGCGTGCAGCCGGCCGCGATGCCGGTGACGATCGCGGCGATCCGCTCGGGGACGACCTTGCCGCAGGCCACGTAGTCCTGGAGGAAGAGCGGCTCGGCGCCACAGGCCACGAGATCGTCGACCACCATGGCCACCAGGTCGATGCCCACGGTGTCGTGCCGGCCCAGCTGCCGCGCCAGCGCGATCTTGGTGCCCACGCCGTCGGTCGACGACGCGAGCAGCGGCTTGCGGTACTTCGTGGTGTCCAGCGCGAACAGACCGGCGAAGCCGCCGAGCCCGCCGACGACCTCGGGCCGGGTGGTCCGCTCGACCGCGGCGCGCATGAGCGTGACGGCGCGCTCGCCGGCGTCGATGTCGACGCCGGAGGCGGCGTAGGTGAGTTCCGGACCGGTGCTCATCGCCCGGGCTCCGCCCACGCGGCGCTCACGGCCGCCTCAGCGCGTCCTCCGCGCCGCCGGGCACCGCAGCCGTGCCGGCCTGCTGGCCGGTCCAGCCACTGACCGCGCGCTGGCTGATGCCCTCGAGCACGTGCTTGCCCAGCACCTCGGGAACCCCCAGGTCGATGGGGTACTCGCCGGTGAAGCAGGCGGTGCACAGCCGGTTCCGCGGCTGCTCGGTGGCGGCGATGAGCTCCTGCTCGGACACGTACCCGAGCGAGTCGGCGTTGATCGACGCACGGACACCCTCGATGTCCAGGCCGTTGGCGATCAGCTCAGCCCGGCTGGCGAAGTCGATCCCGTAGAAGCAGGGCCACTTCACCGGCGGGGACGAGATGCGCACGTGCACCTCGACGGCGCCGGCCTCCCGGAGCATGCGGATGAGCGCCCGCTGGGTGTTGCCCCGGACGATGGAGTCGTCGACGACGACCAGACGCTTGCCACGGATGACGTCACGGAGCGGGTTCAGCTTCAGCCGGATGCCCAGCTGCCGGATGGTCTGCGACGGCTGGATGAAGGTGCGGCCGACGTAGGAGTTCTTGACCAGCCCGAGGCCGTAGGGGATGCCGCTGGCCTCGGCGTAGCCGACGGCGGCCGGCGTCCCGGACTCGGGCACCGGGATGACCAGGTCGGCGTCGGCCGGGTGTTCCCGGGCCAGTCGCCGGCCGATCTCGACGCGGGCGGCGTGCACGCCGCGGCCGCCGATCGTGGTGTCGGGCCGGGCCAGGTAGACGTACTCGAACACGCAACCCTTGGGCTGGCTGTGCGCGAAGTGCTGGCTGCGCAGCCCGTTCTCGTCGATCGCGATGAGCTCGCCGGGCTCGACCTCGCGGACGACCGAGGCGCCGACGATGTCCAGCGCCGCGGTCTCGCTGGCGACCACCCAGCCCCGCTCCAGCCGGCCGAGCACCAGCGGCCGCACGCCCTGGGGGTCGCGGGCGGCGTAGAGGGTGGTCTCGTCCATGAAGGTGAAGCTGAACGCGCCGCGCAGCTGGGGCAGCACCTCCATGGCCGCGGCCTCGACCGACAGGTCCGGCCGGGCGGCGATGAGCGCGGTGACCAGGTCGGAGTCGGTCGTG
>DASPIH010000167.1:0-3210 GCA_035629195.1 Blastococcus sp. | reverse complement strand
GATCCTCGCCGTGACGAGCAGTGAGCGTGTCGCCGGTCTGGGGGTCGTGAACGGTGTCTGCTACGACGGCTGGCCGGTGCCGCTCGTGCGCGCCATGAAGGCCGGCTGGCCGCTCGTCGGACAGCTGCCGCCGCAACTGCTCGCCACCGCACTGCGTCCTGCGCTGAGGACGCTGTTCGGACACCAGGAGCGTGCGGCGTCCTTCATCGAGCACTTCGTCGAGCCGTGGGCGCGGGCGGGCGGGCCACGACTGCTCGCCCGGCACCTGCGGTCGCTGGACTCCGTCTTCACCGAGGCGGTGGCTCCGTTCCTGCCCCGCCTCCAGGTGCCGGCGGAGGTGGTGTGGGGGCGCAAGGACCATCAGATGAAGCCGCACTTCGCGCAGCGACTCGCGGATGATCTCCCCGATGCCCGGCTGACCTGGGTCGACGACGCCAGCCACTTCGTCCCCGCAGACCGCCCCGATGTGGTCGCCGAGGTCGTCCTCCGCCTGGTCGATCGGTCCGGTCTCTAGTAGGCCACCGGGCAGCAGCCGCAGCCACTGTCCGCGAAGGGTGCGTCGCGCCGGCCGCGCGCAAACCCAGAGACGGCCAGCGCCGGGATGCCGGCTGCCAGGGGAGCCGCCGCTCGACGCCGACGGTGAAGGCACCTCGCGCGGGACTGCCCGAGGCTCGGTATCCAAAGCAATGGGCCGGCCGATGCAGTCCCTTCAGGCATCGAGCGGACCCGCCGACATCAACAAACAGCAGAACCCCACCGGCCTGAGGCCCGTGGGGGTTCAACTCGGTGTCCGAGGGGCTGCACGCTTCATACGCACACGACTGCCGTCGTCACCCACCTCGTAGGACCGGCGCAGCGTCGCCTTCTCCGGACCCTTCCGGCTCGGCGCTGGTAGAACGGCGTATGGCCATCGACGCGTTCGAGCCCCACCCCATCGTCCGCTCGCTCGGCAAGCCCTCGGCCGACTTCACCGGCGGTGATCTCGTGCTTGCGGTCGAGCAGCTGGGACTGCGCCAGGTGAACCTGTGCTACGTCGGCGGCGACGGGCGCCTGAAGACACTGGCCTTTCCCATCCACTCGCGCGACCACCTCATCGAGGTGCTGATCCGCGGCGAGCGCGTGGACGGCTCGAGCGTCTTCGCCGGCACCGGGACAGATGCCAGCGACGTGTACGTCGTACCGCGCCACCGGACCGCCTTCCTCAACCCCTTCGGCGAGCGGCCCTCGCTCGACGTGCTGTGCTCCTTCTACGACGAGGAGGGGAAGCCGTTGTCCTACGCGCGCGAGCAGATCGTGCGCAGGGCTGCCGAGGTGCTGACCCGGGAGACCGGCATGGTGCTCGAGGCCTTCGGCGAGCTGGAGTACTACCTGGTCGACGAACCCGAGCGGATCTACCCCGTCGAAGAGGAGCGCGGCTACCAGGAGTCGAGCCCCTTCTCGAAGGGACAGCGGGTCCGGGAGCAGGTGCTGGGCCACCTCAGCGCCATGGGGGTGCCGCTGAAGTACGCCCACGGGGAGGTCGGCAACATCCTCGAGGAGGACCGGCAGCTGGTGCAGCACGAGATCGAGCTGCAGCCCGTGCCCGTGGAGCAGGCGGCCGACCACCTCGTCCTGGCGAAGTGGGTGGTGCGGGAGGTGGCGGCCGCGCACGGCCTCGAGGCGACCTTCGCACCCTCGGTGAGCAGTGAGGGGGCAGGCAACGGCCTGCACATCCACAGCCGCCTGGTACACGACGGCGCCAACGCCATCGTCGACGGCGACGGGATCAACGACACCGGGCGCCGGCTGGTCGCCGGCTACCTCTCGGCGGCCAGCGCGCTCACCGCGTTCGGCAACACGGTCCCCACGTCCTACCTGCGCTTCGCCGACGGCGACGAGTCACCCGGGGACATCTGCTGGGGCGAGAAGGACCGCACCGGCCTGGTCCGGGTCCCGCTGGCCTGGATCGGGGACGTGCTGCCCGACATGGTCGCCCACGCCAACCCCGGCAGCACCGAGGCCGTTCCCGAACCCGCTCCACATCCGCAGACCGTCGAGCTCCGGATCGGCGACGGTTCGGCCGACGTGCACCTCCTGCTGGCGGGCATGGCCGTGGCGGCGAGGCGCGGGCTGGCCGATCCCGGGAGCCTTGAGCTGGCCGAGCGGCTCAGCACCGCCGACCACGACGACTTCGAGCAGCTGCCCACCTCGTGCGCCCGATCGGCCGACGCGTTGGAGGCCGAGCGCGAGCTGTTCGAGGCCGACGGCGTCTTTCCCGGCGCGCTCGTCGACGCCGTGCTCGTGCGCCTGCGCGAGGCCGACAAGGCCGCCGGGGACTTCGCCGGGGACGACGATGCTCGGGAGGAGCTCATCCGCCGGTACTGGCACGTCGGCTGAACGGCCGGCTTCCGGGCCGGCAGTCTGCTGACGTCAGAAGCAGAGGAACTCCCAGCGGCCTCAAGACCGTGGTGGTTCAACTCGGTGTCCGAGGGGGTGACACGCTACATACGCACACGCCTGGCGTCGCAGTCACCGGGCGCGGTGCTCGACGGTGGCCGGAGCCGGTAGAGACGGAGAAAGCTCCTCCTGCACAGGCGGTATGCCCCTGGCGTATCTCTCGTCGGAGGCATGCCGACGGGAGGTGTTGACGTCAGCCGTCGGCTCCTTCGGGGACTAGTCGCCGATCCAGTTGCCGTGGAAGCCCAGGGGGACCCGCACCGGCAGGTGCACCCGGGCGACCGGGTCGCCGGTGAAGTCCTGTCCGGCCAGCAGCACCAGGTCGGTGGCGCCGCGGTCGGGGTCGTGCACGAAGGCCATGACGTAGCCGTCATCCTCGGCTGCGTCGGGGGACGACGGGGCGAACACCGCCTCACCGGCAGTGGCGTCCCTCCCGAACGCGTGGACCTGCGTCGTCCCGGCCATCAGGTCGTGCTTGATGAGCGTGTTGGCGAATGCGGCGTCGGTGAGGTCGCCGTTCCCGTCGACCATCGCACGGGTGACCTCGGCGATCTGCGCGCTGTAGCCGTAGCGGTAGGGGCGGGAGATCACCCGTTCGTCGGCTCGCGGGAACTCCTGGGTGCGGTCGTCGAGTCGCTGCTGGACGACTTTCCCGGCGGCGGGATCGACGATCCACCGGTCGAGGGTGAGCGGCCCCTGGCCGGAGAGGATGGAGACGTCGTAGGAGCCCTGGTAGCGGCACACGTCCACCACGACCCGGTCGCCATCGTCGAA
>DASPIH010000166.1:0-8526 GCA_035629195.1 Blastococcus sp. | reverse complement strand
GCGCGGCGGGCCGCGGTGTGCGCCAGCGACGGCAGCCGCGCCGAGCGCGCGGCCGGGTCGCGGGCCAGCTCGAAGTCCTCGCCCAGCGCCTGCACCCGGGGCGCGGCGGCACGCAGGACGGTCCGGTCGGCGACGAGCTGGTGCGCCCATCCCGATTCCACGAGCACCGCGGCCTCCGCGGTGCGCGAGGTGCCGGCGACCACCGCGGCGCAGGTGTCCAGCCACGCCCGCTGCACCAGGACGTCGCGGGCGTGCGGATAGGGAGCGTGCTCGTCGGCGTGCAGGTCGTCGCCGTCGTCCCAGACGACCACCAGCCCGAGGTCCCGGACGGGGGCGAACATGGCCGCACGGGTGCCGAGCACGACCTGGGCGGCACCGCGCGAGGCGGCCAGGAACCGGCGGTAGCGCACCTCCGGGGAGTCGTCGGCGCGCAGCACCGTGTACGAGTGCTCGGGCAGCAGCCGCTGGGCCGCCGTCGCCAGCCGGTCCAGGTCCTTGCCGTCGGGGACGACCACCAGGGCCCCCCGTCGCCCGGACAGGGTGGCCTGGCAGAGCTCGACCAGGCGGGTCGGCCAGTCCTCACCGGGCAGCGCCGTCCACACCGCCCGCGCCGGCCGTCCGCCGGCCAGCGCGGTGAGCAGGGCGGGCCCGGCGAGGTAGCGGGCGAAGCCGGCGGGGTCGGGTGGCCCGGGCAGCGCCTCCGGCGTCGGGACGTCCCGCTTCTCGGCGGCGGCGCGACGCGGCGGCAGCGCCAGCCGGAGCACGTCGCTGGCGGTGCCGGCGTACCGGTCGGCGACCGCCCGCACGAGGCGGGCCACCTGCGGGGTGAGCACCGGCTCGCCCGAGGGCACGTGCGACAGGGGCTGCAGGGTGCCGGCGAAGTCCGTGGTGTCGCCCAGCTCCCACACCACGCCGTCGACGAGCCGGCCGCGGAAGCGCACCCGCACCCGGCACCCGGCCTGCACCGTGCCGGCGTACTTGTCGGGCACGGCGTAGTCGAAGGGCCGGTCCAGGTGTGCCAGCGGCACGTCCACGACGACCCGGGCCACCCGCGGCATGCGCGGGGCGCCCTGGTCGTCGGCGGGCAGCGGGGTCCTCTTCCTACGCCACCGCCGAGCGCAGCGCCTCGGCCCGGTCGAGTCGCTCCCACGGCAGGTCGAGGTCGGCGCGGCCGAAGTGGCCGTAGGCGGCGGTGGGCCGGTAGATCGGCCGCAGCAGGTCCAGGTCGCGGACGATGGCGCCGGGACGCAGGTCGAACACCGTGCTGATCGCCTTCTCCAGCACCTCGTCGGCCACCGTGCCGGTGCCGAACGTCTCCACGAACAGGCCCACCGGGTGAGCGGCGCCGATGGCGTAGGCGACCTGCACCTCGCACCGGCGGGCCAGCCCGGCGGCGACGACGTTCTTGGCCACCCAGCGCATCGCGTAGGCCCCGGAACGGTCGACCTTCGACGGGTCCTTGCCCGAGAAGGCGCCGCCGCCGTGGCGGGCCATGCCGCCGTAGGTGTCGACGATGATCTTGCGGCCGGTGAGCCCGGCGTCGCCCATCGGGCCGCCGATGACGAACTTGCCGGTGGGGTTGACCAGGAGCCGGTGGCCGGTGGTGGGCAGGCCGAGGGCGGCCAGCTCCGGCTCGACGACGAGCTCCTCGATGTCGGGGGTCAGCAGCGTCTCGATGGAGATGTCCTCGGCGTGCTGCGAGGACACGACCACCGTGTCGACGGCGACCGGCCGGTCGTCCTCGTAGACGACGGTGACCTGGGTCTTGCCGTCGGGACGCAGGTAGGGCACCGACCCGTCCTTGCGGACCGCGGACAGCCGGCGGGACAGCCGGTGCGCCAGCGCGATCGGCAGGGGCATGAGCTCGGGCGTCTCGTCGGTGGCGTAGCCGAACATCAGGCCCTGGTCGCCGGCGCCCTGGCGCTCGATCTCGTCGTCGGCCCCGCCGGAGGTGCGTGCCTCGAAGCCGGTGTCGACCCCCTGCGCGATGTCGGGCGACTGCGCGCCGATGGAGACGCTGACGCCGCAGGAGGCGCCGTCGAAGCCCTTGCGGGAGGAGTCGTAACCGATGCGCAGCACCGTCTCGCGCACGATCGCCGGGATGTCGACGTAGCCGGCCGTGGTGACCTCGCCCGCGATGTGCACCTGACCGGTGGTGATCATGGTCTCCACCGCGACCCGGCTGCGCGGGTCCTGGGTGAGCATCGCGTCGAGGATCGCGTCGCTGATCTGATCGGCGATCTTGTCCGGGTGGCCCTCGGTCACCGACTCGGACGTGAAGAGGCGGCGTGGCACTCGGGACTCCCTGGGTGTCGGTGGCAGGACGGGCGTGCACGGGCGGGTTCGCCCGGGCGGGCGTTGCGAGGGGCGGCACGCGACGGGGTGGCCGGGTGCTGGGTGGTCGGGTGCTGCGTGCGCACGTTACCGGCGTCGCCCGACGCCGGGTGCCACGGACTGCTCCTCAGCCGCCGGCGGGCTCCCCCAGCCGCTTGCTCACGGCGGTCCAGATCCCCGCGGCGACGGCGTCCTTGGTGCCCCGGGGCACGTCGGTGCTGCCCCCGTCGGCGTCCAGCACGACGACGGCGTTCTCCGCCCGGCCGAAGACCTGCCCGGCCGAGACGTCGTTGACCACGAGGAGGTCGCAGCCCTTGCGGGCGAGCTTGGTCCGCGCGTGGGCGAGCACGTCGCCGTCCTCGTCACCGGTCTCGGCCGCGAAGCCGACGACGAGCTGGCCCGCCGCCCGCTTGGTGACCAGCTCCGCGAGGACGTCGGGATTGCGCACCAGCGGCACCGACGCCGGCTCGCTCGCCGCGCCCTTCTTCATCTTGGTGGCGGCGACGTCGGCCGGACGGAAGTCCGCGACCGCCGCGCTCATGACGACGACGTCGGCCATCGGCTGCCCGCCCGCACCCGCCTCCGAGAGCATGGCGGTGCGCAGCTCCTCGGCCGTGCCCACGGGGACCACCCGGACGCCGAAGGGCGCCGGCAGCTCGACGTTCGCGGCGACGAGCACGACGTCGGCGCCGCGTGCGGCCGCGACCCGGGCCAGCGCCCAGCCCTGCTTGCCCGACGAGCGGTTGCCGAGGTACCGGACGGGGTCCAGCGGCTCCCGTGTGCCGCCGGCGCTGATCACGACCCGGCGGCCGGTGAGGTCGGGGGCCAGCGCGGCAGCGCCGGAGTCCAGGACCACCGACGCCAGCGCGGCGATGTCCGCCGGTTCGGGCAGGCGCCCCGGGCCGGAGTCGGGGCCGGTCAGGCGCCCGACGGCGGGGGGCAGCACCAGGGCGCCGCGCCGCCGGAGCGTGGCGACGTTGTCCTGGGTGGCCGGGTGCAGCCACATCTCGGTGTGCATCGCCGGCACGAACACCACCGGGCAGTGCGCGGTGAGCAGGGTGGCGGTGAGCAGGTCGTCGGCACGGCCCGTGGCGGCGCGGGCCAGCAGGTCGGCGGTGGCGGGGGCGACGACGACGAGGTCGGCCTCCTGACCGATGCGCACGTGCGCGACCTCGGGGACGTCGGACCAGACGTCGGTGGTGACCGGGTTGCCCGACAGCGCCTCGAAGGTGGCCGCGCCCACGAAGTGCAGCGCGCCGGGGGTCGGGACGACGCGGACGTCGTGCCCGCCCTCGGTGAGGGCCCGCAGCAGCAGCGCGGCCTTGTAGGCGGCGACCCCGCCGCTGACCCCCAGCACGATCCGGCTCATGCGGCCATCATCCCGCAGATCCGACGACGCCCCCGGCACAGGCCAGGGGCGTCCCCATCACAACGGGCAGGTGAGGTGCTGGAACGGCCGCCCCCTTCCGGGTCCCACCCTGAGCTTGCGAAGGGTGGGGAGAAGGGGGTTCTTTTAGTTCTCGCCGGCGGTGTGGGCCAGCAGGCCCTCGTTGATCTCGCGCAGCGCGATCGACAGCGGCTTCTCCTGGGGCGCGGTGTCGACCAGCGGGCCCACGTACTCGAGGAGGCCCTCGGAGAGCTGGCTGTAGTACGCGTTGATCTGGCGTGCGCGCTTGGCGGCGAAGATGACCAGGCCGTACTTGCTGCTGGTGCGCTCGAGCAGTTCGTCGATGGGCGGGTTGGTGATGCCCTCGGGGGCGGGTGCGACTCCGGACACGGCTCGGCGGGTCTCCTCGATCATTCGGCGGGAGTGAGCGGGGCGACGGGGGCCGTCGACCGCCCTCTCACTCGGAAGCGCCGGCCCCCTGGTGCAGTTCGGGCGACGGCGCAGTCAGCAAGCCTACCAACTCGTCGGCGGCTCGGGCCACGTCGTCGTTGACGACCACCACGTCGAACTCCCCGGCGGCGTCCAGCTCGGCCTGCGCGATCCGCAGCCGTTCCTCCTGGACGGCGGCCGGTTCGGAGCCCCGGCCGGCCAGCCGGCTCTTCAGCTCGGCCCAGGAGGGCGGGGCCAGGAAGACCAGCTGCGCCTCGGGTGCGCGGCTGCGCACCTGACGGGCGCCCTGGAGCTCGATCTCCAGCAGGGCCGGCCGGCCGGTCTCCAGCTGGGCCCGGACGGGTCCGACGGGAGTGCCGTAGCGGTGTCCCGCGTACTGCGCCCACTCCAGCAGGCCGTCGGTGGCGATCAGCCGGTCGAACTCGGCGTCGTCGACGAAGTGGTAGTGCACCCCGTCCGTCTCGCCCGGCCGGGGACGGCGAGTGGTGGCCGACACCGACACCCACACGTCGGGGTGCCGGCGCCGGACCTCGGCGACCACGGTGCCCTTGCCGACGCCGGAGGGACCGGAGAGCACGGTCAGCCGTGCCGCTGTCGCTGCTGCCACTCGTCGTCCCCGCCCGGTCGTGCCTGCATCGTGCGACCGCGGTCAGACGACCTGTTCGCCTCCGAACTCGGCCTCCAGCGCGCGGCGCTGGTTGGCGCCCAGCCCTCGCACGCGGCGCGTCGGGGAGATCTCCAGGCGTTCCATGATCTTCGCAGCCCGGGCCTTGCCGACTCCCGGCAGGGACTCCAGGACGGCGGAGACACGCATCTTGCCGATCACCTCGTCGGTGTCGCCCTGCTTGAGGACGTCGCCGACGGTGGCGCCCTTGCTCTTGAGCCGCTCGCGGAGTTCCGCGCGCGCCTTGCGGGCTGCTGCCGCCTTCTCGAGTGCGGCGGCCCGCTGTTCCGGGGACAGGTCAGGCAGGGGCATGGTGCAACCCAATCGTGTCGTCGCCGGCCGCTTCCGGCCGGCCGTCGTTCGGTTCTCCGAGGCGTGGCGCGCCTCGGGTCCGAGCCTCTCGGTCACCGTGGTTCCCGGCAAATCCGCAGGTCACGCTGCTACCCGGCAGCGCGCGCCGGACTTCCGGGGCACCCGCGCGCACGATCCCCACGCGGATGGCTACTGACCGTCATCCGCGCAGGTCAACGTGGGTGATCGGACGTTTCCGATCGGGTTGTGGAGGAGTGCCAGCAGGTGGCCCGGTCCGCACCGACACGCCGGTGACACGACACGCCGACGGGACGCCGGCCGCCGAGGGCAGTGCGGGTCTCAGGCCGTGATCGCCTCGGCCCAGCGGTCGGCCGCCGCGCGGAGGGATGCCGGGTCCGGACCGGCTCCGAGGACGTCGCGCGAGACCGTCGGGACGACGGCGGAACCGGTTCCGAAGAGGCGCCGGAGGTCGCTGACCGTGCCACCCTGCGCGCCCAGCCCCGGAGCCAGCACCGGTCCTCCGAGCCCGTCCAGGTCGACGTCCAGCTCGCGCAGCGTGGCACCCACGACGACCCCGAACGAGCCGGTGCCGCCGGGGGCCCGCTCCGCGGTGTTCCAGCCCCGCACCGTGTCGACGACCACCTGGGCGACCGACCGCTCCCCCACCCGCGCGTGCTGCAACGTGCCGGCGTCGGGGTTGGAGGTGCGGGCGAGGACGAACAACCCGCCGCCGTGCGCCCGGGCGGTGTCGACCGCCGGCTGCAGCGACCCGGGGCCGAGGTAGGGGCTGACGGTCATCGCGTCGACCGCGAGCGGGTGCTCGGGGCGCAGGTAGTCGGCGTAGCCGGACATCGTCGAGCCGATGTCCCCGCGCTTGGCGTCCAGGAGCACCAGGGCGCCGGCCGCCCGTGCCCGCGCGACCGCCTCCTCCAGCACGGCCAGGCCACGGGAGCCGTGCCGCTCGTAGAACGCCAGCTGAGGCTTGAGGACGGCGACGGACCCGGCCAGGGCGTCCACGACGGTGTCGGTGAACCGGGCCAGTCCCTCCGGTGAGTCGGGCAGCCCCCACGCCGCCAGCAGCGGCGCATGCGGGTCGATGCCGACGCACAGCGGCCCGCGGTCGGCGACGACGTCGGCCAGCCGGCGGCCGAACGGGGTGCTCATCGGTCCTCCTCCACGGCGCGCGGCAGCGTGTGCCCCAGGGCGGTGATGCACCGCTGGGCGAGCAGCGGGTCGGCGAAGGCGCCCGACGCCGACTGCACGGCGTCGGCACCGAGGGCGAACAGCGCCTCGAACGACGCCGGGTCGGTGACCCCGCCCATGGCCAGGACGTCGAAGTGCGCCGTTCCCGCCTCGCGGAGCGCCACCAGCCGCCGGGTGAAGTCCAGCGCGGAATCGCGCACGGCGACCCCCGAGAGCCCGGCCAGCTCGCGGCCGGGGAAGGTGGGCGCGCCGTCGCTGCGCCGCACCCGGCTCTGCAGCGTGTTGATGCCCGCGATCCCGTCGACCAGCGGTCCCAGCCGGGGCACGAGGGCGGCCAGCCGCTCCTCGTCGAGCCAGGAGAGCTTCGCCACCAGCCCGGTGCGGTCGTCCAGCTCCCGGCGCACCTGCTCCACCACCGCCACGGTCGCGTCCGGGTCCAGGCAGAGGGGCGGCTTCACGCCGGCGGCCGAGCGGTCCAGCGTGTTCGGGCACGACAGGTTGAGCTCCACCACGCCGGCGCCGGCCTCCTCGGCCATCCGCGCGGTCCGCGCGAAGTCGCCGGCCAGGGCCGCCTGCTGCCCCGTGCCGTCGGGGTCCTCCCCCATGACGCTGACCAGCAGCAGCGCGTCCTCGCCGGTGGCGGCCAGCGCCCGCTCGAGGTCGGCCATCCACTCCCCGGGCGCCGGCGAGGGAACCCCGAAGGAGTTCACCGTGCTCACTCGCGGGTCGCCCGGCTCCACCCAGTTCCACGGGTCGGACACCACCTCGGCCGCCGCACCCGGCGGAAGGCTCGCCGTCTCCCGCGGCGCGAAGGTCCAGTTCGGCTGCTCGTTGGCCGGGTGCACCCGGCCGCGGACGGTCTTGTACGTGAGCACCGAGTAGCCGGACGCGAGGTTGTGCCGCACCCACGCCTCGCTGCCGTTGAGCACGCAGGCCGGCACACCGACCGGGAAGCCGACCGTGCGACCGAGCAACCGCCAGCGCCGGCCGGCCGCCGTCGGGCGCCCGGACGGCACCGGCCCGAGCGGGCGGGCGAGGTTCTCCCGGAACGAGCCCAGCAGGTCGTAGGCCGGCGTCGGGATCCCGTGCGCGGCCAGCACGTCGGCGTGACCGGCGAAGAAGAGGACGCGGGTGAGCAGCGGCAGGTCCCGCGCTCCGACGTCGCCGGCCGCCAGGCGCCGCGCCAGTGCGTCGGCTCCCGCCGTCAGCTCGTCGAGCTCCTCGCGGCCCGGGCGCGCGAAACGGGTCACGCCGCCGGTGAAGGCCGCCACCAGACCCGGGACGAGGCCCCGGGCTCCGAGGTCCTCCCCGAGCCGCCGGGCGACATCCTCCGCCGGAGCCGTCGTCACTCCCCGGTCCCGGCGACGGTGCTCGATCCGCCGTGCGTGCCGCCCGCCAGCGCCGCGTGCACCTCCTGCAGGCTGCGCACGCCGACGTCGCCGCGCCGCAGCGCCTCCACGCCCTGGACCGCGGCGGCCAGGCCCTGCACCGTGGTGATCGACGGGATGCCCACGGTCACCGCGGCGGTGCGGATCTCGTAGCCGTCCAGGCGCGGCCCGCTGTTCCCCGGGGCGCCGAACGGCGTGTTGACCACGATGTCGACGTCTCCGGCGAGGATGCGCTCGACGCAGTTGCCGGGGCCCTCGCTGTACTTGCCCACGACCTCGCAGTCGACGCCGTGCCGGCGCAGCACCCGCGCGGTGCCGGCGGTGGCGAGGACGCGGAAGCCGAGGTCGGCCAGCCGCTTGACCGGGAAGACCGCCGAGCGCTTGTCCCGGTTGGCCAGGGAGACGAAGACCGTCCCCCCCGTGGGCAGCGATCCGTAGGCGGCGGCCTGCGACTTGGCGAACGCGGTGCCGAACTCGGCGTCGAGGCCCATCACCTCGCCGGTGGACTTCATCTCCGGTCCGAGCACGGTGTCGACGAACGACCCGTCGGCAGTGCGGAACCGGTTGAACGGGAGCACCGCCTCCTTGACCGCGATCGGCGCGTCGCCCGGCAGGTCCCCGCCGTCGCGCTCCGGCAGCAGGCCCTCCTCGCGGAGGGCGGCGATCGACTCGCCCAGCATCACCCGAGCGGCTGCCTTGGCCACCGGGGTGGCGGTGGCCTTGGAGACGAACGGCACCGTGCGGCTGGCCCGCGGGTTGGCCTCGATGACGTAGAGGATGTCGTCCTT
>DASPIH010000165.1:0-5274 GCA_035629195.1 Blastococcus sp. | reverse complement strand
CCCGTGGGGACTGGCAGGACCGGCGCCCGCAGGGTGACCGTCCGCAGCGCTCCGACCGCTCCTACGGTGACCGTCCGCAGCGCTCCGACCGCCCGCAGAACGACCGTCCTCGTGGGGACTGGCAAGACCGGCGCCCGCAGGGCGACCGTCCCCGCGGTGACTGGCAGGACCGGCGCCCGCAGGGTGACCGTCCGCAGCGCTCCGGGGGTGACTGGCGCGAGCGGCGGCCATCGGATGACCGCCGGTTCGGCGCGGCGGCGGGGGCGGGAGCGACGACGGATCGTCGTCCGCCGGTGCCGGCGGGCCCCGAGATCCCCGAGTGGGCGGACCCGCGGGAGTTGGACCCTGCCATCAGGTCTGCACTTCGTGGGCTCGACGCGCGTAACGCCGCGAGGGTCGCTGGGCATCTCGTCGTCGCAGGCACGCTGGTCGACGATGACCCCGAGACGGCGCTGGTTCATGCGCGTGCCGCTCGCGACCGGGCATCGCGGCTGGCCGTCGTCCGCGAGGCCGTCGGTGTGGCGGCGTACCACGCCGAGGACTACGCGGAGGCCGCTCGTGAGTTGCGTGCCTACCGTCGGATGAGCGGTGACGACAGCTACCGGGCGGTGCTCGCCGACTGTGAGCGTGCGCTCGGGAGGCCCGACGTCGCGCTCCGCTTGGTCGCCGAGGCACTGGCTGCCGGACCGGACGCCGAGGAGACCGTCGAGCTTCGGCTCGTCGAGGCCGGAGCGCGCCGGGACCTCGGCGAGGACGCCGCTGCGCGCCTCGTGCTCGAGGCCGCCTTGGGTGGACGTCCGGACCCGGCGGGTCTCGACGCCGCTGACGAGGGACTGCTGCGCATGGCCGCTGCCTACGCGGACCTGCTGCGCGCTCAGGGTGAGGACGAGCGAGCCGACCAGTTCCGCGCCGCGGTGGCCGCGATCGACCCGGAGCTGGTCGGTGAAGGGCTGGGCGTGGAGTTCACCGAGGTCGAGGAGGACGGCCTCGACCAGGACGACGCCAACGAGACCGACGACGCCCACGAGACCGACGGCGTCGACGAGACCGATAACGTCGACGAGACCCACGGCGCCGTCGATACCGATGGCGACGACGACGAGGCCGAGGACGAGCCGGGCCCGTCCGGGATGTCGTTCGAGGACGAGGTCGAGGCGGAGGTCGCCGAGCTCCTGGGTGAGACGGGACCGGAGGGCGACGACGCCGGGCACTGAGCACTGACAGGGGCGCCGCGCCCGTCCACATGGGGGCGCGGCGTCCACAGATCGGCTCCGAGGACTCACGGAGCATTCCGGGCGGACCAGGCTCCGGACATGACCGTGGCCCTGATCGACCGCAACGACGTCGTGCTGCGCGGGCGGATGTCCGCGCCGGCCGAACTCCGCACGCTACCCAGCGGTGACCCACTCCTGACCTTCCGTCTGATCGTGCGCCGGCCCGTGGTGCCCGCGCGTGGCCAGTCCGTCGACGTCCTCACCTGCATCACCTACGACCGTGCCCTGCAGCGCCGGATCGCCGCCTGGCAGCCGGGCGACGTCGTCGAGGTCGAGGGTGCGCTGCAGCGTCGGTTCTGGCGGACCGGCAGCGGTACCGCCTCCGTCTGCGAGGTGAACTGCAGACGCGGCCGCAAGGCGCCCCGGGCCTCGGGCGGCGCAGCGGAGGAGACCGCGTGACGGCGCGGCGCCCCGGTGCTCAGTCGGCGAGCGGACGGAAGACCAGGCCGGTACGGGGCTTCGGGACGAACAGCGTCGATTTGCGCGGCATCCGGGCACCCGCACGGGCCACCGCGGCCACATCGGTGGGGGAGGGTGCGCGCAACAGCACCGCGACGCCAGCTCCCTCGGCCGCCGAGCGCACCGCCTCCTCGAGCCGGTGCGCGACCAGCACGGAGTCGACGGTGTCCGGCCGGCCCCACAGCCGGCCGATGAGGCCGTGATGAGCCAGGACGACGTCCAACTCCCGCCAGGCCGGCGGCGCCTCGGCAGGTACGGCATCGCGCACCTCCGACGTCGGGGCGGAGAGCCGCACGAGACTGCGCCCGTCGGTGATCAGCAGCCCCCGCTCGGCGGGATCGTGGAGCCAGGCGCGCGCGGCGGCGGCGACGCCGGGCCATCCGTCGGCTCCCACCGGTACAGCGGCCGTGACGAAACCTCGCCCCGCGGACTCGACCGCCGAGGGAAACGACAGACCTGGCACCACCCGGTGGATCGGGTCGACGCGCAGGCCGCCGGCGCCCATCGGCGTCAGGAGGGCCAGCACGGCGTCCGCTCCATCCGCGCCGCCGTGGGCACGGGCCGCGGCGAACCGGTGGTGCCCGTCCGCGATCACGGCGCGGGCGCGACCCAGCGCGCCGGTCACGGACGCAACCACCCCCGCATCGGTCACCCTCCAGAGGCGGTGGCGGACGCCGTCGGCGTCGGTCAGCTGCAGCGTCGCGGCGCCTCTGCGCACCTGGCGGGCCCGCTCGTCGAGCTCTGGCTGCGGATCGTGGGCGAGGACGATCGGTTCCAGGTCGGTACCCGTCGCCGCCAGAAGCGCCCGTCGCCCCTCCACCGCGTCGGGGAAGGTGTCCTCGTGCGGCAGGATCGCGGGCGAGCCGACGGGCGGGATCGTCACGGCGCCGAGCCAGCCGGTGGTGGCGGCCGGACCGTCCGGCGGGGCCAGCTCGTACAGCCACAGAGCCGGCCGCGGGTCGCGGACGAGCACCCTCTCGGTCACCCAGGTCCGCAGTGTCGACGCAGCCAGATGCGCCGGCGCGTCAGCGCCGGAAGCTGCGTCGACGGTGCGGGGGAGGATCAGCCGGACGACGTTGTGCGGGTCGGCCTCGGCCAGTCGGTCCCGGCCGGTGGGGGTCACCAGGTCGTAGGCTGGCGAGCTGACGCGAGCCAGGTAGGCGGGATCCCGTTGCCGATAGGTCAGCGCCCGGAACGGCCGCACCTCCAGACCCGGAACCGGCCGGTGCGACGGGGGACCTGCCGACGACGGGAGCACGTCCGGGATCGTAGGAGCGCCCCGGTGGGGCAGGGCTACGCGCTCATCCGCCGGGGCGACCGGGATCCGGGTGAGCTGGGCGAACGAGGGAGGGGACGACGGTGTCCGAGGCGAGTTCCACGAAGGACGACGCCGGCGATCCGACGACGCCCACCGGCGACGTCTACGAGTGGTACCAGCGCGGAATGCAGCTGCTCGCCGACCGGCACCCCGACGCGGCGGCCACGCTCCTCGCCCGTGCCGCCGCGGCGGAACCCGACTCGCGCAGCATTCGCGAGGCCCTGGCGCGGGCACATCACGACGCCGGGCGCTATGAGGACGCCATCCTCAGCTTCACCGAGCTCATCGCTCTCAACCCGACCGACGACTACGCGCAGTTCGGGCTCGGCCTGGCGGCCAGCAAGGCCGGCGACCTCGCACTGGCGGCCGAGCACCTGGCCCTCGCGGTGGCCATGCGCCCGGATCTCGCGCACTACGCCCGCGCCCTGCGCGGTGTCCGTGCCCGGCTCCCGCGGAGGTCGGCATGAGCGCGACGAGCCGCCCGTCGGTGCCCCTGGCCGGCGGATGCGGCACCCCGCCCAGCCGGAGCTACGACGTGGCGCTGCTGGATCTCGACGGAGTCGTCTACGTGGGCGCCGACGCGGTGCCGGGCGTGCCGGCGGCCCTCGCGTCGGCACGGACCGACGGGATGCGGCTGGGCTTCGTCACGAACAATGCCGCGCGCACGCCGGAGGACGTGGCCACGCACCTGACCGAGCTCGAGGTCGCGGCGGCACCCGAGGACGTCATCACCAGCTCTCAGGCGGCGGCCACGGTGGTCGCCGGCCTGCTCGGTCCCGGTGGTCGCGTCCTCCCGGTCGGCGGGCCGGGCGTTGCCGCAGCTCTGCGAGCCGCCGGGCTGACCGTCGTCCTCTCGGCGGACGACCGCCCCGACGCGGTCGTGCAGGGCTACGGCACGGAGGTGGGGTGGGCTCAGCTGGCGGAGGCGGTCGTCGCGGTGCGGAACGGGGCCCGGCACGTGGCCACGAACGCCGACGCCACGATTCCTTCCCCGCGGGGTCCGCTGCCGGGGAACGGTGCCATGGTCGCCGTGGTGCGCGGAGTGACGGGCCGGCTGCCGCTCGTCACGGGCAAGCCCGACCCCGCGATGCACGCCGAGTGCGTCCGGCGGACCGGCGCGCGGAGCCCGCTCGTGGTCGGCGACCGGCTCGACACGGACATCGAAGGAGCCAGGCGCGCCGGAGCAGCGAGCCTGCTCGTCCTGTCCGGGGTCACCGATCCGGTCACCCTGCTCGCCGCCGAACCGGTGCGCCGCCCGGATCTGCTCGCACCGGACGCGGTCGGACTGCTCGTGCCCCACCCCCCGGTGACCGCTGCCGGTGCCGCCTGGACGTGCGGTGGCTGGGCGGTCCGGAGAGCGGAGGGCGGGACGGCGCTGGAACTGGCGAGCCCCGCTGCATCCGCACCCGGCACGGAAGGGAGCGCGCCCGGCAGCTCCGACGGGCTCGACGGTCTGCGCGCTCTCTGCGTGGCCCACTGGGCCGGGAACCCGGACGACGGAGTTCCTGCACGCGTCCTGGCCGCCGACGACGCGGCCCATGCCGTGCTCGCCGGCTGGGGGCTGGGCGCCGACCGGGCCTGACGCCCGGGCGCGGCCCTCAGAGCAGCTTGCGCAGCCGAAGCAGGTCCCGCACCCCGGCCTCCAGCTTCACCCGTCCGCTGGCCCACGAGGAGCCGAAGGAGAGCCGGCCGTCGGTGAGAGCGACCAGGTCGTCACTGCTCATGGTCAGCCGGATGTCGGCCTTCGGCACCTCCGGCCCGTCGGCGACGGCGCGCAGATCCCGCACCGAACCGGCACTCAGCCGACCGAGCACGACCTGGTTCAGATCGGTCAGGCGGCAGGAGAGGCTGCGGTCCAGGCCGGCCGCCGCCGGCTTGGCGGCGAGGTCGCCGAGGATCCCCTTCAGGGCGGTCATGCACTGGTCCATCGTGGCCACGCGGGCAGGTCTCCAGGAGTCGGCGGCGGGGGCGTTCCCGCCGACGCTATCGCGCCCTGCGGTCGGACTCGTCCCGTCGTCTTCGGCCGGTAACCTCCGCAGGGGACGGAAGCACCCGACCGGACCTCCGGCTGGGCCGGGCGTCCGGACCGACCGACCATCCCGAGAGGCGCACATGACCGAGCCGACCGCGCCGCGACCCGTGCCGGGCCCGCCGCGGACCGGGCCGGCACCGACGGACGCCCCGGTCGCGGCACCCGCCGGCATGCCGGGCGCCGAGAGCGAG